>CBHTTS010000126.1:0-13635 GCA_966095775.1 uncultured Variovorax sp. | reverse complement strand
CCTCGTCGAGCACGTGGTCCTCGCGCACGTAGGCGTGGGCGAGCACGTAGTCGCCGAGCTGCTGCGCGTTGCGCAGGCCCGCGCAGTGGCCCAGCATCATCCAGGCATGCGGGCGCAGCACCGCGATGTGGTCGGTGATGGTCTTGGCATTGGCCGGGCCGACGCCGATGTTGACCATGCTGATGCCGCTGCAGTCCTCGCGCACGAGGTGGTAGGCCGGCATCTGCGGCAGCCGCGGCGGCGCCGTGCCCTGGCTGCCGTCGAGCAGGCCGCCGTAGCTGGCGCTGGCGCCCGCGGCCAGGCCGCGGCGGCGCGTGATCACGTTGCCGGGCTCGACGAAGGCGACGTATTCGCTGTTCTCGTCGGCCATGGCCTCGTGGCCCAGGCGCACGAACTCGTCGATGTAGAACTGGTAGTTGGTGAACAGCACGAAGTTCTGGAACCACTCGGGCGCGGTGCCCGTGTAGTGGCGCAGCCGGTGCAGCGAATAGTCGACCCGCGCCGCGGTGAACAGCGACAGCGGCTGCGCCTCGCCCGGCTGGGCCTCGAAGGTGCCGTTGGCGATGCCGTCGTCCATCACGCCGAGGTCGGGCAGGTCGAACACGTCGCGCATCAGCGCGCGGCGCTCCTCGCTCATCGTGCCTTCGATGTGGTCGTTCTCGGCGAAGGAGAAGTGGATTGGGATCGGCTGCGTGCTGGTGCCGACCTCGAGCTCGACCTGGTGGTTCTCGAGCAGCAGGCGGAACTGGTCGAGGTAGTAGCGCGAGAACAGGTCGGGCCGCGTGAGCGTGGTCTCGTAGCGGCCCGGCCCCGCGACGAAGCCGTAGCTCAGGCCGGCGTTGGCCGGCGGGGTGTGCCGCGTGACCGTGTGCGTGTGCACCCGCACGTAGGGGTAGCAGGCCCGCACCCGGTCCGGCAGCGCCTCGCCCGCCACGAAGCGCAGCATCGACTCGCGCAGGTGCGCGAGGCCGCCCTGGTAGATCGACTTGACTTGCTCGAGCGCGGCGGCGGCATCGTTGAAGCGGGCGGGGGCGACGAAGGTGGGCATGTACGGCATGGCGGGATTGTGCAATGCCGCCCGGGCGTTCGCCCGCCGCGTGCCGCCTCAGGCCAGCAGCCGCGCCACGACCTTGGCGAGCATGTCGTCCACGTCCGCCGCCTGCACCGCGCCGGGCAGCGCGATGTCGCCGTGCAGCACGAACACCGGCTTGTTCCACTTGAGGCCCATCGCCATCTCCGACAGCGTGCCCATGTTGCCGCCGATCGCGACCAGGCACACGCCGCTGCGCGCGATGATGCCGTTGCGCATCTCGCCCATGCCGGTGGGAATGGCCACGCTGAGCCATTCGTTGGCGTTGCGGTCGTCGTCCTCGGGCAGGATGCCCACGGCGATGCCGCCGGCCTCGACCGCGCCGCGCGCGGCCGCGGCCATCACGCCGCCGCGGCCGCCGCAGACCACCGCCATGCCCGCGCCCGCGAGCGCACGGGCCACGGTTCGGGCCGCGGCGCATTCGACCGGGCCGCCGTCGCCGGGTCCGATCATCGCCACCGGCTGGCGGTGGCGCGCGGCGCTCCGCTGTTTCTGCGCCAGGCGCGCCAGCGCCTCAGTGACCGGCGCCGACAGCGCCGCGCTCGCGCCTTCGCGTGAAGACATCGCCCACTCCCATCACGATCACACACAAGACCATCAGCACCAGCGACAAGGCCGCTGCCACCGCGAAATCGGAACCGCCGTCGCTCACCTGCGCCAGCAGCATCAGGGGCAGGATGTTGAGCTGGGTGCCCACCAGCGCCAGCGCCGTGCCGTAGGTGCCCATCGCGATCGCGGCCACCATGCAGGCGTTCGACAGCACCGAGGGCAGCACCTCGGGCAGCACGGTGTGCCGGAACGCCTGCGCGCGCGTCGCGCCCAGCGTGCGCGCGGCCTGCGCGGGGCGCGGGTCGAGGTTCGCGAACACCGGGTACAGCGCGAGCGCCACGCGCGGGATCAGGTAGTAGGCATAGGCGAAGCCCAGGCCCGAGACGCTGTAGATCCAGCTGCCGAGCGCGGCCGGGTCGGCGCCCAGGCCGGCCAGCAGCTGCGTCACGAAGCCCGCGCGGCCGAAGGCCAGGATGAAGCCGTAGGCGATGACCAGGCCCGAGAACGCGAGCGGCAGGCCCAGCAGCGTCATCATCCACTGGCGCCGCGACGCCGGCTGGCGCGCGAGCTCGATCGCGATGCAGGTGCCCGCGGCGGCCGACACCGCGCCCGCCGCGAGGCCGAGCGCGAGCGTGTTGCGCAGCGCGCCGGCGAACAGCGGATTGCCGAACAGGCGCGCGAAGGCGCCGCCGCCGTCGCCGAAGGCCTCGGGCAGCAACGCCGCGAGCGGCACCGCGAAGAACAGCGCCATGAAGGCCCAGGCGGGCCAGGCGCCGAAGCGTCGCATGCGGCCTACTTCCCGAGCGCCGCCTGGGCCCAGAGCCGGTCGACCTCGGCCTTGCGCTCCGAGGCCTTCACCACGTCGAGCGGGCGGATCTGCGGCGCGGGCGGCATCTTCGCGGCCACGTCGGGCGCGAGCGGCGTGCCGGGCACGGCAGGGCGCACGAAGCCCTGCGCGAACAGCGACTGGCCGGCCTCGCTCATGATGAAGTTGAGCCACAGCTTCCCGGCGTTGGGGTTCGGCCCGTTCTTCACCAGGCTGATCGCATAGGGCGCGGCCACGCTCGCCTCCTTCGGGATCACGACGTCGATCGCCTCGCCCATGCCGTCGACGTGCTTGGCCTTGAGGCCGTCGTTCTCGTAGCTGATCCACACCGGGATCTCGCCCTTGAGGAACTTGGCGTAGGGCGTGGTGCCCTCCACGCGCAGCACGTTGCCGGCCGCATGCAGCCGGCCGAGGTAGTCGGTGCCCGGCTGCACGTTGTCGACGCCGCCGCCGTTGGCGTAGGCCGCGGCGAAGGTCAGCACCTGGCCGATGCCGGTGGAGCGCGGGTCGAGGTAGACCACGCTGTTCCTGAACTCGGGCTTGAGCAGGTCGGCCCAGCCCGTGGGCGTGTTCTTCACGAGCTTCTTGTTCACGAGGAACGCGATGTTCAGCGTGTGGATCGTGAACCAGCGGCCCTCGGCCTCGCGGAACACCGGCGGCAGCTTGTCGAAGTTCACGGGCTTGAAGGGCGTGACCACGTCCTTCTTCGCGGCATCGACCGCCGAGGCCGCGAAGTAGTAGGCGGTGTCGGCCTGGGGGCGGCGGCGCGTCTTCTCGAGCGCCACCACGGTCGCGGCCGAGCCGATGTCGTTGTAGGTGAGCTCGATCTCGGGGTAACGCTTCTTGAAGTCGCGGAACAGCGATTTCCAGTTCGCCCATTCGGGACCGGTGTCGAAGGAGACGCACAGGCCTTCCTTCTGCGCCTCGGCATAGAGCGCCTTCTCGCCCGCGTAGAGCTCGGGCCCGTCGAAGGCGAAGGCGGTGCGCGCCGCGAGCGCGCCGAGCGGCAGGGCGGCCGCGGCCCGGATCAGGTGTCTGCGTTGCATGGGATGGCTCCTTGGAAGGTCAGTGGTCGAGCAGGCAAAGGTGTTCGGGCGCGATCGCGATCGCGTGCGCGGCCGGCGCGGCCGACTCGGCGAGGAAGGGGCGCTCGGCGCCCTCGACCGCGAAGTCGTAGCGCGTGAGCGCGCCGAGGTAGCGCTGCGCGCCGGTGCGTCCGGGCAGGCGGTTGACGCTGCCCAGGGGCGGGTCGGGCCGGACGTGCTCGGGCCGCACCAGCACCTGCACCGCGCTGCCCGACACGCGACGGCCGGTGTCCGCGACCAGTTCGGCGAACCCCAGGTCGAGCCGGCCGGGGGTGCTCACCTTCGCGGGCAGGATCGTCGACAGCCCGACGAACTCCGCGACCGCGCGGCTCGCGGGGCGCTCGTAGATCTCGCGCGGGGTGGCGATCTGCAGCAGCCGCCCGTCCTTGAGCATCGCGACGCGGTCGGCCATCGCGAGCGCCTCCTCCTGGTCGTGCGTGACCAGCAGCGTGGTCGCGCCGAAGCGCTGCTGGATCGCGCGGATCTGGTCGCGCAGGTGGCCGCGCACGCTGGCGTCGAGCGCCGACAGCGGCTCGTCGAGCAGCAGCGCGCGCGGATCGATCGCGAGCGCACGCGCCAGCGCCACGCGCTGCTGCTGGCCGCCCGAGAGCTGCGCCACCGGGCGCTGCGCGTACTCGCCGAGGCCGACCACGTCGAGCAGCTCGTGCGCGCGGCGGTGCCGCTCGGCGGCCGGCACCTTGCGCAGCTTCAACCCGTAGGCCACGTTGTCGCGCACGCTCAGGTGCGGGAACAGCGCGTAGCTCTGGAACACCATGCCGATGTGGCGCCGGTGCACCGGCGTGCGCGACATGTCCTCGCCGTCGAGCGCGATTCGGCCGGTGTGGCCCGTCTCCAGGCCCGAGACCAGCTTGAGCAGCGTGGACTTGCCCGAGCCGCTCGGCCCGATCACCGCGACCAGCTCGCCGGTGCGCACGTCGAGCGAGACCTCGTGCAGTCCCTGCGTGCTGCCGGGGTAGTGGTAGCTGACCTTGTCGAGGAGGAGGCTCATGGCGTGTTCGTCACCGCGTGCGCGGCTTCACGAGGGAGGAGGACAGGAGCGCCGAGGCGCTCGCGAGCAGCAGCAGGATCACCGTGGCCGCGCAGGCGAAGCCCGTCGCGCCGTAGAAGGCCTGCAGCAGCACCACCGGGTAGGTGCGGTTCTGGAAGCTCGTGAGCAGGTTCGACAGCCCGAACTCGCCCACCGAGATGGCCGCCACCATCACCAGCCCGCTGATCAGGCTCTGGCGCAGGCTCGGCAGCACGATGCCGCTGAAGCGCTGCCAGCCCGAGGCGCCGAGCGTCGCGGCCGCCTGCTCGAGCCGGCCCAGGTCGAGATGGCGCAGGTCCGTCAGCAGCGTGTTGGTGAGGTAGGGCAGCGTGAGGATCGCGTGCGCCGCGATCAGCAGCGGCATCGAGCCGAGCCAGGGCGCGAAGTCGGTGTTGAACACGATCATGTAGCCGAAGGCCAGCGTGATCGTCGGCACCGCGATCGGCATGGCGCTGACGATGCGCGCCGCGAGGCTGCCGCCGCGGTGCGCGCCGTGGTAGAGCGCATAGGCCAGCGGCAGCGCGAGCACGGTGTTGATCGCGCAGGCCGAGAGCGCCACCACCAGGCTGCTCGCGAACGCGCGGCGGAACGAGCCGTCGAGCCAGAGGTCGAGGTACCACCGGCCCGTGACGCCCGTCGGCAGCAGCGTGTTGGTCCAGTTGCCGCCGACGCTGCCGACGAGCAGCAGCGCGATCGGCAGCAGCAGGTAGAGGCCGTAGACGAGCGAGATGCCGCGAACCAAGTGGGTGTCTCCGAATGTGCGCCGCCGGCATACTTTCCGGATGCGCTACCTTTGCGCATCGCCGGCTGCTGCGGTCCGGGAAATTCTAGGTAAGGCCTGCGTACTTATGGGTGAAAGTTGGATGATGAAACTTGAGCAATCAGAAAGTGTTTTTCACCAAGCTTTCACAGAGACCGGAGCCGGCCCATGAAGCGCGACTGCCCCACCATCCAGGAACTGCTGGCCTTCGACGCCGTGGCGCGGCACGAGAGCATCACGCTCGCGGCCGGCGCGCTCTGCATCACCGTGAGCGCGGTGAGCAAGCAGATCGCCGGGATCGAGGCCTTCCTCGGCCGGCCGCTGCTGCAGAAGAACGGCCGCGGCGTGCAGCTCACGCCGCAGGGGCGCGTGTATTGGCAGAAGATCTCGGGCGGGCTGCGCGCGATCGAGACCGCGACCTTCGAGGCGCGCTCGGGCGACGCGGGCGCCGGCCTGCTCACGCTCGCGAGCGTGCCCACCTTCCTGACCAAGTGGCTCATCCCGCGCCTGCCGGCCTTCAGCCAGAAGAGCCGGCACGTGATGCTGAGCTTCAGCCGCCACCTCGAGCCGAGCGACGGCATTCCCGCCGGCGTCGACGCCGCGATCCGCTACGGCCCCGACGGCTGGCCCGGCGTGGTCTCCGAATACATCGCGGGGCGCGAGTTCGTGCTGATCGTGGCGCGCACGCTGGTCGAGGGGCGGCACCGCATCGGCCGGCCCTCCGACATCGTCGGCCACACGCTGCTGCACCACGAGGGCGCGCCCGCGGCCTGGCGCGAATGGGCCGCGCAGCACGGCGTGCCCGAGGTCCAGACCGTCGCCGGCCCGCGCTTCGCGCAGTATTCGGCGCTGATCCAAGCCGCGCTCAACGGCCTCGGCATCGGCCTGGTGCCGAAGCTGCTGGTGCAGGAGGAACTGGCCGAAGGCTCGCTGCTCAGTCCCTGCGGCACCCCGGTGCGCGTGGACCAGGGCCACTACCTGTGCTTCCGGCCCGACCGGCTCGACCTGCCGGCCTTCGTCGCGTTCCGCGAATGGCTCATGAGCGAAGGCCTGAAGTCGCGCGGCAACGAGCCCTGAGCGACACTCGCGGCAGCATGCGGAAAAGGACGGAAGCCATGAAGGTTGCGGTGATGGGGGCCGGCGCGGTCGGCTGCTACTACGGCGCGATGCTCGCGCGCGCGGGCCACGAGGTGGTGCTGATCGGGCGGCCCGCGCACGTGGAGGCCGTGCGCGCGGGCGGCCTGCGGCTGCAGACCAGCGCCTTCGACCTGCACGTGCCGCTCGCGGCGAGCACCGACGCGGCGGCGGTGCGCGGCGCGGACCTGGTGCTGTTCTGCGTCAAGTCGACCGACACCGAAGCGGGCGCGGCGCAGATCGCGCCGCACCTCTCGCCCGACGCGCTCGTGCTCACGCTGCAGAACGGCGTCGACAACGACGCGCGCGTGCGCGCCGTGCTCGGCTGCGAGGTGGCCGCCGCCGTGGTCTACGTCGCGACCGAGATGGCCGGCCCCGGCCACGTGCGGCACCACGGCCGCGGCGAGCTCGTGATCGCGCCCTCGCGCCGCAGCGCCGAGGTGGCGGCGCTGCTGGCCGCCGCGGGCGTGCCGGCCCAGGTCTCGGACGACGTGCGCGGCGCGCTCTGGGCCAAGCTGGTGCTCAACTGCGCCTACAACGCGCTCTCGGCGGTGTCGCAGCGGCCCTATGGTGAACTGGTGCGGGGCGCGGGCGTGAACGAGGTGATCCGCGACGTGGTGGCCGAGTGCCTCGCGGTCGCGCAGGCCGACGGCGTCGCGATCCCCGGCGACACCGCGGCCGCCGTGCGCGGCATCGCCGAGACCATGCCGTCGCAGTATTCGTCCACCGCGCAGGACCTCGCGCGCGGCAAGGCCAGCGAGATCGACCACCTCAACGGCTACGTCGTGCGCCGCGGCGAGGCCCTCGGCGTGCCCACGCCCGCGAACCGCGTGCTGTGGGTGCTGGTGAAGCTGCTCGAGGCGAAGAAGAACTAGCCGGGCATCGGCTCGCGCATCGTCACGAACTCCTCGGCCGCGGTCGGGTGGATCCCGATCGTCGTGTCGAACACCGCCTTGGTCGCGCCCGCGCGCATCGCGACCGCGAAGCCCTGCACGATCTCGCCCGCCTCGGCGCCGACCATGTGCAGGCCCACCACGCGGTCGGTCGATTTCTGCACCACCAGCTTCATGAAGGTGCGCTCGCTGCGGCCCGAGAGCGTGTGGCGCAGCGACTTGAACTCGCTCGAGAAGACCGTGACCTCGCCGAACTTCGCGCGCGCATCGGTCTCGGTGTAGCCGCAGGTGCCGATGTTCGGGTGGGTGAAGACGGCGGTCGGGATGTATTCGTAGTCGAGCCGGCGCCGGCCGTCGCCGAACAGGGCGTCGACCACCACCATCGCCTCGGCGAGCGCCACCGGCGTGAGCGGCACGCGCGTGGAGACGTCGCCGACGGCGTGGATCGACGGCACCGAGCTGCGGTAGTTGGCGTCGACCACGATCGCGCCGCGCTCGTCGAGCGCCACGCCCGCGGCTTCGAGGCCCAGCTCCCGCGTGTTGGGCACGCGGCCGGTGGCGAAGAGCACGGTGTCGGCCTCGATCTCCTGGCCGCGCGCGAGCGTGACCACGAGGCCGCCGGGGCCGCGCGTGATGGAGGCGGCCTCGCAGTTCAGCCGCACGTCCACGCCGGCCTTGCCCATCTCGTGGGCGACGAACTGCCGCACGTCGTCGTCGAAGCCCGTGAGCAGGTGCGCGCGGCGGTGCAGTTGCGTGACCCGGGCGCCGAGGCCGTTGAAGATCGAGGCGAACTCGCAGGCGATGTAGCCGCCGCCGACCACGAGCAGCCGCTTCGGGAACGGATCGAGGTCGAACATGTCGTCGGAGGTGGCCGCATGCTCGCGGCCCGGGATCTCGGGCACGAAGGGCTGGCCGCCGGTGGCGACGAGCAGATGGCGCGCGGTGTGGCGCCGGCCGTCGACCTCGACCGTGTGCGGATCGGCGACCTGCGCCCAGCCCGTGACGAGCTGCACGCCCGCGTTCTTGAGCAGCGCGGCGTACACGCCGTTGAGCCGCGCGATCTCCTGCGCGCGCTGCGCCTTCAGCCGCGCCCAGTCGAAGCGCGGCGCCTGCGGCAGATGCCAGCCGTAGCCGGCCGCCTCCTCGAAGGATTCGGCATAGCCGGCCGCGTAGCTGTAGAGCTTCTTCGGGATGCAGCCCACGTTGCCGCAGGTGCCGCCGAGCGCGGCCGCCTCGGCGAGCGCCACGCGCGCGCCGCGCTGCGCCGCCATGCGCGCGGCGCGCACGCCGCCGCTGCCGCCGCCGATGACGAAGAGATCGAAGTCGAATGTGGCCATGAAAGACGCTCCTTGACGGCGACTGTAGCCGCCGGCAGGGCGCGTCGGTGCCGCGGGGGCTTGGCGCGATCGTTCAGCGCTGCGCGTCCGGCGAGCTCATGAGGCGACGCCGGTCGTCGGCCTGGCCGGGCGCCGCGGGGCGCGGCGGCGGTGGGGCGTGCGGCTGGGCCTGCGGCGGCGCGAAGCCGCGCTGCTGCTGCATCGCGCGCACCTGCGCTTCCTGCGCCTGGCGCATCGCCTCGCGCTGGGCCTGCTGCTGCGCCTGGACCTGCTGCTGCATCTGGGCCGCGCGCTGCTGCGCCTCCTGTTGCTGGCGCAGCATCTGCTGCTGGGCCAGGGCCTGCTGCTGCGCGGCGCGCTGCTGCTGCATCAGCTGCTGCTGGGCCTGCGCCTGCTGCTGCGCCTGGATCGCGCGCTGCTGCATCTCCTGCTGCTGGCGGGCCTGCTGCTGTTGCTGCTGGATCTGCCACTGCTGTTGCTGCTGGCGCTGCTGGCGTTCCTGCCACGTGTCCTGCGCGGCGCGCTGGCGCCATTCCTGCTCGCGCCGGCCCTGCTCGTGCTGCCAGTCGGCCTGCTGGCGCTGCTGCTGGTAGAGCTGGTGCTGCTGCTGGATCTGCAGCTGCTGCGCCTGCTGCATCTGCTGGGCGCGGCGCGCCTGCTCCCAGCGCCGCTCCTGCTGCTCGCGCTGCATCAGCTGCACCGGGGGCGCCACCGCCGCCGGGCGGCCGAAGCCGGGGCCGAAGTTGTGCAGCGGGATGCCCGGCACGGGCACCACCGGGGCGCGCGCGAAACGGTCGTCGGGCTGGCGCACCAGGTCGCGCCGGCTGAAGGCGCCGCGGCCGAAGCGCTCGGCCGGCAGCACGGTCACGGCGCCGGGCATCAGCTGGTTGGCGTAGGCACCGCTGCGGATCTCGGCCTGGCGGTCGCGCCAGGCCGCCATGCGGTTCACGCGGTCGAGGTAGCGCGGGCTCGCGCGGAAGCCCGGGCGCCACGCCTCGCCGGGCGCGAGCGGGAACCAGCCCACGTCGCTGCGCCCGTCGACGAAGCCGACCAGCGCGGGCGAGTAGGCGGGCCGCGGCGCGATGCGCCCCGGCACCCAGGCCCAGCGCGGGCCGATGCGGGCCCAGCGGCCGTAGTGGAAGGGCGCGAAGCCCCAGGGCGCGGCATCGACCCAGGTCAGGCCCCAGGGCGCGATGTCGACCCACTGGCCGTCGCGGTACGGCGCCCAGTCGGCATCGACGTTGCGCGGGAACCAGATCGCGCCGTACTCGGGGTTGTTCTGCCAGTCGCCGTAGAGGTCGAGCTGCTGGTAGCCCACCACCTCGCGCGAGACGTAGCGCGCCGAGATCGACTGGTCCTCGAGCCGGTTGCGCTCGGCCACCCAGGCGTCGAAGCCGGCGTTCTGCGGCGGCGCGAGGCCCGCGGCCTGCAGCTCGCGGCCCGTGACCGTGAGCTGCTGGCGCGCATCGAGCGGCTGGGACTGGCCGTTCTCGCCGTAGAGCGTCGCGCGCCCCGCGGCCACCGCGACCCAGGTGGTGTCGCGCGCCGGGTCGGCGGCGATGCGGTATTCGCCCGGGGCCTCGATCACCAGCGCGAGGTTGCCGGTGTCGACCTCGATGCGCTGGCCCGCGAGCTCGTCGCGCACGCGCAGCGCCAACTGGCCCTGGTTGGCCGTCAGCCGCACCGTGTCGTCGTCGAGCTCGGCGAACTCCACGTAGGTCTGGCCGTCCATGCGCAGCGCGGCCGAGCCGATGTGGACCTCGGCGCGCGCCGTGCGGTCGGTCCAGAGCCGGTCGCCGCTGGTGAGCGGCCGGTTCGGCTGGGCGTCGTACCAGCGCTCGTCGCCCGCGGGCGCGAAGCTCACGCTGCCCTGCTGCAGGTTGAGGCGCGCGACGCGGCCCGGCGGGTCCTGCTGCGCGCTCGCCGCCATGGCCAGGCACAGCAGCGCGAGGCCGAGCAGCCATCGCGCGAGCGGCCGGTGGGAAGTGGAAAGGACGTTCATGAGATGTCTCGGTTTGGCGGACCGTCAGTGGCTTCGTATTTGTAACGCGCGAGAATCCGCTGCCGCTGTCAGCGCAGCCCCGCCGCTTGGTGAAGCGCGTGCAGATTCGGCAACCGCATGTAATGAGGGATCTTCGATGAAATTCGACCGCAGCGCCGGCACGGCGGACCAGAGGTGCTACCGAATCCATAGCGTGCCGCAATGGGCCATGGCGCTCGCGGCGGCGGTGCTGGCGCTGGCGGCGCTACCCGCGCCGGCCCAGCTCGCGCGCAAGCCGTCGTACTACCAGCAGCAGAACCAGCCGCAGCCCGAGGGGGCGGCCTCGCCGGTGCGCGCGGCCAAAGGGCCGGGTTCGCTGCCGGCGCTCGGCAGCCGCGCCGACTTCGATGCGCTCGCGCGCGTCTACGACGCGGGCACGCCGATGCAGCTGCCGCATGTGCTGTTCGTCGTCGACCGGCGCGCGAAGCCCGCGCGCATCGACTACATCGACACGCCGCGCTACCAGCTGCACGTGCGCTTCGTGCGCGAGACCGGGCTTTCGCCGCATGCGGGCAAGCGCGAGATCGACCGCAACTACCTGGTGCCGGACCGGCGCTTCCTGTTCGGCACGCTGAGCTGGCAGCAGAACATCGGCAGCTTCACCTACGAGTTCTGGGAAGGCGACCGGCTCACGCCCGCGCTGCTGCGCGAGGCCGACGCGCGGCTCAGGGCCAGCTTCTTCGCGCCCCTGAAGTTCAAGACCAATTCCACGCTGCACGACCGCGTGGCGCAGCAGGCGGGCATCGAGGCGGTGAGCCAGGAGGCGCTGATCCGCGAGCAGCCCTACCTGCCGATGAACCTCGGCACCGCCACGGGCCGGGTGCGCATCGTGGACGAGGCCGCGGCGGGCGCGGAGGCGCTCAACGCGCTGCAGCCCGACGACATCGCGGTGCTGCGCCAGGTGCCGATCAGCCTGCCGCCCGTGGCCGGCGTGCTGACCGAGCGGCCCTCCACCGCGCTCTCGCATGTGAACCTGCTCGCCAAGGGCTGGGGCATCCCGAACGCCTACGTGCGCGACGCCGCCGCGGTGCTGCGCGAGCATGCGGGCCAGTGGGTGGCGCTCAAGGTCGCGGCCTCGGGCTACCAGGTGCGCCGGCTCGCGCCCGAGGAGATCGCGGCGCTGCCGCCGCGCGCCGCGCGCATCGCCGCCGCGGGCGCGGTGCCCGGCGGCCGGCGCGCCGTCCAGCCCGACCTGCGCGAGAACCGGCTGCTGCCGCTCGCGGCGCTGCGCGCGCGCCACAGCGCGCAGTGCGGCGTCAAGGCCGCGAACCTCGGCGCGCTGCAGGCCGCGCGCATCGCGGGCACCGCGGTGCCCGACGGCTTCTGCATCCCGTTCGCGCAGTACGACCGCTTCATGCGCGCCAACGGCCTGGCCGAGCGGCTCGCGCGCATGCAGCGCGCGCCCGGCTTCGCGAGCGATCCGGCCGTGCGCCAGAAGGCGCTGGCGCAATTGCGCGAGGAGATCGTCGGCTGGCCGGTCGACCCCGCCACCGCCGCGGCATGGCGCGCGGCGTGGCAGTCGCAGCTCGGCGGCGGCGGCGTGTTCGTGCGCAGCTCGTCGAACTCGGAGGACCTGCCCGGCTTCAGCGGCGCGGGGCTCTACACCACCGTGCCCAACGTGCGCGGCGGCGACGCGCTCGAGCTCGCGGTCAAGAAGGTCTGGGCCTCGGTCTTCAACGCCGAGGCCTGGGAGGCGCGCGGCGCCGCGGGCTTCGGCGCCGAGTCGGTGCTGATGGGCGTGTTCGTGCAGACCGCGATCGACGCCTCGAGCGCGGGCGTGATGATCACGCGCGACCCGTTCGACGCGGGCCATCCGCACATCACCTACATCTCGGCCAAGCGCGGCATCGGCATCCGCGTGGTCGAGGGCCGCCGCGTCGCGGAGCAGGTGATGTACTCGAGCTGGTCGAAGGCGATCCAGGTGCTGAGTCGCTCGGCCGAGGAGACGGCGCTGCAGCTCGACCGCGACGGCGGCGTGAAGGAGGTGCCGGTCGAGGCCGGCCGCCAGGTGCTGAACGACGCGCTGGTGGTGCGCCTCGCGGCCGTCGGCGCGGCCGTGAAGCGCGCCTTCGGCGGCGTGGACCAGGACATCGAATGGGCCACCGTGGGCGACCGCATCGTGCTGCTGCAGGCGCGCCCCTACGTGGAACGACGCCGCTGACGCTGGCGCGCCGCCGCTACTTGTAGAGCAGCTGCGGCAGCCACAGGCCGATCTGCGGGAAGACGTAGAGCAGCAGGATCGCGATCACCTGGATGCCCATGAACGGCAGCATGCCGAGGAAGATCTGGTTCAGCGTGACGTGCGGCGGGCTCACGCCCTTGAGGTAGAAGGCCGCCATCGCCACCGGCGGCGAGAGGAAGGCGGTCTGCAGGTTGAGCGCCACCAGCAGGCCGAAGAACAGCGGATCGACGCCGAAGTTGTCGAGCAGCGGAATGAAGATCGGCATGAAGATCACGATGATCTCGGTCCATTCGAGCGGCCAGCCGAGCAGGAAGATGATGACCTGGCTCAGCACCAGGAACTGCACCTTCGTGAGGTTCATGCCGAGCACCCATTCCTCGACCAATGCCTGGCCGCCGAGCAGCGCGAACGCGGCCGAGAAGATCGCCGAACCGACGAACAGCCAGCACACCATGGCCGAGGTCTTGGCCGTGAGGAACACCGACTCCTTGAGCACCGCGAGGTTGAGCCGGCGGTAGGCCGCGGCCAGCAGCATGCCGCCGAGCGCGCCCATCGCGGCCGCCTCGGTCGGCGTGGCCAGGCCCAGCACGATCGAGCCGAGCACCGCGAGGATCAGCAGCACCAGCGGGAAGAACGAGGCCAGCAGCATCTTGAAGATCTCGAGCCGCGCGAAGCTCAGGAACAGGTAGA
>CBHTTS010000125.1:0-13704 GCA_966095775.1 uncultured Variovorax sp. | reverse complement strand
GTACCCCGCCCGGCGGCGGCCAGCCGCCCGCGGAGACGCCGCCCGGCGAACCGCCGCCGGTCGCGCAGCCGCTGCCGACCTGCGCCATGCCCGTCCCGGCCGGGGCGCCGCTGACCGCGATCCCGGCGGTCCAGGGCACGGGCCACCTGAGCCCGATGGCGAGCCAGGCCGTCACCGTGCGCGGGGTGGTGGTCGGCGAGTTCCAGAACAGCGGCAGCACGGGCGTGAAGCTCAACGGCTTCTACGTGCAGGAAGCCGTGCCCGACGCCGATCCGCTGACCTCCGAGGGCATCTTCGTCTACGCGCCGGGCAACGCGACGCGCGTGGCGGTGGGCGACTACGTCCAGGTCTCGGGCGTCGTGACCGAGTACGGCCAGACCGCGGGCGCCGGCGCCAAGCCCGACAGCCTGACGCAGCTCGCGGGCACGGCCGATGCGCCGGTCGCGATCGGCATCTGCGGCAGCGGCGTCGCGCTCGCGCCGGCGCGCGTCACGCTGCCGGTGGCCGACGATGCGGCGCTCGAGCGCTACGAGGGCATGCTGGTCGAGATCGCGCAGCCGCTCGCCGTGAGCGAGATGTTCGAACTCGGCCGCTACGGCCAGATGGTGCTGGCGCTCGGCGGCCGGCAGTTCAACCCGACCAACGGCAACGCGGCGGCGACCCATGCCGAGAACCTGCTCGCGCGCATCGTGCTCGACGACGGCTCCTCGCGCCAGAACCCCGATCCGATCCCCTACCTCAGCGCCGCCGGCACCGAAGGCACGCGGCGCATGGGCGACACGACGCAGAAGCTGACCGGCATCCTGAGCCACAACTTCGGCGCCTATCGCATCCATCCGACGGCGGCGCCGGTGTTCGCGCAGGCCAACCCGCGCCCCGTCACGGCGCCCGCGGTCGGCGGCACGCTCAAGGTGGCGAGCTTCAACGTGCTCAACTACTTCACCACCTTCCAGGACGGCGGGACGGCCGCGGGCCAGACCGGCCAGGGCTGTTCGTTCGGCACCGGGCCGGCATCGCCCGCGACCTGCCGCGGCGCCAACAACCGCGCCGAGTTCGACCGCCAGCAGGCCAAGATCGTGGCCGCGATCGCGGGTCTCGATGCCGACGTGGTCGGCCTGATGGAGATCCAGAACACCGACGTCGCGACGCAGAACCTCGTGGCCGCGCTCAACGCGAAGCTCGGCGCCAACACCTATGCCGCGGTGAACAGCGGCGTGTTCGGGACCGACGCGATCAAGGTCGACATCCTCTACAAGCCCGCGAAGGTGCGGCGCGTGGGGGGCGTGGTGCTGCCCACGGGCAGCGACCTGGCCGACTACACCGCCGCGAGCGGCCGGCCGCCGCTCGCCCAGCGCTTCGCCGCGGCGGGCAACGACGGCGGCTTCTGGTTCGTGGTCAACCATTTCAAGAGCAAGGGCAGCTGCCCCGCCACCGGCGACATCGACCTGGGCCAGGGCTGCTTCAACCTCGCGCGCGTCCAGCAGGCCAAGGCGCTCGACAGCTTCGTCGCCAAGCTCAAGCTCCAGGGCGAGAGCGACGTGCTGATGATGGGCGACTTCAACAGCTACCTGCTCGAGGACCCGACGAAGCAGCTCGAGGCCGCGGGCCACGAGAGCCTGCTCAAGCGCATGCCCGCGGCCGAGCGCTATACCTACGTGTTCGGCGGCGAGACCGGCGCGCTCGACCATGCCTATGCCTCGGCCTCGCTGGCGGCGCAGGTCGGCGGCGTGGGCGTCTGGCACATCAATGCCGACGAGCCGACCGCGCTCGACTACAACACCGACTTCACGACCGACGACCGCTGGGCGCCCACGCCGTTCCGCGCCTCGGACCACGATCCGGTGCTCGTCGGCCTGACGCTCTCGGCCGACGCCGCGGCGACGCAGCCGATCCTCAACGCGACCATCCCGACCGCCGCGAAGGCCGGCGAAAGCTACAGCCTCACGATCGCCGAGGCCGAGCCCGGCGGCAGCAGCACGCTGGCCTCGCTCAGCGTCGACTGGGGCGACGGCAGCGCGCCGACGATGACGCCGGGCGCGGGCAGTGTGAGCCACGCCTATGCGACGGCCGGCAGCTTCCAGGTCGTGGTCACGCTGACGAACTCGGCGGGCCAGAGCGCGACGCAGTCGGGCAGCGTCACGGTCGGCTCGGTCGTGGTCACGCCGCCCACGGGGCCGGAGCTGTTCTTCAGCGAGTACGTCGAGGGCAGCTCGAACAACAAGGCGATCGAGATCTACAACCCGACCGCCGCGGCCGTGGACCTGAGCCTCTACACGGTGCGGCTCCACGCCAACGGCGCGGCCGCGCCGACCAGCTCGCAGCCGCTCGGCGGCACGCTCGCACCGGGCGCCGTGCTGGTGCTCGCCAACGCGGGCGCGACCGCCGCCTTCAAGCCCGCGGGCACGATCGACAGCGGCGTGGCCAACTTCAACGGCGACGACGCGCTGACGCTGGAGAAATCGGGCGTGGTGGTCGACCGCTTCGGCCAGCGCGGCACGGACCCGGGCAGCTACTGGTCGGGCGGCGGCGTCCAGACCCAGGACCGCACGCTGCGCCGCAAGGCCGGCATCACCGCGGGCGACGCCGATGCCGATGCGGCCTTCGATCCTTCGCTGCAGTGGGACGCGTTCCCGATCGACACCGCGTCGGAGCTGGGCGCGCACGGCGCGCAGTGACGGACCTTCGGTGTATGGCCCATGCACCGAGCGATGACCGGATCGCAACTAGTTCGCACATGGCCCGGATTTCTTCGCTCGAGGCGGTCCGGCAACAATAGTTTGCAACAGCGTCCCCCGCGCCAGCGCCAGACTCGCAGCCCGATCATTCGTCGAGGTGCGTGGTGTGAGTTTCCTGTTCGCTCCTGCGAGGACCGTGCGCGTCCACAGCCCCGCCATGCCAGCGCTGCTGGACGCGCCGGCGCTGGAGTTCCAGTCGCTCGAGGGCACCGAGGCCCTGGGCGAACTCTTCACCTACACCGTGCGGCTGCAGACTCCGGACAACCCCCTGCTCACCGCCTACGCCACCGGCAACGTGCCCGTGAAGCAACTGCTCGGCAAGGAGTTCGGCCTGCGCATCGAGCTCGATGGCCGCGGCTCGGGTCTCGCAGCACGCACCGGCGCCGGCGTGCGCGAGATCAACGGCCTGGTCACCAGCGCGCGCTTCGTGCAGCACGAGCACCGCCGCGGCATCTACGAGATCACCCTGCGGCCGTGGCTGGCGCTGGCCACGCTCACCAGCGACTACCGGATCTTCCAGAACAAGACGCCGCTCGAGATCATCGAGGCGGTGCTCGCCGACTACAGCTTCCCGACCGAGCGGCGCACCGCCCACACCTACCCCCAGCGGGTGTTCCAGGTGCAGTACGGCGAGACGGACTTCGCCTTCATCACGCGGCTGATGCAGGAGTTCGGCATCTATTACTTCTTCGAGCACGGCGACGGCGCACACCGCCTGGTGCTGCTGGACGATGCGGGCGCGCACCGGCGCTTCTCGAGCGAGGCCTACCACACCATCAGCCACTACCCGCGCGGCCACAAGATCGACGAGGAATACTGCGACAGCTTCTGCAGCATCGAGAGCCTCGCCACCGGCCAGTGGACGACCGACGACTTCGACTTCACCCGGCCGCGCGCGAGGCTCGCGCAGACCAGCCGCATGCCGCGCAACACGGGCCACGCGGCGCAGGAACTCTACCAGTGGCCGGGCGACTACAGCGACCCGGAGGACGGCCGGATGCTGGCGCGCACCCGCATGGAGGCCGCGGGCGCGCCGGGCAGCCGCGGCCAGGGCAGCGGCAACCTGCGCGGCGTCGTGACCGGGTGCACCTTCACTCTCGCCAACCATCCCCAGGACAGCGCGAATCGGGACTACCTGGTCATCGCGACCAGCCTCCACCTGCACGAGAACGCGCACGCAAGCGGCGGCGAGGACGCCTACGTCTGCCGCACGGCGTTCGAGGTGCAGCCCGCCGAAGCGGTGTTCCGCTCGCCGCAGACGCAACCCAAGCCGCGCACGGCCGGTCCGCAGACGGCGATCGTCGCAGGCCCGGCGGGCAAGGAAGTCTGGACCGACGAGTACGGCCGCGTGAAGCTGAGCTTCCACTGGAACCGCTACTGCACCAGGGACGAGAACGCCTCGTGCTGGATCCGGGTCGCTTCGCCCTGGGCTGGCAGCCAGTTCGGTGGGATGCACGTGCCGCGCATCGGTCAGGAAGTGGTCGTGGATTTCGAGAACGGGGATCCGGACCGTCCGATCGTGACGGGGCGGGTCTACAACCAGCTGAACATGCCGCCCAGGTCGCTGCCGGGGCAGGCCAACCTCTCGGGGTTTCGCAGCAGCGAGCTGGGCACGGGCGGCGGCGCGTCGGTGCGCGGCAACCACATGACGCTGGACGACCACCCGGGCAAGCTCCAGGCGCAGCTCAAGAGCGACCACCTGAGCAGCAGCCTGAGCCTGGGCCACATCGGACGGATCGAGGACACGACGGGTCGCAAGGACGACCGTGGCCAGGGCGCGGAGCTGCGCACCGACGGCCATGGCGCGGTGCGCGCGGCCCGGGGGCTGCTGCTGAGCACCGAAGCGAGGCCCGATGCGCGCGCGCACATGACCGACATCGGCGAGACGAGCGCGCGGCTCGCGCAGGCGCGGGACCTGCACGAGGACCTGGGGGCGCTGGCGCGCGAGGCGCAGACGCAAGAGCCGGGTGAGCAGGACGCCGTCGCGCAGGTGCTGCAGAAGGACAACGGCGCGATCAGGGGCCGGAGCGGGGGCGGCGATGCAGGGGCATTCCCGGAGTTCGCCGAGCCGCACCTGGTGATCGCGAGTCCGTGCGGGATCCACAGCACGGCGGCGGGTTCGACGCATGTGGCGAGCACGGCTCACACGGCGTTGACGAGCGGCGGGCACACGAGCATCGCGGCGGGAAAAGGCCTGCTGGCGAGCGTGAAGGAGGCGGTGCGGGTCTTTGCGTACAAGGCGATCCGGCTGACGGCGGCGACGGCGGGGATCGACATCGTGGCGCTGGAGCAATGGATCCGGCTTGCGGCCAGGCTGGAGATCAAGCTGGAGGCCGGGCGGATCAGCATCACGGCCAAGGACGAAGTCCTGGTGAACGGCGCGGGCAGCTACTCGCGCTGGAACGCCTCGGGGATCGTGCATGGCACGCCCGGCGTCTGGCGCGTGCACGCCGCAACGCACGCGATGTCGGGACCAAAGGGCCTGGACGCGCACTATCCGATGCCGCCCGTAGCGCCACTGGTCACCGAACGGCAGCATCTGCTCGAAGAGCACTTCGTACTGGTGGAACACGCGGGCGGGCTAAGGCTTCCAAGGCAGAAGTACCGGGTCGTGTTCGACGGCGGGCGCGTGGTCGAGGGCGAGACGAACGACCAGGGCGAGACCGAGGTGGTGCGGAGCATGGTGCACCAGATCGCGACGGTGGAGCTGCTTCGCCACGCGGAGGAAGGCGTGCTGGCGCGCCATGCGTCCTTCGTGCGCACGCCGGCCGAGGAGGTCTATGAGGGGCCGGGCGTCGCTGCCCAGAAGAACGAGAAAAAGCGGCCCGCGGGCGGCAAGGTGCACGAGGCGAATGCGGACAAGGCCACGAGCGAGAACAAGGCACCGGTGCACACGAGCTGCGATCCGCACAACTGGGGGCTGCGCATGAGTGTGCCGAAGGCGGGTGATTCGAAGCGGTGGGAGTACCCGGTGGCAGCGGCGTTCGTGGAGCAGATCAAGGGGGCGTTGATGGGGGTGAAATGGGGGGAGATGGAGGCGAAGTGGCCGTTGAAGGATGCGGCGGTGGAACTTCTGTCTGAAATTTTCAGCACAGGCATCGATGGCGCACTGTCGAAAACAGCCTTCAAGTTGCCCGAGCAAGCCATGCCACTGATCGTGATGCCGTCGGACAAGGAAGCCTTGCAACTCGACATCAACCCCAACGCTACAGGCGCCATGCACGGAACGGCCTGGCTGCTGATCGTCGCCAAGGGCGACATCCTGCCCATCATCGAGGCCGCCCAGCGCGGCGAAGACGTCTCCGACAGCGTGCGCGAGCTGGCCGGCACGCTGTACCACGAAGCCCGCCATGCCCAGCAGTACTTCTGGCTCGCCGCCATGGTGCAGCAGTTCCCGCAGGACTATGCCCACCTGCCGCACATGCAGCAGGTCTGGAAGGGTGCTTTTGCTGCAAAGATGATGCAGCTTGCCGCCGCCACGCCGGTGCCCGACGAGCCGAGTGCGCGCGTGGGCCTGCACCGCATGGTGATCGGCATGTATTACCAGCTGCTGAGCAGCTTCGACCAGGGAAACCAGCGCGAGACCAAGCGCCGGAGCACGATGGCCCCCGAGAAGCGGCGCGAGCTCGAACGCGAGAAACCGCTTTACCTTGCGCAGGCGCTTCCCACCGAACTTCCTCTGGCACGAAAGGCCGCTTATGACCTTCTTCAAGACGTGGGCCTGGGTGGCCTTTCCATCGACGTGGACGCCATGGCCCAGGACCCGGACGGCAGCGCCGGCTACCGCACGCGGCCGTGGGAAGAAGACAGCTTCGCTTGCGAGGAGGTGGTCAAGCAGCTTTGGCGCGGCGATGTGGGCGGCCTGCTGCCTGAGCCCGGCTTCTGCACAAACGCCCTCCGCTACGCGCTCCGAGCCCGTGCGGATGGCGGCGTTCCGGGAAAGGCAGGACATGCCCAATGAAGCGGAGAAGAAGGCCCGTTACGAGGCCTACCAGGAACGCGCGAAAGCTGCGCAGGCGGCGTATGACAACTTCCGCTACACCGATGCGCAGCGCGAGCAGGTGATCGAATTCATCGGCGCGGCCATGAAAGTGCTTCGGGGCGAGGCGGAATTCGAGAAACTCAAAGCGTTGTTGCCGGTAGCGCGCATTGGCAGGGGTCGGCAACCCAATCCGAGTACGCGCAATTCATTCGACGCCCGGTTCCTGAACGAATGGACCAGCATCTACGTGAACACCATCCCACGCCGCGACGGCAAGCCGGGCCTGGAGCCGGCGCATTTCCAGATCGAGTTCAAGCCGGAAATCATCATGCAGCGCGAACGCCTCGAGCGCCTGCTCGAACTCAAGGTCGTGCATGGCTGGCGCTCGGAGGGCGGCAACCTCCAATACGAGTTTCCCCAGCCCAATGGATTGCGGCCCTTCAACGGCGGCGTGTTCCACTACTCGCCGTTGAAGCAGCCAGAGGGCGATTTCGAGATCGAGGTCGTCTTCACCTACCTGAACGGCCCGGACAGGAATCCTTACAACGCCACCGAATTGGTCCGCCTGCAGATCACCCGCCACTACCTCACCCCCGAACAGATCAAGCAACGCAACGACAAGAAGCTCGGCCACCTGCCCCAGACCGGCGAGCGTGCACCGAAGGACGGCCGCTACCTCGCGCAGTTCGCCAGCGACGCCCTCACCGCCTCGGTGCAGCCCGAGCGCCGCACCTGCACCTACGACAAGGACCAGTGGCTCGGACCGGTGCACCTGCACGACCCCGCGACCGGGCAACACGAAGCCGTGCACGCCTGGTGGCAATGGATCGGACCCGATCCGCTGGCTGCAGAGATCGAAAAGTTGTTCCTTCGGCGATCGTGATGTCCTTCGCGACCGATCCGGGAACGCCGCCTCAGCCCTCGGCCTTCTTCAGCACGTAGCCGATGCGCGGGAAGTGCACGTGCACCGTGCCCACGCGCTCGCTGCTGCGCTCGAGCGTGTAGTGGGTGCGCGTCGCGGCCACCAGCGTGCCGGGCGTCTCCTCGAGGCCGAAGCTCTCGGCGCGCACGGTCACGGCGCTGCCGAGCGGAATGCCGTGGTCGTCCTGGAAGGTGCTGTCGGTCAGCAGCGTGTGCGGCACCGCGGCCCGGGCGACCGCGATCGCCTCCTCGGCGCTGAACTTCTCGATCGTGCCGTGGCCGATCGCGGCCATGCGGTCCATCCAGTCGACCACCGCGGGCGTGAGGTCGAGGATGCCGCGCACCGCGTCGATGCGGCGCGTGTACCAGAGCGGGTGGTAGGCCGAGAAGTCGGCGATGCAGGGCACCTCGCCGAGCAGGAAGGGCTTGTCGTCGAGCATGTCCGAGAGCCGGCGCAGGTACGACTTGTAGGCGCTGGTGGCATCGGCCGGGCGCAGCCGCGTCATGTTGCCCGCGCTCATCTTCGCGCGGTCCTCGCCGAAGGCCTTGGCGGCCTCGGGCGGCGCCTTGGCGAACACCTCGGCCGCGCCGCGCGGCTGCAGGTTCCAGGCCATCGCGGCCCAGAACAGCGTGGTGTCGGCCCACTGCGCGAGGATGCGCGACAGGCCCTTCTCGGGCTCGGGATAGAGCGAGGCCTCGGGCTGCAGGTGCTCGAGCACGTCGGCGATCAGGGCGCTGTCGCAGTACATGTCTGCCCCGATCTGCAGGAACGGCGTCTTGCGGTAGCCGCCCGTGAGCGCCTCCACCTCGGGCTTGGGCATGATGGCCGGGATCAGCACCGACTTCCACGCCAGCTTCTTGGCGCCGAGGATGAGCCGCACCTTCTCGGAGAACGGCGAGGTGTTGTAGTGGTGCAGGATGAGGTCGGGCATCGCGGGGGTCCTTGTGGCGGGTTGACGGGGGCGGCGCCGCGCTCAGCGCGGCCGGGCGCGCTCGATGATGGCATCGAAGGCGGTGCCCGCGCCGAGGGTGCCGAAGGCATGCCCCCAGTCGCCGGCCAGCCGCGAGGCGCAGAAGGCATCGGCCACCTCGGCCGGCGCGGCCTGCACCAGCAGCGCAGCCTGCACCGCGAGCGCCACGTCCTGTGCCAGACGGCGCGCCTCGGTCTCGGAGGCCATCGCCTCGACCCGCGCGGGCAGCGCGTCGGCCAGGCGGTCGAGCGCGGCCTGGGCACCGCGCGCGGGCGCGAGCTCGGCCGCGAGCGCCGCCACGGCATCGCCCTTGCGCAGGCCGCGCAGCAGGTCGAGCGCCATGATGTTGCCCGCGCCCTCCCAGATCGAATTGAGCGGCATCTCGCGGTAGATGCGCGCCATCGTGCCCTCGCCGCCCTCCTCCACGTAGCCGTTGCCGCCGAGGCATTCCATCGCCTCCTGCGCGAGGTGGCTGCCGCGCTTGCAGATCCAGAACTTCGCGACCGGCGTGAGCAGGCGCGCCATCAGCCGCTCGTGGGCGTCGTCGGCCCGGTCGAAGGCGCGCGCGAGCCGGATCGCGAGCGCGGTGGCGGCCTCGCTCTCGAGCGCGAGGTCGGCCAGCACGTTCTTCATCAGCGGCTGCTCGGCCAGCAGCTTGCCGAAGGCCCGGCGCTGGTGCGTGTGGTGCAGCGCGAGGCTCAACGCCTGGCGCATCAGGCCGCTGGTGCCCAGCGCGCAGTCGAGCCGGGTCATGGTGCCCATCTCGAGGATCTGCGGGATGCCGCGCCCCTCCTCGCCCACGAGCCACGCGCTCGCGCGGTGGAACTCGACCTCGGAGCTCGCGTTGGCCTTGTTGCCGAGCTTGTCCTTCAGCCGCTGGATGCGGATCGCGTTGCGGCTGCCGTCGGGCAGCACGCGCGGC
The DNA here is from genome assembly GCA_966095775.1 of uncultured Variovorax sp. Taxonomy (GTDB): domain Bacteria; phylum Pseudomonadota; class Gammaproteobacteria; order Burkholderiales; family Burkholderiaceae_C; genus Variovorax. Next base: position 4,173 of record CBHTTS010000125.1, on the reverse strand, counting down.
AGGAAGAAGCAGCTCAGGCCCGCGGGGGCCTGCGCGAGCACCAGGAAGGCGTCGCACATCGGCGCCGAGAAGAACCACTTGTGGCCCGTGATCGCGTAGCGCTCGCCCCAGGCGTCGCTGCCGTCGCGCACCGCCTGCGTGGTGTTCGCGCGCACGTCGGAGCCGCCCTGCTTCTCGGTCATGCCCATGCCCATGGTCACGCCGGGCTTGTCGGCGACGAACCCGAGCGCGGGGTCGTACGCGCGGCTGCCGAGCTTCGTCCCCCATTCGGCGTGCACGGCCGCGTTGCCGCGCAGCGCGGGCGTGGCGGCGTAGGTCATCGAGATCGGGCACAGGATCGAGGGCTCGAGCTCGGTGAACAGCATGAAGCCCGCGGCGCGCAGCACGTGCGGCGAGGCCGAGCCGCCGAGCCACGGCGTGCCGTGCAGGCCGGCGCCGACGGCCGCGGCCATCAGCGCGTGGTAGCTCGGATGGAACTCGACCTCGTCGATGCGGCGGCCGTAGCGGTCGTGCGTGTGCAGCACGGGCGTGTGGACGTTCGCGAGCCGCGCGTGCGCCTGCATCGCGGCCGAGCCCGCGGCGGCGCCCAGCGCCTCCAGCGGCGCGGTGTCGAGCGCGGGCGCGTTGAACCTCAGCGCATCGCGCAGCGGCCGGTGGGTCTCGAAGAGGTTGTAGCCCGCGAGTGGCGCGGGCTGGTTGAAGACCTCGTGCGTCGCGTCCATTCTCGGCCTCCTTGCCGTGCGTGGCGTCAGCTTCTCAAACCAGCTTGACCAGTTGCTTGCCGAAATTCTTGCCCTTGAGCAAACCCAGGAAGGCCTCGGGGGCGGATTCGATGCCCTGGGCCACCGACTCGCGCGGCCGCAGCTTGCCGCCGGCGACCAGCGCGCCGAGCTCGGCCAGCGCCTCGGGCCAGACCTCCATGTGCTCGCTGACGATGAAGCCCTCGACCTTCATGCGGTTGATGAGGATCAGCGCGGGGTTCGCGAGCGGCACCGGCTGGCCGTCGTAGCCCGCGATCATGCCGCACAGCGCCACGCGCGCGAAGGCGTTGGCGCGCAGCAGCACCGCGTCGAAGATGTAGCCGCCGACGTTCTCGAAATAGCCGTCGATGCCATTCGGGCAGGCTTCCTTGAGCGCGGCGCTCATGGACTTGGTGTCGGGATGCGCGCGGTAGTCGATGCAGGCGTCGAAGCCGAGCTCCTCGGTCACGTAGCGGCACTTCTCGGCGCCGCCGGCGATGCCGACCACGCGGCAGCCGCGCGCCTTGGCGAGCGCGCCGAAGGCGCTGCCGACCGCACCGCTCGCCGCGCTCACGACCAGCGTCTCGCCGGCCTTGGGCGCGATGATCTTCACGAGGCCGTACCAGGCCGTGACGCCCGGCATGCCGACCGCGCCGAGGTAGTGCGACAGCGGCACCTGCGTGGTGTCGACCTTCTTGAGCGCGCCGGGCTGCGAGGCATCGACCACGCTGTACTCCTGCCAGCCGCCGAAGCCCACGACCTTGTCGCCGGGCGCGTACCTGGGATGCCGGCTCTCGACCACCTCGCCGGCCGTGCCGCCCTGCATCACCTGGCCCAGCGGCTGGGGCTGGGCGTAGCTCTTGGCGTCGTTCATGCGCCCGCGCATGTAGGGGTCGAGGCTCAGGTAGTGGTGGCGCACGAGCACCTGGTTCTCGGCGAGCGGCGGGGTCTCGGCGCTCACGAGCTTGAAGTTGCCCGCGACGGCTTCGCCTTCGGGGCGGTTGTCGAGATGGATCTGCTTGTTGAGGGGCATGGGGGTCTCCGTGGGGTGGGGCCTAGTCGGTGGACGGCGGCCGCATCGCGTTGGCGCTCGCGGGGCCGGTCGGCAGCCGGCGCTTCACGTACTTGAAGGTGCCGGTGGCATGGGCGCAGACGCGCTCCTGGGCGTCGTAGATCTTCGCTTCGGTGAAGGCCAGCGTCGCGGTGCGGTGGATCAGCGTGCCGCGCGCGTGCAGCGGGCCGACCGAGGGCTGCATGAAGCTGGTCTTCATCTCGATCGTGACCACGCCGCTCTCGGGCGAGATGCTGCGCGCGGCCGCCGCCATGGTGATGTCGAGCAGCGTCATGCAGGCGCCGCCGTGCGTCACGTCGAAGGTGTTCAGGTGCTCGGGCTTGGCGGTGTAGCGGATCTCCGATTCGCCGCCCTCGAACTTCGTGAGCTCGAAGCCGAGATGGCGCGCGAAGGGGATCTGGCTCGTGTACGAGCGGATGTTGATGTCGTCGGTAGGTTCGGTCATAGGTGGTTCAGGCCGCGCCGAGCACGACGCTGACGCCGCCGTCCACCGCGAGCCACTGGCCCGTGATGTGCTTGCCGGCATCGCTCGCGTACAGCAGCGTCAGGCCCTTGAGGTCTTCGTCGTCGCCGAGGCGGCCGAGCGGCGCCTGCGCCGCCATCTTGTCCTCGCCGAGCGACTTGATGAGTCCGGCGGCCATCTTCGTCATGAAGAAGCCCGGGCAGATCGCGTTCACGTTGATGCCGTAGCGGCCCCATTCGGCCGCGAGCGTGCGCGTGAATCCGATCACCGCGGTCTTCGAGGTGTTGTAGGCCAGGGTGCGCATCTCGGGCGGGTTGCCGTTCAGGCCCGCGATCGAGGCCACGTTGATGATGCGGCCGGCCTTCTTCGGGATCATGTACTTGTTGGCCACCTGCTGCGACAGGATGAAATAGCCGCGCACGTTGAGGTTCATCACCTTGTCCCAGGCCTCGACCGGATGGCTCTCGGCCGGTGCGCCCCAGCTCGCGCCCGCGTTGTTCACGAGGATGTCGATCGCGCCCATGCGCTCCAGCGTCTGGTCGGCCAGGCGGCGGGTGTCCTCTTCCTTGGCGCAGTCGGCGGCGATCCAGCGCGCGTCGATGCCCGCGGCCTGCAGCTCGGCCGTGGCCTGCTCGAGGTCGTCGGCCTTGCGCGAGCTCAGCATGACGCGCGCGCCGGCCTCGCCGAGCGCATGGGCCATCTGCAAGCCCAGGCCGCGCGAGCCGCCGGTGATCAGGGCGGTCTTGCCCTTCAGGTCGAAGAGTTGCTGGACGGTGCGTGCGGTCATGGGGTTGTCTCCGGATGGGATAGGGTCAGATCTCGTAGTCCATGCACTGGCGCGCTTCGCGGACCGCGCCGATGAAGGGCTTGAGCGCCACGTGCTGCGGATGGTCGGCATAGGCCGCGAGCGCGGCGGCGTCGGTGAATTCCGAGTACAGCACGAGGTCGTACGTGGCCTCGAGCCCGGGCTGGGCGATCGCGACCTCGAACTTCAGCGTGCCGGGCGAGAGCTTCGCGCAGGCGTCGAGCAGCGCCTTGGCCTTGCGCAGGTTGGTCGCCTTGTCGGCGCCCTCGGCATGGTCCTTGAACTTCCACATCACGATGTGCTTGAGCATGTCGGTCTCCTCGGGTGCCGGCTACTTGAGTCGGGAGCGCACGTAGATGAGCACGAAGCCCACGAGCGCGGCCACGCCGCCGGGGGTGGCGATCGACCAGCCGAGCGCGGGCTCGGTGCGGCCGGTGGCGATGCCGAGGATCACGGCGAACAGGCCGCCGTAGATCAGGATCCAGATCCATTTCTCGAGCCGCGCATGCGGCTTCGCGGGGGTGGAAGGGGTGGCGTGGTTGTCGGGGGTGGCGTTGGCCATTGTCAGAAAGCGTCCTCGGGCAAAGCGGTACAGGTGGCGTCGCGGCTTTCGACCACGTTGAGCCAGGCGCCGATTTTCGGCAGCTCGTAGCGGAAGAAGTAGTCCGTGGCGCCTATCTTGCCAGCAGTGACCGCCCTCGCCTTCCCGGCGTCGATTTCGAGCGCCCGCACCGCCACGTCGAGCCAGATCCAGGCCAGCACCGTGTGGCCGAAGGCCTGCATGTAGGGCACGGCGTTGGCGAGCGCGTCGGCCGGGTCGCCGGTGGCCCAGGCGGCCTCGGTGGCGCTGCCGACGCGCCGCAGCGCGGCGCCGAGCGCCTCGGCATGGGCCGCGAGCGCGGGCACGGCGGCCGCGCGGGCGATGGTGCCGCCGATCCGCTCGCCGAGCAGCTGCAGGCCGCGGCCCTTCTCCATCAGCACCTTGCGGCCCAGCAGGTCGGCGGCCTGGATGCCGTGGGTGCCCTCGTGGATCATGTTGAGGCGGTTGTCGCGCCAGTACTGCTCGACCGGGAAGTCGCGCGTGTAGCCGTAG
>CBHTTS010000124.1:0-14011 GCA_966095775.1 uncultured Variovorax sp. | reverse complement strand
CCGCTGCCGATCGTGGTCATCACCGGCCACGGCGACGTGCCGATGGCGGTCGACAGCATGAAGAAGGGCGCGATGGACTTCATCCAGAAGCCCTTCAACGACGAGGAGCTCGTCGGCCTGGTCGAGCGCATGCTCGAGCATGCGCGCGGCGCCTTCACCCAGCACCAGCAGTCGGCCAGCCGCGATGCGCTGCTGTCCAAGCTCACGGGCCGCGAGGCGCAGGTGCTCGAGCGCATCGTCGCCGGCCGGCTCAACAAGCAGATCGCCGACGACCTCGGCATCAGCATCAAGACCGTCGAGGCGCACCGCGCCAACATCATGGAAAAGCTCAACGCGAACACCGTGGCCGACCTGCTCAAGATCGCACTCGGCCAGGCCGCGCCCGCCGCCAAGGCCTGACGCTATCCCCGCGATAGCGACGCCCATCCCCACGCCTGCGCAAGCGGGCGTTTTTACTTGGACAATCGAATCCGATGACCGCCCAACTGATCGACGGCAACGCCCTCGCCCAAACCATTCGCGCCGAAGTCGCCGGCCGCACCGCCGCGCTCAAGGCGCGCGGCGTCAACCCGGCGCTTTCCATCATCCTCGTGGGCGAAGACCCCGCGAGCCAGGTCTACACCCGGCACAAGGTCAACGACAGCACGCAGACCGGCCTCGCGGCCACGCTCGAGACCTATCCCGCCGACATGAGCGAAGCCGATCTGCTGGCCCGGATCCGCGCCCTCAACGACGATCCCAAGGTGCACGGCATCCTCGTGCAGCTGCCGCTGCCCAGGCACATGGACAGCCAGAAGGTCATCGAGACGATCTCGCCCGCGAAGGACGTCGACGGCTTCCACGTCGCGAGCGCCGGCGCGCTGATGACCGGCGCGCCCGGCTTCTGGCCCTGCACGCCGTACGGCTGCATGAAGATGCTCGAGTCGATCGGCTACGAGCTGCGCGGCAAGCATGCGGTCGTCATCGGCCGCAGCAACATCGTCGGCAAGCCGATGGCGATGATGCTGCTCGCCAAGAGCGCGACCGTGACGATCTGCCACAGCGCCACGCAGGACCTCGGCGCCATCACGCGCCAGGCCGACGTGATCGTCGCGGCCGTGGGCAAGCGCAACCTCGTGACGGCCGACATGGTCAAGCCCGGCGCGGTCGTGATCGACGTCGGCATGAACCGCAGGGAAGACGGCAAGCTCGCGGGCGACGTGGACTTCGACGGCGTACGGCAGGTCGCCGGCTGGATCACCCCCGTGCCTGGCGGGGTGGGCCCGATGACGCGCGCCATGCTGCTCGCCAACACCCTTGAAGCCGCCGAGCGCGCCGCAAGCTAAAGATCAAATGACCAATCCGCTCCTCGACTTCTCCGACCTGCCGCTGTTCGACCGCATCCGGCCCGAACACGTCGCGCCCGCCGTCGACACCCTGCTCGCCGATGCCGAGAAGGCCCTGCAGACCGTGACCGCGGCCGACTTCCCGGCCGACTGGAATGCGATCTCCAGGGTGCTCGACGTGGCGTCGGAGCGCTTCAGCCGCGCCTGGGGCGCGGTCGGCCACCTCAATGCCGTGGCCGATACGCCCGAGCTGCGCGCCGCCTACAACGAGGCGATGCCGCGCGTCACGGCGTTCTGGACCCGCCTCGGTTCGGACGAGCGCCTCTACGCCAAGTACAAGGCCATCGATCCCGCGACGCTGAACCCCGAGCAGCGCCAGGCGCACCGCAACGCCGTGCGCAACTTCGTGCTCGGCGGCGCCGAACTGCAGGGCGAGGCCAAGAAGCGCTTCGCCGAGATCCAGGAGCGGCAGGCCGAGCTGAGCCAGAAGTTCAGCGAGAACGCGCTCGACGCCACCGATGCCTTCGCCTACTACGCCCAGCTCGGCGAGCTCGAGGGCGTGCCCGAGGACGTCGTGAGCGCGGCCCGCGCGGCCGCCGAGGCCGAAGGCAAGCAGGGCTACAAGCTCACGCTCAAGATGCCCTGCTACCTGCCCGTGATGCAGTTCGCGAAGAGCAGCGCGCTGCGCGAGAAGCTCTACCGCGCCTACGTCACGCGCGCGAGCGAGCTCGGCGATCCCGCCTTCGACAACACCGCGCTGATCAACGAGATCCTGCGGCTGCGCGAGGAAGAGGCCCGGCTGCTCGGCTACCGCAACTTCGGCGAGGTCTCGGTCGTGCCGAAGATGGCCGAGTCGCCCGAACAGGTGATCAAGTTCCTGCGCGACCTCGCGGCCAAGGCGAAGCCCTACGGCGAGCGCGACCTCGCGGACCTGCGCGTCTTCGCCGCGGAGCAGCTGGGCATCGTCGATCCCCAGCCCTGGGACTGGACCTACGTCGGCGAGAAGCTCAAGGAAGCGCGCTATGCCTTCAGCGAGCAGGAGGTCAAGCAGTACTTCCCGGCGCCGAAGGTCATGGCCGGCCTGTTCAAGATCGTCGAGACCCTGTTCGAGGTCAGCATCCGGCGCGACAGCGCGCCGACCTGGCATCCGAGCGTGGAGTTCTATCGCATCGAGCGCCAGACCGCCGACGGCCCGCAGAAGGTCGGCCAGTTCTACCTCGATCCGTCGGCCCGCGCGGCGAAGCGCGGCGGCGCCTGGATGGACGACGTGCGCGCGCGCTGGCTGCGCCCCGACGACGGCCGGCTGCAGACGCCCGTGGCGCAGCTCGTGTGCAACTTCGCGAGCGGCGTCGACGGCAAGCCGCCGCTGCTCACGCACGACGACGTGACCACGCTGTTCCACGAGTTCGGCCATGGCCTGCACCACATGCTCACGCAGGTGAACGAGCGCGACGTCTCGGGCATCAGCGGCGTCGAGTGGGACGCGGTCGAGCTGCCGAGCCAGTTCATGGAGAACTTCTGCTGGGAGTGGGACGTGCTGCGCCACATGACGGCGCACGTCGACACCGGCGAGCCGCTGCCGCGCGCGCTGTTCGACAAGATGACCGCGGCCAAGAACTTCCAGAGCGGGCTGCAGACGCTGCGCCAGATCGAGTTCTCGCTGTTCGACATGCTGCTGCACACCGAGTACGACGCGGCCACCGCCCAGCCGGGCGACGTGCTGGCCCTGCTCGACAAGGTGCGCGCGGAGGTCGCGGTGATGCCCTCCCCGCCCTTCAGCCGCACGCCCAACACCTTCAGCCACATCTTCTCGGGCGGCTACGCGGCCGGCTACTACAGCTACAAGTGGGCCGAGGTGCTCAGCGCCGACGCCTACGCGGCCTTCGAGGAAACCATGGGTGCCGACGGCCAGCCGGACATCGAGACCGGCCGCCGCTACCGCCAGGCCATCCTCGAGGCGGGCGGCAGCCGCAGCGCGATGGAGTCGTTCAAGGCCTTCCGCGGCCGCGAGCCCCAGCTCGATGCGCTGCTGCGACACCAGGGCATGGCGCAGGCGCTGCCGGCTTGATGCGGGCCTGAAGCTTGCGATACTCGGGAGATGCATTCGACGACGCTCCCGACCTCCTTCCTGCCGCGGCTCAGCGGCTTCGCCCTGCTGCTGGTCGCCGCCGGCGCCATGGCCCAGCCGATCTACCGCAACGTCGACAAGGACGGCAGGGTCACGTTCTCGGACCGCGCCCCGACCGCGAGCACCGAGCCGGCCGTGGCGCCGCAGGCGGGCGCCGCCGCGCCGGCGAACGCCGGGTTGCCCTACGAGCTGCGCCAGGTCGCGCAGCGCTATCCCGTGACGCTCTACACCGGCGAGGAATGCCCGCCGTGCGGCACGGCGCGTTCGATGCTCGTCACGCGCGGCGTCCCGTTCGAGGAACGCACCGTCAAGACCGGCCAGGACATCGAGGCGCTGCAGCGCCTGGTCGGCGGCCAGGCCTCGCTGCCGCTGCTGACCATCGGCACCCAGCAGCTCAAGGGATTCTCGGACGCCGAATGGTCCCAGTACCTCGACGCGGCAGGCTATCCGAAGAGCAACAGCCTGCCCGCCGCCTACCGCAACCCGCCCGCGCGGCCCCTGGTCGCGCTGCAGCCCGCCGTGCCCGCGGCCCCGGCGCCCGCGGCCCAGTCGACACCGGCGCCGCAGCCGGCCGCGCCGGCACCGAGCGGGCCCACGCCCGGCAATCCCGCCGGCATCCGGTTCTGAGCCGCTTCAGTCGAACTGCAGCGTGCGCACGCCCGAGGGCGTGCCGAGCAGGCAGACGTGGGCCTTCTGGTGCGCGAACACGCCCACCGTGACCACGCCGGGCCACTGGTTGACCTCGGACTCGAAGGCGAGCGGGTCGGCGATGTGCAGGCCCGTCACGTCGACAATGTGCTGGCCGTTGTCGGTCACCAGCGGCAGCCCCTCCTTCTCGCGAACCTGCGCCACGCCGCCCAGGGCTTCGAACTGGCGCATCACCCGGCGCGCCGCCATCGGGATCACCTCGACCGGCAGCGGAAAGGCGCCGAGCGTCTCCACGAGCTTGGATTCGTCGGCGATGCAGACGAAGCGCTTCGACTGCGCCGCGACGATCTTCTCGCGCGTGAGCGCCGCGCCGCCGCCCTTGACCATGAAGCCGCGGTGGTCGATCTCGTCGGCGCCGTCGATGTAGACGCCCAGCGACTCGACCTCGTTGCTGTCGAACACCGGGATGCCGAGCGCGCGCAAGCGCTCGGTCGAAGCCACCGAGCTCGAGACCGCGCCTTTGATCTGGTCCTTGATCGTGGCCAGCGCGTCGATGAACTTGTTCACCGTCGAGCCGGTGCCGACGCCGACGATCTCGCCCTGGACCACATAGGCCAGCGCGGCCCGGCCGACCTGGGCCTTGAGTTCGTCCTGGGACATGGCGGCCGGGCCGTTGGCCTGGCCGGCGGCGGAAGCGGGAGAAGCGGGTGCGGTCATCGCGGAGAATCCTTGGCTCATTGAAGTCGAGAATTATCCGATGCCCCTGCTCCCTTCCTCGCTCTACGGCCTGGCCCGGCCCTTCCTGTTCGGTCTCGACCCGGAACACGCCCACGAACTCACGCTCGACGCGCTCGCCCGCACCCAGAACACACCGCTCGCCTGCGCCTATGCCTCGACGCGCGTCGAGGACCCCGTCACGCTGGCCGGGCTGCGGTTCCCGAACCGCGTGGGCCTCGCCGCCGGCCTCGACAAGAACGCCCGCTGCATCGACGCCTTCGCGGCCATGGGCTTCGGCTTCGTCGAAGTCGGCACCGTCACGCCCAAGGCCCAGCCGGGCAACCCGAGGCCGCGCATCTTCCGGCTGCCCGAGCGCGACGCGCTGATCAACCGGCTCGGGTTCAACAACGAGGGCCTGCCCGCGTTCCTCGCCAACGTGCAGAAGGCGCGCTTCCGCCGCGCGGGCCGCGACGGGCGCGCGCCGATGCTGCTCGGCCTCAACATCGGCAAGAACGCCAGCACGCCGATCGAGCGCGCGGTGGACGACTATGCGGCCTGCCTCGACGGCGTGTACCCGCATGCCGACTACGTGACGATCAACATCTCGAGCCCCAACACGGCCAACCTGCGTTCGCTGCAGAGCGACGAGGCCCTGGACGCGCTGCTCGGCGCGATGGCCGAGCGGCGCGAGGCGCTGGCCCGACAGAGCGGCCGGCGCGTGCCGCTGTTCGTGAAGATCGCCCCCGACCTCGACGCGCAGCAGGTCGAGGTCATCGCCGCGACGCTCATGCGCCACGGCATGGACGGCGTGATCGCCACCAACACCACGCTGTCGCGCGACGCGGTGGCCGGGCTGCCGCACGCCGGCGAATCGGGGGGACTTTCGGGCGGCCCCGTGCGCGAGGCCAGCAACCGCGTGATCGCGCAGCTGCGCGCGGCGCTCGGACCGGACTTTCCGATCGTCGGGGTGGGCGGCATCCTGAGCGCGGCCGATGCCAGGGCGAAGCTGGCCGCGGGCGCCGACGTGGTGCAGATCTACACCGGCCTCATCTACCGCGGCCCCGCGCTCGTGCGCGAAGCGGCGCAGGCATTGCTGCAGCGCCGCAGCGCCGCCTGAGCCTGCTTCGCGCCTCTCAGCGCATGCGCCAGAGCACCGGCGCGATGAAGGCGGCCCAGCGCAGCAGGCGCTTGGGCCGCACCACCACCAGGGCGACGGCCGCGGCCGTGCCGACGGCCACCGGGTGCTCGCGCGCGATGCGCAGCGCCGCGGCAGCGGCCGATTCGTCGGGCGGCGGGGCCTTGGCGGCCGCCTGCGCTTCGGCCGACGCGTCGGTGCGCGGCGCCTGCACGGTGGCGATGCGCTGGCGCTGACGCTCCATGCGCGCGAGCAGTTCCTCGCGCGTGGCGGGCCGGCGCGGCCGGGGCGCTTCCTCGTCCTGCTCGGGGTCGTCGCCGAGGCCGAAGCGCTCCTGGAGGAAGACCCAGTCGCGCTCGAATTCGCGCCGCGCGGGCACGAAGCTGTTCGAGGCGCCGCGAAGCGTCTTCAGCAGGCCGATCACGGCGGCCAGCCACAGCAGCCCCCAGACGGCGGCCACCCACCAGGCCGCGGCGACGCGGTGCGGGGTATCCCAGAAATGCACCACCACGGCCATCGACAGCAGCGCCACGGCCACGGTGGTCAACCCGCCCACGGCCACCACGAGCACGAGCGCGGACTTGAGGCGCTGCTTCTCGTCCTCCCACGCCATGCGCAGGAGCTGCATGCGGTCTTCGGCCGCCAGCGCGCCTTCGGCGGCCGCGATGCGCAGCCGGCGCAAACGGGCATCGAGCCCGAACAGCGACAACAGCCTCATGCGCCCGCTCCCGCCCGGTGCGACCCGGACACGGCGCGCCGGCGCGCGTTCAGGTCAGCGGCGGCCAAGCAGCAGGCCCACCAGCACGCCGACGGCCAGGGCTCCGGCGGCGATCTGCCACGGTTCGTCGTGGGCATAGGCGTTGGCCGAACTGGCCGCTTCGCGGGCCTTCTTGGCGGCGATCTTGCTCTTCTCGGCGGCGAGTTCGCGTGCGATCGCGAGCTTGGAGTCGATGCGCTGGCGCAGCGCCTTGATGTGGGGAACCGAATCCAGGTCCTTGCTGGCCAGGACGCCGCGCACGTCGCTCGCGATGTCTTCGGCTGCTGCTTCGATGTTGTTGGATGCACTCATTGGAATCTGTCCTCCGTGATGACACCGGCAACGCGCCGGCGGCTTCACGCCAGCAAATGGCGTGGTGTCATGTTACAGGCACAAAAGCCCCTCATGCGCGGAGGATTCGTAGACTTCTGCACGCGATGCGCCCGCATCGCGCCGCATTCAGCCGTCCGCGAGCATCCGCGCCACGTGCTGCCCGATCGCGAGGCTGCTCGTGAGCCCCGGCGATTCGATGCCGAACAGGTTGACCAGCCCGCGCACGCCGTGCGTGCCGGGTCCGTCGATCACGAAGTCCGCCGCGGGCTCCTGCGGGCCCGAGATCTTGGGGCGGATGCCCGCATAGCCGGGGATCAGTGCGCCGTCGGGCAGCGCGGGCCAGTACTTGCGCACCTCGGCGTAGAACGCCTCGCCGCGCGCCGGGTCGACGACGAGCGCGTCGGCCGATTCGACCCACTGCACGTCGGGGCCGAACTTGGCCTGGCCGCCGAGGTCGATCGTCAGGTGCACGCCCAGACCGCCGGGCTCGGGCACCGGATAGACGAGCCGCCCGAACGGCGCGCGGCCCGACAGCGTGAAATAGCTGCCCTTGGCGAACCAGGCCCGGGGCACCGCCGAAGCGGGCAGGCCCTCGAAGCGCGCCGCGAGCGCGGGCGCGTTGAGCCCCGCCGCATTGACCACGGTGTTGCAGCGCAGGGCCGTGCCGTCCTCCGCGATCAGCACGATCGCCTCCGCGCCGCACTCGGCGCGGGCGATCGGCGACTTGAGCGCCAGCATGCCGCCGGCGTTCTCGAGGTCGCCGAGCAGGCTCAGCATCAGCGCATGGCTGTCGACGATGCCGGTGCTCGGCGAATGCAGCGCCGCCACGCACTGCAGCTGCGGCTCCATGGCCTTCGCCTGTTCGGCGGTGATGAGTTCGAGGTCGTCGACGCCATTGGCCGCGGCCTTGGCGCGGATGGTCTCGAGCTGTCCCACCTGTTCGGGCGAGGTGGCCACGATCAGCTTGCCGCAGCGGCGGTGCGGCACGCCGCGCTCGGCGGCATAGTCGTAGAGTGCCCGGCGCCCCTCGACGCAGAGCCGGGCCTTGAGCGAGCCCTCGGGGTAGTAGATGCCCGCGTGGATCACCTCGCTGTTGCGGGAACTGGTGCCGGTGCCGATGGCACCTTCCGATTCGAGCACCACCACCTCCCGCCCGGCCAGCGCCAAGGCGCGCGCCACAGCCAGACCCACCACACCGGCGCCGATGACGGCGCAATCGAATTCGTCCATGCCGCGAGCTTAGCGCGGCTTGCACCCGTGCCCTCGCTCAGGCCGGCGGCGGCTCCGGTTCGGTCGGCTCGTCGTCGGGCGGAGGGCTCGGCCCCTCGTCGGGCTCGACGGGCAGATCGGGCTTGACCGGAGGCGGCAGATCGGGATGCGTGGCCATGGCGTCTCTCCTTCTCCTGCGTGTTGTACCCCGGCCGTGCGCGGCTTCAAGCAGCGCGCAGCCTCTGGCAGCGTCGGCGCGGACCGACAGCAGGCGCGCATCGCCAGGCCGTCATCAGACGGAAAGAAGCCCGTAGAAGAATTCCGCTGTCGGATGCGGTTACCACTTGCGCCTTCCGAAGCGGCGATCGATGTGGTGTACTGCGTCGCACTGTTCCACAGGAGAGACATGGCCTCCATCGACTCGAACGGCATGATCGTGGATCCCCGGGTGATCCCACGACGCTCGCCCGGCATCGAACACGGCACGCTGCCCCGCGCGCTCGCGATCGTCGTCCACCAGACTGACTCCGCGACCGCCGATGCGACGCTCAACGGCTACCAGAGCGGCGGCAACGGCGCTCACTTCCTGATCGACAAGAACGGGCAGATCTACCAGACCGCGAGCCTCCACGCGCGCTGCTACCACGTGGGCAAGCTCATCAAGTCGAAATGCCTTGCCGTCAGCAAGAGCACCTGCGACACGGCCGCGATGGCGAAGATGCTCGCGATGTCGTGGATGCAGCAGATCAACGCGATCGACGCCCACGAGCGCGCCAAGTCCTACCCGGACCGCTATCCGGTCAACAGCGAAGCGATCGGCATCGAACTGGTCGGCATGCACATCGACGAGACGAGCTACGAGGCCGTGACCGCTGCGCAGAATGCCTCCCTGCAGTGGCTGATCGACGTGCTCTACGCGCAGTACGACCTCCAGCCCGACGACGTCTACCGGCACCCGACGGTGTCGTACAAGAACCCCGGCGAGGCGCGCACGGCGCTATGGCGATGAAACCCCGGGCCGCCGCCGCGGCGCTCGGCGCGCTGCTTCTGCTCTCGGCCTGCACCGCGGGCCCCGTCGGAACGACGGCCGGCACGGCCTTCACCGAGGTCTACGTGGCCGACTTCCGCTCCGAGCAGCCCGCCGCCTGCCGCGCCACGGACGTGCCGCAGAACCACGGCCAGGCGCGAGACTATTTCGCGCGCGCGCGGCAGGTGGACTACAAGACGCTGCACGACCACTACGACCTCGCGCCCTGCTTCGTGGAAGGCACGCTCAAGCAAAGCGGCAAGTCCTGCGATTTCCAGATCCGCGCCGGCGCCACGGCCGCCGTGCAATGCGGCGGGCAGAAGCTCTACTTCGCCTGCGACACCTGCGGCGATCTGTTCGGCGGCACCAAGTAAAAAAGCGACCCGGGGAATCCCGGATCGCCGATGTCGTGCAAGAGAAATTGGTGGGCGGTGGAGGCTTCGAACCTCCGACCCCAGCAGTGTGAATGCTGTGCTCTACCCCTGAGCTAACCGCCCGTGGCACCGCAGTCTGCAGTGCCTTGGAATGAATCGCGCTGTGCGAAGCCTTAGATTATGCCACAGGATTTGCGTCGTTTTGCCGAAACAGCGTGCGACCGTTGCTCGATTTGTCGAGCTGCGACAACAGCGCCTCGTGCGCCGCGAGTTCCTGCTCCCCCGCCAGGATGACCGGCAGGTCGAACTGGCTCAGGTCGACGGGCACCACCGCCACGCCCTGCGCGGGCTCGTTCGACGCCACGTCGATCAGCAGCGCGTCCTGGCCGCGCGTCAGATTGATGTAGACGTCGGCGAGCAGCTGCGCGTCGAGCTTGGCGCCGTGGAAGGTGCGGTTGGAGCGGTCGACGCCGAAGCGGTCGCACAGCGCATCGAGCGAGTTGCGCTTGCCCGGATAGACCTGCTTGGCCATCGCGAGCGTGTCGGTCACCTCGGCCACGAAGGTGTGCAGCGGCGGCAGGCCCGCGAGCTCGAGCTCCTTGTTGAGGAAGCCGACGTCGAAGGCCGCGTTGTGGATGATCAGCTCGGCCCCGCGCAGGTACTCGACGATGTCGTTCGCGAGCGTGCCGAACTTCGGCTTGTCGCGCAGGAAGTCGGTCGTGAGGCCGTGCACCTTGAGCGCGTCCTCGTGGCTCTCGCGCTCGGGGTTGAAGTAGATGTGCAGGTCGTTGCCCGTGAGCTTGCGCGCGAACAGCTCGACGCAGCCCAGCTCGATGATGCGGTCGCCGTTCTCGGCGGAAAGACCGGTGGTTTCGGTGTCGAGGACGATCTGTCTCGTCATCTCAGTGGTTTTCCTTGGCGTGGTTGATCGAGTACTTCGGGATCTCGATCGTCAGGTCTTCCTTCGCCAGGATGGCCTGGCAGCTGAGCCGCGATTGTGGCTCCAGGCCCCAGGCGCGGTCGAGCAGGTCTTCCTCGCCCTCCTCCGCCTCGTTGAGCGAGTCGAAGCCCTTGCGCACGATCACGTGGCAGGTGGTGCAGGCGCAGCTCATCTCGCAGGCATGCTCGATCTCGATATGGTTGTCGAGCAGCGCCTCGCAGATCGAGGTGCCGCTGGGCGCCTTGATCTCTGCGCCCTCGGGGCAGTACTCGGGATGCGGCAGTATCTTGATGGTGGGCATGTGGTTCTTAGAGTGATTCGACCTTGCGGCCCGAGAGAGCGCGCGCGATGCCCGCGTTCATGCGCTGCGCGGCGAAGGCCTCGGTGTCGTGGGCCAGCGCCTTGGTGGCGCCCTCGATGGCCGCGGCATCGCTGTCGGCCGCGGCGGCGCGCAGCCTCGCCATCGAGGCGTCGATGAGCGCGCGCTCGTCCGCGCCGAGCAGGTCGCCGTCGGCATCGAGCGCGCTCTGGGTCGCGAGCAGCATGCGCTCGGCGTCGACCCGCGCCTCCACCAGCGCGCGCGCCTGCATGTCCTGCTGCGCGGTGGAGAAGCTCTCCTGCAGCATGTTCGCGATCTGCTCGTCCGACAGGCCGTACGAAGGCTTGACCGCGACGCTCGCCTCGACGCCGCTGGTCTGCTCCTTCGCGCTGACGCTGAGCAGTCCGTCGGCATCGACGGTGAAGGTCACGCGGATGCGCGCCGCGCCCGCCGCCATCGGCGGGATGCCGCGCAGCGTGAAGCGCGCGAGGCTGCGGCAGTCGGCGACCAGGTCGCGCTCGCCCTGCACCACGTGCAGCGCCAGCGCGGTCTGGCCGTCCTGGTAGGTCGTGAAGTCCTGCGCCATCGCGGTAGGGATGGTCTGGTTGCGCGGCACGATGCGCTCGACCAGCCCACCCATGGTCTCGATGCCCAGCGACAGCGGGATCACGTCGAGCAGCAGCAGCTCGCCCGCGCCGTTGTTGCCGGCGAGCTGGTTGGCCTGGATCGCGGCGCCGAGCGCCACGACCTCGTCGGGGTTGAGGTTGACCAGCGGCTCGCGGCCGAAGAACTCGGCCACCGCGCGCCGCACCTGCGGCATGCGCGTGGAGCCGCCGACGAGCACGATGCCCTGCAACTCCTGCGGCTTGAGCTTCGCATCGCGCAGCGCCTTGCGCACCGCGGCGATCGTGCGGTCGGTCAGCGCCTTGGTGGCGGCGTCGAACTGCGCGCGCGAGAGCGCGAACTCGAGCGCGCCGCCCGCAAGCTGCGCGCGGAAGACGGTGGACTCGGCATCGGTCAGCGCCTCCTTCGCGGCACGCGCCGCGACGAGCAGCGCGGCGCGGTCCGCGTCGTTCCCGGCGCGCGCGCCGGTCTGCGCGAGCACGAAGCCGGCGAGCGCGTGGTCGTAGTCGTCACCGCCGAGCGCCGAATCGCCGCCGGTCGCGATCACCTCGAACACGCCCTGCGTGAGCCGCAGGATCGAGATGTCGAAGGTGCCGCCGCCGAGGTCGTAGACCGCATAGACCCCTTCGCTCGCGTTGTCGAGGCCGTAGGCGATCGCCGCCGCCGTGGGCTCGCTGATCAGCCGCAGCACGTTGAGGCCGGCAAGCTGGGCCGCGTCCTTGGTGGCCTGGCGCTGGCCCTCGTCGAAGTACGCGGGCACGGTGATGACCGCGCCGTAGAGGTCGTCGTTGAAGGTGTCCTCGGCGCGGTAGCGCAGGGTGGCGAGGATCTCGGCGCTGATCTCGACCGGCGACTTCTCGCCGCCGAGCGTCTGCACCTTCACCATGCCGCCGTCGGCGCTGTCGATGCGGTACGACATGGCGTCGCGGTTCGCGATGTCGGCGAGCCCGCGGCCCATGAGCCGCTTGACCGAGGTGATGGTGTTGGCGGGGTCCTCGCCGCGCGCCGCCACGGCGTCGAAGCCGATCTGGCGGCGGTCGCCCTCGAGGTAGCGCACCACCGAGGGCAGCAGCACGCGGCCCTGGTCGTCGGGCAGGCACTCGGCCACGCCGTTGCGCACCGCCGCCACGAGCGAATGCGTGGTGCCGAGGTCGATGCCCGCGGCGATGCGGCGCTGGTGCGGATCCGGCGCCTGGCCGGGTTCTGAGATCTGGAGAAGAGCCATAGGAATGGGGACTATTGTCCCAACTGATCGAGCCGGGCTTCGACGTCCTGGCCGAAACGCTCAATGAACATGAGGGCTCTCACCTGCTGCGCGGCGGCCGGGTAGTCGCCCTTCTCGTCGAGCAGCCAGTCGAGCGAGGACAGCGCGCGGGCGCGGCCGGCCTCGACCTCGGCCTGCAGCCGCTCGACGGCGGCGACGTCCGCCGCCTCCTCGAGCGCCTCGCGCCATTCCATCTGCTGCATCAGGAAATCGGGCGGCATCGCAGTGTTGTTCTCGGCGTCGAGCGGCGCGCCGTGGAGCGCGCAGATGTAGCCCGCGCGCCGCACCGGGTCCTTGAGCCGCTGGTAGGCCTCGTTGATGCGCACCGACCACTGCATCGCGACGCGCTGCGCCGCCCCCCCCTGGGCCGCGAAGCGGTCGGGGTGCGCCTCGCGCTGCAGTTCCTTCCAGCGCGCGTCGAGCACGGCGCGGTCCTGCGCGAAGGTCGCCGGCACGGCGAACAGTTCGAAGTCGGTGTCGTTGAGGTTCATGGCAAGAAAAAACCGCCAGCACATGACATGGTGGCGGCCGTGGTCGCGGTCGGCGACGTTGCGTCAGATGCGAAAGCTCTCTCCGCAACCGCAGCGGTCGCGTTCGTTCGGGTTGTTGAACCTGAAGCCCTCGTTGAGGCCCTCGCGCACGAAGTCGAGCTGCGTGCCGTCGATGTAGGCCAGGCTCTTCGGATCGACCAGCACCTTCACGCCGTGGTCTTCGAAGATCACGTCCTCGGGCGAGGGCTCGTCCACGTACTCGAGCTTGTAGGCCAGGCCGGAGCAGCCGGTGGTCTTCACGCCCAGCCGCACGCCCACGCCCTTGCCCCGCTTGCCGAGGTAGCGGGTGACGTGTCGCGCAGCGGCTTCGGTCAGCGTGACGGCCATGTCAGTGGACGGCTTCCGTCGCGGCGCCGGCAGCCTTGGCGCCGTGCTTGGCCTTGTAGTCGCTGACCGCGGCCTTGATCGCGTCCTCGGCCAGGATCGAGCAGTGGATCTTGACCGGCGGCAGCGCGAGCTCCTCGGCGATCTGCGCGTTCTTGAGCGCGGCGGCCTCGTCGAGCGTCTTGCCCTTGACCCATTCGGTCACGAGCGAGGACGAAGCGATCGCCGAGCCGCAGCCGTAGGTCTTGAAGCGCGCGTCCTCGATCACGCCGGTCTCGGGATTGACCTTGATCTGCAGCTTCATCACGTCGCCGCAGGCGGGCGCGCCGACCATGC
>CBHTTS010000123.1:0-14041 GCA_966095775.1 uncultured Variovorax sp. | reverse complement strand
CGGCCGTGGCGCGCC
Organism: uncultured Variovorax sp.; assembly: GCA_966095775.1. Lineage (GTDB taxonomy): Bacteria > Pseudomonadota > Gammaproteobacteria > Burkholderiales > Burkholderiaceae_C > Variovorax. Next base: position 14,026 of record CBHTTS010000123.1, on the reverse strand, counting down.
GCGGCAGCTACATCGCCAAGGGCGCGATCCTGATGCCCTCGTACGTGAACATCGGCGCCTACGTGGGCGAAGGCTCGATGGTCGACACCTGGGCCACGGTCGGCTCGTGCGCGCAGGTCGGCGCCAACGTCCACCTCTCGGGCGGCGTGGGCCTGGGCGGCGTGCTCGAACCCCTGCAGGCCAACCCGACCATCATCGAGGACAACTGCTTCATCGGCGCGCGCTCCGAGGTCGTCGAAGGCGTGATCGTCGAGGAGAACTCGGTGCTCGGCATGGGCGTGTACATCGGCCAGAGCACCCCGATCTTCAACCGCGAGACCGGCGAGATCTCCTACGGCCGCGTGCCCTCGGGCAGCGTGGTCATCAGCGGCAACCTGCCGAAGAAGACCAAGTCGGGCCAGGACTACAGCACCTACGCCGCGATCATCGTCAAGACGGTCGATGCGCAGACGCGCTCCAAGACCAGCCTGAACGACCTGCTGCGCGACTGAGCCGGCACACCCAAAAGAACCACCGAGGAGAGCGCCCGATGAACATGATGGAACGGATCCTTCGTCTGATGGCCGAGCGCAAGGCCTCCGACATCTACCTGTCGGCGCACTCCCCGGTGCAGATCCGCATCAACGGCGTCTGCGTGCCGATCAACGCGCAGGTGCTGCCGGCCACCGCGCCGCTCGCGCTGCTGGCCGAGGTGGTGCCCGAGGCGCGCATCCAGGAACTGGAGCGCACCGGCGAGCTCAACATGGCCGTGATGCTCGAGGGCGCGGGCAACTACCGCATCAGCGCGATGCGCCAGCGCGGCAGCTACGCGGTGGTGGTGCGGCACATCGCCTCGAAGATCCCGAGCTTCGACGAGCTCAACCTGCCCGACGTGCTCAAGACCCTGATCATGGAGAAGCGCGGGCTGATCCTGATGGTGGGCGCCACGGGCGCGGGCAAGACCACCACCCTGGCCTCGATGCTCGACTACCGCAACGAGCACGCCACGGGCCACATCCTCACGGTCGAGGAGCCGATCGAATTCACCTACACCAACAAGAAGTCGCTGGTGAATCAGCGCGACGTGGGCAGCGACACCGAGTCGCTGCAGGTCGCGCTCAAGAACGCGCTGCGCCAGGCGCCCGACGTGATCCAGATCGGCGAGATCCGCGACCGCGAGACCATGTCGGCCGCGATCGCCTACGCCCAGTCGGGCCACCTCTGCGTGGCCACGCTGCACGCCAACAACAGCTACCGGGCGCTGAACCGGATCCTGAGCTTCTACCCGGTCGAGGTGCGCCCCACCCTGCTGGGCGACCTCGGCGGCGCGCTGCGCGCGATCGTCTCGCAGCGCCTGCTGCGCACGCCGGGCGGCGGCCGCGTGCCCGCGCTCGAGGTGATGCTGAACACCGCGCTGGTCGCCGAGCTCATCGAGAAGGGTGACTTCTCCGGCGTGAAGGAAGCCATGGAGCAGTCGATGGCCGAGGGCTCGCAGACCTTCGAGGAAGACATCGCGCGCCTGATCACCGAGGAGCGCGTGACGCGCGAGGAAGGCCTCGCGCACGCCGACTCGCCCACCAACCTGATGTGGCGCCTGCAGAACCGCACCGCGCCCAAGCCCAAGGCCGATGAACGCAGCCTGATGGACCAGGTGGAGGAACCCACCTTCACCGACATCACGCTCGACGTCAAGTTCTGACGCAGAAGTAGAAGAAGACCCTTTCCGATGTCCCGCACGCTCCAGCTCGCCGAACAACTCATCTCGCGTCCTTCCGTCACGCCCGACGATGCGGGCTGCCAGGAGATCCTCGGCGAGCGGCTGGCGGCGCTGGGCTTCGCGCTCGAGACCATCGAGAGCGGCCCGGCCGACTTCCGCGTCACCAACCTCTGGGCGGTGCGCCGCCCCGCGGATCCCGGGGCGGGCCGCACGCTGGTCTTCGCGGGCCACACCGACGTGGTGCCCACCGGCCCGCTCGAGCAGTGGACCAGCCATCCCTTCACGCCCACGCACCGCGACGGCCGGCTCTACGGCCGCGGCGCCTGCGACATGAAGACCTCGCTCGCGGCCTTCGTGGTCTCGATCGAGGAGTTCCTGCAGGCCCACCCGGCGCCGCGGCTCACGCTCGCGCTGCTGCTGACGAGCGACGAGGAAGGCCCGGGCGTGGACGGCACGGTCGTGGTCTGCAACGCGCTGGCCGCGCGCGGCGAGACCATCGACTACTGCATCGTCGGCGAGCCCACCGCCGTGCAGCGCTGCGGCGACATGATCAAGAACGGCCGCCGCGGCACCATGAGCGGCCGGCTCACGGTGAACGGCGTGCAGGGCCACATCGCCTATCCGCACCTCGCGAAGAACCCGGTGCATGCGGTGGCGCCCGCGCTGGCCGAGCTGGTCGCGATCAACGCGGCCGGCGGCTGGGACGCCGGCAACGACTACTTCCAGCCCACGAGCTGGCAGATCAGCAACTTCCACGCGGGCACCGGCGCGAGCAACGTGATCCCGGGCAGCGCGGTGATCGACTTCAACTTCCGCTTCTCGACCGAATCGACGCCCGAGTCGCTGCAGCAGCGCGTGCACGGCGTGCTCGACGCGCACGGCGTCGACTACACGCTGCGCTGGACCGTGGGCGGCCTGCCCTTCCTCACGACGCCGGGCGAACTCGTCACGGCCGTGCAGGGCGCGATCGCCGACGAGACCGGCATCGCGACCGAGCTCTCGACCAGCGGCGGCACGAGCGACGCCCGCTTCATCGCGAAGATCTGCCGCCAGGTGGTCGAGCTCGGGCCGGTCAACGCGAGCATCCACAAGATCGACGAGCACATCGACGTGGCCGAGATCGAGACGCTCAAGAACATCTACCGGCGCACGCTCGAGCGCCTCGAAGCGGCCCTGGCGGGATGAGCTCTGTCATCGCGCTGATCGAAGCCGGCGCCGCGCGCCTCGAGGCCGCGGGCGTCGCCTTCGGCCACGGCACCGCCAACGCCTTCGACGAGGCCGCCTGGCTGGTGCTCTGGCGCCTCCGGCTGCCGATCGACGACCTCGACGGCGTGGCCGGGCGCGAGGTCGCGCCGGCCGATGCGGCCAAGGTGGAGGCGCTGATCGAGGAGCGCATCGCCACGCGCAAGCCCGCGGCCTACCTCACCAGGGAGGCCTGGCTGCAGGGCGTGCCCTTCTACGTCGACGAGCGCGCCATCGTGCCGCGCAGCTTCATCGCCGAGCTGATCGCCGACGGCAGCATCGACTACTGGCTCGGCGAGCACACCGAGCGCGTGCTCGACCTGTGCACCGGCAACGGCAGCCTCGCGGTGCTCGCGGCCCTGACCTACCCCGACATCACGGTGGACGCCGCCGACCTCTCGCGCGAGGCGCTCGAGGTGGCGGCGATCAACGTCACGCGCCACCAGCTCGACGAGCGCGTGCGCCTGGTCGAATCGGACGGCCTGGCCGAGCTGCCGGGCCCCTACGACCTCGTGCTGTGCAACCCGCCCTACGTGAACAGCGAGAGCATGGCCGCCCTGCCCGACGAGTACCGCGCCGAGCCCGAACTGGCGCTCGCCGGCGGCAGCGACGGCATGGACTTCGTGCGCCGGCTGCTGGCCGACGCCCCCGCACGCATGAGCGAGCATGCGGTGCTGGTGCTGGAGATCGGCAACGAGCGCGAGCACTTCGAGAACGCCTTCCCGCGGCTCGAAGTCGTGTGGCTCGAGACCTCGGCCGGCGAAGACCAGGTGCTGCTGGTCACGCGCGAAGCGCTGTTGAAAGCGGGCTGACCGGACGCGAAGAACGCGAAACCTTCGCGTCCTCTGCGTCCGGTACCCGTATTCCGTCCCCTTTTCCGCCCAGCTCGGATAATCCCGGGTCGAGCTCCATTCCATGATCACTCTCAAGAACGTCATCCTTCGCCGCAGCGCCAAGGTCCTCCTCGACGGTGCCACCGTCACGCTCAACCCCGGCGAAAAGGTCGGCCTGGTGGGCCGCAACGGCGCCGGCAAGTCCACCCTGTTCGCGCTGCTCAACGGCACGCTGCACGAGGACGGCGGCGATTTCTCGGTGCCCAGGCACTGGCGCATGGCCCAGGTCGCGCAGAACATGCCCGAGACCGAGGAATCGGCGACCGCCTTCGTGGTCGGCGGCGACACCCGGCTGGTCGAGCTGCGCGAGGCGCTGGCCGCGACCGAGGCCGCCTACGCGGCCAACCCCGACGACGCCGAGATCGGCATGGAACTGGCGCACGCCTACACCCACCTCGCCGACGCCGGCGAGCACGACGCCGTGCCGCGCGCGCAGGCGCTGATCCTCGGCCTGGGCTTCAAGCCGCACGAACTCGAGCAGCCGGTCAACAGCTTCTCCGGCGGCTGGCGCATGCGGCTGCAGCTGGCGCGCGCGCTCATGTGCCCGAGCGACCTGCTGCTGCTCGACGAGCCCACCAACCACCTGGACCTGGACGCCCTCGTCTGGCTCGAGTCCTGGCTGCAGAAGTACGCCGGCACCATGATCGTGATCAGCCACGACCGCGAGTTCCTCGACGCCGTGACCGACGTGACGCTGCACATCGCCAATGCCCAGCTCACGCGCTACGGCGGCAACTACAGCAAGTTCGAGGAGATGCGCGCGCTGCAGATGGAGCAGCAGCAGATCGCCTTCGCCAAGCAGCAGGAGAAGATCGCCCACCTGCAGAAGTTCATCGACCGCTTCAAGGCCAAGGCGAGCAAGGCCAAGCAGGCGCAGAGCCGCGTCAAGGCGCTCGAGCGCATGGAGAAGGTGGCGCCGCTGCTGGCCGAGGCCGAGTTCAGCTTCGAGTTCAAGGAGCCGGGCAACATCCCCAATCCGATGCTCTCGATCAGCAACGCCGATTTCGGCTACCGCATCGAGGGCGCCGAGCCCAAGACCATCCTGCGCGGCGTCAACCGCTCGGTGCTCGCGGGCCAGCGCATCGGCATCCTCGGCGCCAACGGCCAGGGCAAGTCCACGCTCGTGAAGACCATCGCGCGCGAGATGGGCGCGCTCGCCGGCCAGGTGACCGAAGGCAAGGGCCTCCACATCGGCTACTTCGCGCAGCAGGAACTCGACGTGCTGCATCCCGAGAGCAACCCGCTCGAGCACATGGTGCGGCTCGCGCGCGAGCTCGGCAGCAACGCGCGCGAACCCACCGGCGAACAGGCGCTGCGCGGCTTCCTCGGCAGCTTCAACTTCAGCGGCGACATGGTCAAGCAGCCCGTGGGCACCATGAGCGGCGGCGAGAAGGCGCGCCTCGTGCTCGCGATGATGGTCTGGCAGCGCCCCAACCTGCTGCTGCTCGACGAGCCGACCAACCACCTCGACCTCGCCACGCGCGAGGCGCTCGCGGTGGCGCTCAACGAGTTCGAAGGCACGCTGATGCTCGTGAGCCACGACCGTGCGCTGCTGCGCTCGGTCTGCGACGAGTTCTGGCTCGTGGGCCGCGGCGCGGTGACCGACTTCAACGGCGACCTCGACGACTACCAGCGCTACCTGCTCGACGAGGCCAAGCGGCTGCGCGAGGAGGCCCGGCTGGCCGTGCGCGAGGCGGCCGAGGCCGAGGCCGCGGCCGCCATCGCACCCGCGCCCGCCGCGGCGGCACCCGCGCCGGCCGCCGCCCAGCAGCGCCGGCAGGACGCGCAGGAGCGCCAGCAGCGCAACGAGCAGGCGCGCCCGCTCAAGCGCGAGCTCGCGCAGGTCGACGAGCGCCTCGCGGCCGCCGGTGCGGAGCGCGGCGCACTCGAGGCACGGCTGGCCGAGGCGCTGCCGCCGGCCGAGATCGCCGAGGCGGGCAAGCGGCTCAAGGCCCTCAACGAGGAGATCGCGCAGCTCGAGGAACGTTGGCTCACGCTTTCGGATCAACTCGAGGCGCTCGCGACCTGAGCCGGACGGCCGCGCGCAGCCACCTTGGGAAGGAGATTTGCCGCATGCCATCCGCCATCGAACTCGCCCGCGGCGATGAAGCGCTGATCGCAGCGATCCACCGCAGCCGCCGCCTGATCAGCCGCAAGGCCCTGATGGCCGCGGCCGCGAGCGCCGTGCCCCTGCCCGGGGTCGACTGGGCGGCCGACGCGGCGCTGCTCTCGCGGCTGGTGCCGCAGATCAGCGCCGAGTTCGGGCTCTCGGTCACGCAGGTCGAGAAGCTCGCGCCGCACCAGCGCGAGCGCATCCAGAAGGCCGCCACCACCGTCGGGGCGCTGCTGGTCGGACGGCTGGTCACGCGCGACCTGCTGATCCGGCTCGCGCGGCATGCGGGCATCAAGCTCACCGCCAAGCAGGCCACCAAGTACGTGCCGATCGCGGGCCAGGTGGTGTCGGCCGCGCTCGGCTACGCGGCGCTGCGCGCGCTCGGCGAGCAGCACATCAAGGATTGCGTCCGCGTGCGTGCGACGCTCGCACTATCGCCGCCCGAAGCGCCCGCGCCCGCGTGAGCGCGGCGTCGTCGAACAGCACCTGCGCCGCCCACGCCGCGCCCACGAGCGCCGAGATCGCCATGCCCGCGAGGCCGTGGTGCCGCGCGCGGATCCCCACGAACAGCGCGACCGCGGCGGCCAGCGCCACGAGCACGCACAGCGCACGGTCGAGCCAGAGGCCCGGTCGCGTCGGCGGCCGCATGGCGTTCAGCCCGCGACACGAACCCGGTCCGGCCCGGTGCCATCGCCCGCTGCGACCAGGCCGCGCGCGCGGCCCCGATCTCGGCTGACGATGGCGCGGCCGGCGCGCCCTCCGATCCGCGGCCCCGGCGCCGTTCGCAGGACACCGGGCGCCTGCACCAACTTACGTGGCTTCATGGCAATTACTCCCCTGCAACTATTCTAGAGTCCAACTCGAATATTCGCCTGGGCTTAAATCGGCGCGTATGGAGACTATCGCCGCGCGCGCGAAGGCCGCCCGTAAGTTCGCGAAGATGACGCAGAAGCAGGCCGAGGCCGCTTCCGGCGTCAAGCAGTCCAACATCTCCAAGATCGAGCGCGGCGACACCGGCCGCTCCATGGGCCTGCTGGCCCTCGCGCGGGCCTACCGCGTCGACCCCAACTGGCTCGACACCGGCGACGGCCCCGCCCCGTGGGACGCGGTGCAGTCGCGGCCCGCGCGCGACAACGCCAACGAACCGCCCGCGCCCTACCGCGTCCGGCGCATTCCGCCCGCCGGCCCCGCCTTCGAGCCCGGCACGCCCGACACCGTGCCGCTGATCGCATGGAGCGAGGTCGCGGCCTGGAAAGGCGGCTCGCGCGCCACGGTCGAGGCCGAGCGCTGGCTGCCCTGCATCGCGTACCACAACGTCGGCCACACCTATGCGCTGCGCGTGCGCGGCGACAGCATGACCGCGCCGAGCGGCCTGCTGAAGAGCTATCCCGCGGGCTCGATCATCTTCGTCGACGCCGAGCGCACAAAGCCCGCGGACGGCGAACGCGTCATCGCGCGGCTCGAACCGGGCGGCGAGATCACCTTCAAGGCCTTCAAGCAGGAGGACGGCCGCCGCTGGCTGCTGCCGCTCAACCCGAAGCACGAGCCGATCCGCAGCGCGTTCACGGTGCTGGGCACCGTGGTCGGCAAATGGGAAGACGAGGACTGAACGGCGCGCCGCCGCAGGTCAGGTGGCGGGCAGGTTCTCGCCGCACACTGGCGGCTCTCCCTGTGGCCTGCGCACTCCCTGATCCTCCCTCCTCCCTCCAGCAGGTCACCCTCGAGCCCGCCTTCGCGCGGGCTTCTTTTTTCATCGCGTGCGCCGGGGCGCCGCAGGGGCCAAAAAAAATCTCCAGGCGCCTGCGCGCGTGGAGATCTTCAGAGGAAGGGGCCTGGTAGGACGTACAAGATTCGAACTTGTGACCAACGGATTAAAAGTCCGCTGCTCTACCAACTGAGCTAACGTCCCGGAACCATTCTTTTTTTCGCTCTTGCCGACGTCGAACGCGGCAAAGCCAAAGATTATAGCGTGGCCTTGGCCGCGATTCTGTCGAGCACCCAACCCGCCGCGCATTGGCCGAAGGTGGCCGTCACGCTCACCACCGAGCCGTAGCCGTGGCAGTTGAGCGAGCCGTCGCCTTCGACAGCGCACGAGGCATCGGGCGGCGTGACGCTCTCGCGGCTGAACACGCAGGTCACGCCGATCCTGCGGCCCTCGCGCGGCGCGCCGTGCGACTTTCGAAGGCGCTGCCGCAGCTGCGCGAGCAAGGGATCGTGCGTGACGAGCGAGAGATCGTCGATCTCGACCTTGTGCGCGAGCCGCTTGCCGCCGGCCGCGCCCGCGGTCACGAACAGGGCCGGGTTGCGCGGCGTGCGGGCCCAGGCGGCGAGCGCGAGCTTGGCCTTGACTTGGTCGCAGGCGTCGATCACGGCGGTGACAGGTCCGTTCGCCGCCTGCGCGGCTGCCAGCAGCGCGCTCCAGTTGTCGGGGTCGACGAAGTCGTCGACCGCGAGCACGCGGCAGGCCGGGTTGATCTGCGCGATGCGCTCGCGCATCGCCTCGACCTTGGCCTGGCCGACGGTGCCGTCGAGCGCATGGATCTGGCGGTTGATGTTCGACTCCGACACATGGTCGAGGTCGATCAGCGTGAGCGCTCCGACGCCGCTGCGCGCGAGCGCCTCGGCCGCCCACGATCCCACGCCGCCGATGCCGACGACGAGCACGTGCGCGGCGCGGATGCGCGCGGCGCCGGCGACGCCGTAGAGCCGCTCGAGCCCGCTGAAGCGGCGCGCGAGATCGGGCGGCGCCGGGCTGTCGTCGGTGGCGACACCCGCGGCGCGGCTCGATGCTTCGGGAGCGGTGGCGGCGGCTGCGCTCAAGCGGAGGGCTCCGCCGACGCTAGCGCAGGCGCGAGAGGCGCTCGCGACCTGCCTGGGCGGCTTCGGACTGCGGGTAGGCCTTGGTCAGGTCTTCCAGCGTGCGGCGCGCGGCGCGCGTGTCCTTGAGTTCGATCTGGCAGTTCGCGATCGACAGCACGGCCTCGGGGGCCTTGGCGTGGTCGGGCGCGAGCGAGAGCATCGAACGGAAGTTCGCGATGGCCTCGTTGTAGTTGCGCGTGGCGTACTGCGCGTTGCCGAGCCAGAACAGCGCCGAGGCGTTGTAGCCGCTCTGCGGATAGCGCTTGACGAACTCGGCGAACGCGGTCTGCGCCTGCGCGAACTGGCCGGCGCGGAAGATGCCGAGCGCGGCGTCGAAGTCGGCCTTCTCGCGCGGATCGGCATTGAACTCGCGGCCGTCGACCGAGACCTTGGTCGGCTCGTTCTGCTTGAGCCGGTCGTCGATCGTGGTCTGGCGCGCCTGGATCTCGCCGAGCGCGCGCTGCAGCTGTTCGTTCTGGCCCGTCATGCGCGCCAGGTCGCCGCGCATCTGCTCGATCTGGTTCTGCAGGTCGAGCAGGCTGCGCCGCAGCTGGCCGTTCTCGTCGGCCAGCCGCTGGTCGGTCTGCTGGCGCATCGCCTCGACGCGCTGGCGCAGGTCGAGGATGGCGCGGCGTGCCTCGTCATCCTCGAACAGCGCCGCCTGCGAGCCGGCCGACGCGCACAGCAGCGCGGCCGCAAGGGCCGCGCTTCGCCAAAGGGATGGCTGCATCACCGGGTGTAGCGGATTTCAGCGCGGCGGTTCTGCGCCCAGACTTCTTCGCCCGAGCCCTGCACCGCCGGCTTTTCCTTGCCGAAGCTCACGGCCTCGATCTGCGCATCGTTCACGCCGAGCAGCGTGAGCGCGCGACGAACGGCCTCGGAACGCTTCTGGCCGAGCGCGAGGTTGTACTCGCGGCCGCCGCGCTCGTCGGTGTGGCCTTCGATGGAGATGCGGCGCTGCGGGTTCGCCTTGAGGAAGCGGGCATGGCCGTCGATCACCGACTGGAACTCGGGCTTGACCGTGTAGCTGTCGTAGTCGAAATAGACGATCCGTTCGACGCCCATCGGCCCTTGCGCGGTATTCGCGTTGGGATCGATGGTGACCGGGGCAACGGCGCTCGCGCTGCCCTGCTGGCTGCCGCCGGCGGTGCCGGAACGGTCGCTCACCGGCGTGTCGTTGAGCTTGGTGCCCGACGAGCAACCGGCGATGAGAGCCACGATAGCCAGCGAATAAATCGTACGTTTCAACATTGGGAACTCCTCAAATAAACCTTGGTCATTGCTTTTGAAACGGACCCCAGTCCGGTTCTCTTATGTCTCCCGCCTGTCCCGCCAGCCGTGCCTTTATTTTTCCGTCCAGCGTGGTCGTCATGAGCGCCTCGCGGCCCTGCAGCTGCGTGGCGTAGACGATCAACTTGCTATTGGGGGCAAAACTTGGGCTCTCGTCTGCCGAGGTGTCGGTGATGGCCGAGACATTGCCGGTAGCCAACTCCATCACATGGAGTTTGAACGCTCCGCCAACGCGGGAAATGTAGGCCAACCACCGGCCATCGCCGCTGACAGAAGGAGAAATGTTGTAGGTCCCGCTGAAGGTGACGCGCGTGGGCGCACCGCCGCTCGCGCTCATCTTGTAAATCTGCGGGGCACCACCTCGATCGCTAACAAAGTAGATCGTGCTGCCGTCGGCCGAATAGACGGGCTCGGTGTCGATGCTCGCGCTCTGCGTCAGGCGGCGCGGCTCGCCGCCGCCCGCGGGGATGGTGTAGAGCTGCGAGCCGCCGTCGCGGCTGAGCGTGACCGCGAGCGAATTGCCGTCGGGCGCCCAGGCCGGTGCGCTGTTCGAGCCGCGGAAGTTCGCGAGCAGCCGGCGCTGGCCGCTCGCCACGTTGTGCACGTAGACGACGGGCTTGCGCGATTCGAACGAGACGTAGGCGAGCTGCTGGCCGTTCGAGGACCAGACCGGCGAGATGATCGGCTCGGGGCTCGCGAGCGCGGCCTGCGCGTTCTCGCCGTCGGCATCGGCCACCCAGAGCGAATAGCGGCTGCCGCCCTTGGTCACGTAGGCGATGCGGGTCGAGAAGATGCCCTTGTCGCCCGTGAGCTTCTCGTAGACGTAGTCGGCGATGCGGTGCGAGGCGAGGCGCAGGTCGCCCTGCGGCACGGTGTAGCTCTGGCCGCCGAGGTCCTGCCCGCGCACCACGTCCCAGAGGCGGAAGCGCACGTCGTAGCGGCCGTCGCCGAGGCGCGAGACGCTGCCCACGACGAGCGAGTCGGCGGTGCGCTGGCGCCACAGCGAGAGGTCGGGGCGCGAGCTCTCGTCGAGCGCCTGGCCCGAGGCGTCGACGCCGCGGAACTGGCCGCTGCGCTCGAGGTCGGCCTGCACGATCTCGGAGATCTTCTGCGGCGAGGCGTCCTGTCCACGGAACGGAACCAGGGCGATGGGCAATTGCGTGAGCCCCACGCCCGACACCTCGACCCGGAATTGGGCGAGCGCGGGCAGCATCGGGGTGGCGGCAAGCGCGGCGATCAGCGAGCGGCGCGCAAAAAGCGATGAAGAAGGAGTTGGATGGGACGCTGGCAACGGCTTGTTCATGCGGTTCGGAGGTGTGTCGGGGTAAAAAAGTTCTCCCCGGTGCAACGGTCGACATGTTACACACTGGTGTGGGTGCGCCGTCACAAAACGTGTATCGGGCGGCGCGGTCCTACACGCGGGGCGGGCGGACGGCCGACGGCCCCCCCGTAGAATCCGCCGCCATGCAAGCATCCCCCGGCGGCGAGACCCCTTCTTCCGCACGCCCTCCCCTCACGCGCCGGCTCGCGCGGCTCATGACCTGGTTCGGCGGCTCGCGCCAGTGGTGGGCGCTGGGCCTGATCGGCGCGCTGCTCGCGGCGCTGACCGAGCCGCTGATGGCCGCACTGCTCAAGCCGCTGCTCGACCGCGGCTTCACGCGCGGCCAGATGCCGCTGTGGTTCGTGCCGGCCGCCGTGCTGCTGCTGTTCGCGGTGCGCGGCCTGGCCCAGTTCATCTCGCAGTACGCGCTCTCGCGCATCGCCAACGAAGGCATGCAGCGCCTGCGCCGGGTGCTGTTCGACCGCCTGCTCGGCGCCGAGCTCGCGCTGTTCGCGCGCCAGTCGGCCAGCACGCTGTCGAACACCGTGGTCTACGAGGTGCAGACCGGCTCGATGCTGCTGGTGCAGGCGCTGCTCGGCCTGTCGCGCGACGGCTTCACGCTGGTCGCGCTGCTGGGCTACCTGGTCTACCTGAACTGGAAGCTCACGCTGATCGTCGCCTTCCTGGTGCCGAGCATCTCGTGGATCATGAAGGTGTTCTCCAAGCGCCTCTACAAGCTCACGCAGCAGGGCCAGCAGGCCACCGACGAGCTGGCCTACGTGGTCGAGGAGAACGTGCTCGCGCACCGCATGGTGCGGCTGCACGGCGCCGAGGCCGCGCAGGCGAAGCGCTTCGAGCAGCTGAGCCAGCGGCTCAACCGGCTCGCGGTGAAGTCGACCATCGCGCAGGCCGCGACCACGCCGCTCACGCAGATGATGGCCTCGCTCGCGCTCTCGGTCGTGGTGATGATCGCGCTCTGGCAGAGCGGCAAGCAGGGCTTCACGGTCGGCGGCTTCGTCGCCTACATCACGGCCATGCTGATGCTGATCGCGCCGATCCGGCGGCTCGCGGAGGTGGCGGGCCCGATCACGCGCGGGCTGGCGGCGCTCGAGCGCGGCCTGGCGCTGATCGACGAGGTGCCGGCGGAGCCGCAGGGCCGCTTCGAGATGGCGCGCGCCGAGGGCCGCATCGAGTTCCGCGGCGTGCGCGTCAACTACCGCGGCGACGAGGACGAACGCCCCGCGCTCGACGGCGTGAGCCTCGCCATCGCGCCGGGCCAGAGCGTGGCCTTCGTCGGGCCTTCGGGCTCGGGCAAGACCACGCTGATGAACCTGCTGCCGCGCTTCGTGCTGCCCAGCGGCGGGCAGGTGCTGCTCGATGGCCACGACATCGCCGACTGGGCGCTGCGCAGCCTGCGCGCCCAGTTCGCGATGGTCAGCCAGGACGTGGTGATGCTCAACGACACCCTGGCCGCCAACGTGGCGCTCGGCGCCGACGCCGAGATCGACCGCGCGCGCGTGCTGCGCTGCGTCGAGGCCGCGAACCTGGCCGCCCACGTCGAGGGCCTGCCGCAGGGCATCGACACCGTGCTCGGCCACAACGCGACCCAGCTCTCGGGCGGCCAGCGCCAGCGTCTCGCGATCGCGCGCGCGCTCTACAAGGACGCGCCGATCCTGCTGCTCGACGAGGCCACCTCGGCGCTCGACACCGAATCGGAGCGCCTGGTGCAGGACGCGCTGCAGCGGCTGATGCAGGACCGCACCACGCTGATCGTGGCGCACCGCCTCTCGACCATCCAGCATGCGGACCGGATCATCGTGATGGAACAGGGCCGCGTGGTCGAGCAAGGCAGCCACGCGCAGCTGATGGCGCTCGACGGCCTCTACGCGCGGCTGCAGACCAGCGCCGTGCGCGCCGCGACCGCCGGGCAGGACCCGACGCTCTGAAGCCCGCCGGGGGCGCTCAGAGCAGCACGATGTCGTACTGCCCCTGCCCGATCGCCGGCTCGGCCTGCAGCGAGATCGGCTTGCCGATGAAGTCGCTGAGGCCCGCGAGGTGCTGGCTTTCCTCGTCGAGGAACAGCTCGATGACCTGGGGCGAGGACACGATGCGGAACTCGCGCGGCGTGAACTGCCGCGCCTCGCGCAGGATCTCGCGCATCGCGTCGTAGGCCACGCTGCGCGCCGTCTTCACGATCCCCTGCCCGCCGCAGGCGAGGCAGGGTTCGCAGAGCATGTGGGCGAGCGATTCGCGCGTGCGCTTGCGCGTCATCTCGACCAGCCCGAGCTGGGAGAAGCCGCCCGCGGTGGTCTTGACGCGGTCGCGCGCGAGCTGCTTGCGGAACTCCGCCAGCACCTGCTCGCGGTGGTCGTCGCGCGCCATGTCGATGAAGTCGACGATGATGATCCCGCCGAGGTTGCGCAGCCGCAGCTGGCGCGCGATCGCCTGCGCGGCCTCGAGGTTGGTCTTGAAGATGGTGTCGTCGAAGTTGCGCGCGCCCACGAAGCCGCCGGTGTTCACGTCGACGGTCGTGAGGGCCTCGGTCTGGTCCACCACGAGGTAGCCGCCCGACTTCAGGTCCACGCGCCGGCCGAGCGCCTTGGCGATCTCCT
>CBHTTS010000122.1:0-14056 GCA_966095775.1 uncultured Variovorax sp. | reverse complement strand
GATCGTCTCGCACTGGGGCCCGGCGGGCGGCCGCTTCACCGAACTCGCGGGGCCGTCGGCGCGCAACGTGCATTTCGTGCAGACCTACAGCTTCTTCGGCAAGCAGTCGCCCGTGGGCGAGAAGGTGGTGGCCGCGCTCAAGGCGAAGTACCCGGCGATCAAGGGGCCGGACGACATCACGCCCGCGGTCGGCGTCGCCAACGCCTACGACGGCATGCAGCTGGCCGCGCTCGCGATCGCGGCCGCGGGCTCGACCGACGGCGATGCGGTGCGCCAGGGCTTCTACAAGATCGGCAGGTACGAAGGCCTGATCAAGACCTACGACAAGCCGTTCTCGCCCGGCGTGCACGATGCCGTGACCGCGAACGACTACGTCTGGGCCCAGTTCGTCGACAACCGGATCCTGCCCGTGGGCATGGCCGCGGCGAAGTGATGCTGCTGTCCGCCTGGATCAGCGGGCTGGGGCTCGGGAGCATGTACGGGCTGATCGCCCTCGGCTTCCACGTCACCTATGCCGTCTCGGGCACCGTGAACTTCGCGCAGGGCAGCGCGATGATGCTCGGCGCGGTCTTCACCTTCTGGTTCGCGCAGACGCTGGGCTGGCCGATGCCGCTCGCGGTGCTGCTCGCGCTCGCCTTGTGCGCGGCCTACGGCCTGCTGGTCGAGTTCGCGGCCGTGCGTCCGTTCGCGAGCCGCGGCTCCGAGGCCTGGCTGATGGCGACCGTCGCGCTCGGCATGGTGGTCGACAACCTCGTGATGTTCACCTTCGGCAAGGAGCCGCGCAGCCTGCCGTCGCCGCTCGCGGTCGCGCCGCTGCAGGTGGGCGGCGTGGGCCTGGGCGTGTATCCGCTGCAGCTGCTGATCCCGCTCGCGGGCCTCGCGCTCGCGGCGGCGCTGCACGTGGTGGCGCGCCGCACGCGCTGGGGCGTGGGCATGCTCGCGGTGGTGCAGAACCCCGCGGCCGCGCGGCTCATGGGCATTCCGATCCGGCGCGCGGTGGCCGCGGCCTTCGCGCTCTCGGCGGTGCTCGCGGGCGTGGCCGGCGTGCTGATCGCGCCGCTGTTCAACGTGCAGGCCGACATGGGCACGCTCTTTGGGCTCAAGGCCTTCGCGGTCGCGATCCTCGGCGGCATCACGAGCGCCTGGGGCGTGATGGGCGCGGGCCTGCTGTTCGGGCTCGCGGAGGCGCTGATCACCGCCACGCTGGGCTCGGGCTACACGCAGATCCTCAGCTTCGGCCTCGTGATCGTGGTGCTCGCGCTGCGGCCGCAGGGACTGTTCGGCCGCGCGGCGGTGAAGAAGGTATGAGCGGCATGGAAAGAGGCATGGCATCCGGCCTGCGCTGGCCCGCCCTCGCGGCGCTCGCGGCCGCGATGGCCGCGGGCGTGGCGCTCGCCGCCACCGTCAACGGCTACTACGTCTTCGTGCTCGCCAACGTCGCGCTGTTCGCGATCGTCGGCATCGGGCTCAACGTGCTGCTCGGGCTCACGGGGCAGATGTCCTTCGGCCACGTGGGCTTCTATGCGATCGGCGCCTACGCGGTGGCGATCCTCACCGGCAAGGCCGGCTGGAGCTTCTGGGCCGCCTGGCCCGCGGGCGCGCTGATCGCGGCCGCGGCGGGCGCCCTGCTCGCGCTGCCGGCGCTGCGCGCCAAGGGGCCGTACCTCGCGATGATCACCATCGCCTTCGGCTTCATCGTCGAGCATGCGATCGTCGAGGCGCGCGATCTCACGGGCGGGCAGAACGGCATCATGGGCATCGCCGGACCGGCGCTCGGCGGTTTCGCGCGCGGCGAGCGCGCGGCGGCGATGCTCGCGGTGCTCACGGCCGGCGCGGCGCTGGCGGCCTTCGCGCTGCTCTCGCGCGGCGGTTGGGGCGCCGCGATGCGCGCGGTGCGCGACAGCGAGACCGCGGCCGAATCGATCGGCCTCGATCCGCTGCGCATCAAGACCGTGGCCTTCGCGCTGTCGGCGCTCTGCGCGGGCGCGGCGGGCGGGCTGTTCGCGCCGCTGTCGGGCTTCGTGACGCCGCACACCTTCGGCTTCGGGCAGTCGATCCTGTTCGTGCTCGTGGTGATGGTCGGCGGCGCCGGCTCGGTCGCGGGCCCGCTGGCCGGCGCGCTCGTGGTCGCGCTGCTGCCGGAGCTGCTCTCGAGCTTCGAGGAGTACCGGCTGCTGATCTTCGGCCTGCTGCTGCTGGTCGTGCTCTGGGTCGCGCCCGAAGGCGCGGACGGCCTCTGGCGGCGCCTCGCGGGCCGCGTCGCCGCGCCGCGTGCGGCGCCCGCGCACGCGGAAGGCGCCGAGGCGGTCCTGCCGCCGCGCGCGCCCGGCGCGCCGATCCGCACCGAAGGCCTGTCGATGCAGTTCGGCGGCGTGCGCGCGGTGGACGACCTCACCTTCGCCACGCAGGCCGGCGGCATCACGAGCCTGATCGGCCCCAACGGCGCGGGCAAGACGACGGTGCTGAACATGCTGAGCGGCTTCTACCGGCCCACGGGCGGCGGCTTCAGCCTCGGCACGCAGCCGCTCCAGGGCCGGCGCGCCTTCCGCATCGCGCGCGCCGGCGTCGCACGCACCTACCAGACCTCGCAGCTGTTCGGCAGCCTCGGCGTGGAGGACAACGTGGCGCTCGCGCTCGGCCGCGGCCGGCTCGGGCCGCTGCTCGGCGCGCGGCGCTTCCGCTCGGCGAGCGCGCGTGCCGAGGCGCGGCGGCTGCTCGCATTCTGCGGCTATGCGGGACCGCTGCAGGCGCCGGCCGCCGACCTCGCCCACGTGGACCGCCGGCTGGTCGAGATCGCGCGCGCGCTCGCCACCGCGCCGCAGGCGCTGCTGCTCGACGAGCCCGCGGCCGGCCTGTCGCGCGAGGACAAGACGCGGCTCGCGCAGCTGCTCGAGCGCATCGCCGCCGCGGGCATCGGCGTGCTGCTGGTCGAGCACGACATGGAGCTCGTGATGGGCATCTCGGACCACATCGTGGTGCTCGATGCGGGGCGGCGCCTCGCGGTGGGCGGCGTGGCGGCGATCCAGGCCGATCCCGCGGTGCGCAAGGCCTACCTCGGCGAAGCCATGGCGGCGGACGCGGGCGGAGGCACGGCGCGTGCGGCGCTCGCGGCCGACGCGCCCGAGCTGCTCGGGGTCGGCGGCCTGGTCGCGGGCTACGGCGCCGAGCCGGTGCTGCACGGCATCGACCTGCGCGTGCGCCGCGGCGAGCTGGTGGCGCTGCTCGGCGCCAACGGCGCGGGCAAGTCGACGCTGATGCGCTCGCTCGCGGGCCTGCACCGGCCGGTGCAGGGCGGCATCCACCTCGACGGCGCCGAGCTCGCGGGCCTCGCGGCCGAGCGCATCGTGGCGCGCGGGCTGGTGCTGGTGCCCGAGGGACGGCAGGTGTTCCCGGAGCTCAGCGTGCGCGACAACATCCGGCTCGGCGCCTTCCTCGACGGCCGCGACATCGAGGCGCGCACCGAGGCCATGCTCGAGCGCTTCCCGCGCCTGCGCGAGCGGCTGCACCAGCGCGCGGGCCTGCTCTCGGGCGGCGAGCAGCAGATGCTCGCGATCGCGCGCGGGCTGATGTCGAAGCCGCGCGTGCTGCTGCTCGACGAGCCCTCGCTCGGGCTCGCGCCGAAGGTCATCGCCGAGCTGTTCGAGGCCCTCGACGCGCTGCGCGCCGAGGGCCTGACGGTGCTGCTGGTCGACCAGATGGCCGCGCTCGCGCTGGCGCTGTGCGACCGCGCCTACGTGATCGAGGGCGGGCGCATCGTGGCCGAGGGCGGCGCGGCCGAGATCGCGGCCGACGGCGCGCTGGCGCGCGCCTACCTGGGCGGCTGAGCCGCCGCGCGAGGACCCGGGAGCGCCGGCGGCGGGCTCCCGGCACAATCGCGCGATGTCGTTTTTCAAGGACCTCAGCCTCTCGGCCTTCACCGCGGGCTTCGTCGCGGTGCTCGTGGGCTTCACGAGCTCGGTGGCGATCGTGTTCCAGGCCGCGCAGGCCTTCGGCGCCACGCCCGAAGTCGCCGCCTCGTGGATGTGGGCGCTCGGCATCGGCATGGGCCTGGCCTCCGTGCTGCCCTCGCTGTGGTGGAAGAAGCCCGTGATGATCGCCTGGAGCACGCCGGGCGCCGCGGTGCTCGCGGTCGCGGGCGTGGGCCACGGCATGGGCGAGGCGGTCGGCGCCTTCATCGTCTGCGCGCTGCTGATCGTGCTCGCGGGCGCCACCGGCTGGTTCGAGCGCGTGATGAACCGCATTCCCATGGCGCTCGCCTCGGCGCTGCTGGCGGGCGTGCTCGCGCGCTTCGGCCTCGCGGCCTTCACGGCCGCGCAGACGGCGCTGCCGCTGGTGCTGCTGATGCTCGGCACCTACCTGCTCGGCAGGCGCATGCTGCCGCGCTACGCGGTGCCGCTGACGCTGCTGGTGGCGATCGTCTTCGTCGCCGCGCGCGGCGAGCTCGCATGGTCGCGCGTGCATTTCACGCTCACCTGGCCGGTGTTCACGATGCCGGTGTTCAGCTGGCAGGCGATCGTGAGCCTGGCGCTGCCGCTCTTCGTGGTCACCATGGCCTCGCAGAACCTGCCGGGGGTGGCCGCGATCCGCGCGGCCGGCTACGGCGCGCTGCCGATCAGCAGGCTCATCACGCTGAGCGGGCTCGCGACGCTGGTGCTCGCGCCCTTCGGCGCCTTCGCGCTGAATCTGAGCGCGATCACCGCGGCCATCTGCATGGGCCGCGAAGCCCACGAGGACCCCGCGCGCCGCTACACCGCGGCCGTGAGCTGCGGCGCGATCTACGTGGTGATCGGGCTGTTCGGCGCCGCGGTCACGGGGCTGCTGACGGCCTTTCCGAAGGAGCTGGTCGCCGCCATCGCCGGGCTCGCGCTGCTCGGCACCATCGGCGGCGGGCTCGCGGCCGCGGTGCGCGAGGAGGCGCACCGCGAGGCGGCGCTGATCACCTTCCTGGTCACGCTCTCGGGCGTCACCGTGCTCGGCGTGGGCTCGGCGTTCTGGGGCGTGGTGGCGGGCGCCGTGGCGCTCGCGATCCAGCAGCTCGGGCGCGGCGGCCCGGCAAAGGCCCGCGCCGGCAAGGACATCGCGCCTTCCGGCAACATCGAGCCGGACAGCAGCAACATGGCGGCCGCACCGGGCGCCGGAAAGACCACCAGATGAAAAACATCCTCTTCGTCGCCGACCCGCTCGACCATTTCAAGATCTACAAGGACACCACCTTCTCGATGATGCGCGAGGCCCAGCGCCGCGGCTGGCGCGTCGCGGCCTGCCTGCCGCAGGACCTGCAGTGGATCTCGGGCGGCAAGGTCAAGGCGGCGGTGCAGCAGATCACGCTGACCGGCGACCCGAAGGCGTGGTACCGGGTCGACATCGTCGAGACCAAGGCGCTGGCCGAGTTCGATGCGGTGCTGATGCGCAAGGACCCGCCCTTCGACGCCGAGTACATCTACGCCACGCACCTGCTCGAGCAGGCCGAGCGCGAGGGCGCGCGCGTGGTCAACAAGCCGCGCGCGCTGCGCGACCATCCCGAGAAGCTCGCGATCCTGGAGTTCCCGCAGTTCATCACGCCGACGCTGGTCACGCGCAGCGCGCAGGCGGTGCGCGACTTCCATGCCGAGCACGGCGACATCATCCTCAAGCCGCTCGACGGCATGGGCGGCATGGGCATCTTCCGCGTGCGGCAGGACGCGCTGAACCTCGGCTCCATCGTCGAGACGCTCAACAAGGACGGCGCCGAGACGATCATGGTGCAGCGCTTCGTGCCCGAGATCGCGCAGGGCGACAAGCGCATCCTGATCATCGCGGGCGAGCCCGCGCCCTTCGTGCTCGCGCGCATCCCGCAGGGCACCGAGGTGCGCGGCAACCTCGCGGCCGGCGGCAAGGGCGTGGCGCAGCCGCTCACGCCGCGCAACCGCGAGATCGCCGAGGAGATCGGCCGCACGCTCGCGCCGCGCGGGCTGCTCCTGATCGGGCTCGACGTGATCGGCGACTCGGTCACCGAGATCAACGTCACGAGCCCGACCTGCTTCCAGGAGATCACCGAGCAGACCGGCTTCGACGTGCCGAAGATGTTCGTCGATGCGCTCGAGGCGCATCTGGCGGCGGCGCGCTGAGGCCGCCGCGCCCGATCCTCAGCGCGGCGCGAGCGCGCCGAGCGCCTGCCGGTCGTTCTCGCGCTGCCGCCGTGCCTGCAGCAGCCGCGCGCGCCGCTTGCGCCACCAGATCACGATCCCCGTGACCGACAGCCCCGCGACCGCGAGCCCCATCAGCGACATCAGGATGCGCCCCGGCAGCCCGAGGATGCGCCCGCCGTGCAGCGGCAGCTGCAGCTGCGCGAACACGTCGGCCGCGGTGCCGTGCCAGGGCCGGTTGCTGCTGATGACGTGGCCGTCGCGGCCGTCCAGGTAGAGGTTCGACAGGCCCATGCCGTCGCTGCTGTCGTGCGTGGCATGGTCGAAGAACGAGACGTTGTAGAAGCCGCCGCGCTGGTTGTAGAACACGCCGCCGAGCGGCGTGGTCCAGCCGCGCCGGCGCGCCTCGGCCTCGGCCTCGGCGACGATCTGGCGGAAGCCGATCGCGGGCTCGATGCGCGCGCCCAGCGGCGCCAGCGGCACCAGCGACGACGGGCCCGGCGTGGTCTTCGACACCAGCGACAGCATCGGATGGAACACCTCCTTGTAGAGGTTCAGCGAGAACGAGGTGAAGGCGATCAGGATGATCAGCGCCCACAGCCAGAGCCCGCCCGCGCGGTGCAGGTCGAAGTTGAGCTTGTAGCCGCCCGCGGCCCAGCGCACGGCCCAGGCCGGCTTCCAGCGCTGCCACCATTCGCGCGCGGCGCGGTGTTCGGGATGCGCGGCCCGGCGCTGGCGCCGCGGCGTCGTGAGGTAGAGCGCGACGAAGCTGTCGAGCAGCCACACCAGCGCCACCGTGCCCATGATCCAGTGGCCGAGCCGGTCGGTGCCCCAGACGGCCGGCACGTGCAGCGTGTAGTGGAGCTTGCGCAGGAAGGGCATCAGCGTCTCGGGCTTGAGCGAGATCGCCGTCGAGTCGCGCGTGCCGCGGATCTCGGCCGTCACCGGATCGACGTAGACGCGGTTGTAGCCGAGCCGGTAGGGCTTGCCGGTGGCGGGATCGGTGCGCGGCTGCACGAAGTAGCCGGCCGCGTGGCCCTCCTCGAAGCCGAGCGGCATGTACGCGACCCGCGCGCGCGGGTCGTGCGCCTCGACCGCGGCCGCGAGCTCGAAGGGGTCGCGGAAGGGGCCGCGCGAATCGGTGTCGTAGAGCTCGCTGTTGAGCCAGCCGTCGATCTCGTGGTCCCACGAGATGACGGCGCCCGTGAGTCCCGAGACGATGAGGAACAGCGCGACCGCCAAGCCCGCGAAGCGGTGCACTGCGGTCCAGAAGGCGCGCATCAGAAATCGATGGTGCCGCTCACCGAGACGGTGCGCGGCGCACCCAGCACCAGGTAGTTGGAACCCTGCGTACCGCCCACCGACGCCCAGTACGACCTGTTGAACAGGTTGTCGATGCGTGCGCGCAGCGTGAGCGCCCGGCCGTTGCCCAGGTCGACCAGGTAGCGCGCGCCGATGTCGAAGCGCGTCCAGCCCGGGATCTGCTGGGTGTTGGCGGCGTTCGCGTACTGCTTGGAGGTGTACAGCAGGCGCGCATTCAGCGCCAGGTTGCGCACGCCCGGCACGTCCCACTCGGCGCCGATGTTGGCCTGCTGCTTCGCCACGCCGATGGCGGTGAGGCCGTCGGTGACGCCGCCTTGCGTGTTCTTCTGCTTGGCATCGAGCAGGGTCAGGCCGCCGAGCAGGCGCAGGCCCTTGGCCAGCTCGCCGAACACCGAGAACTCCAGGCCCTGGTTGCGCTGCTTGCCGTAGGGGCCGTAGGTCTGGCCCTGGTAGTAGTACGTGGGCTGGTCGGTGGTGAAGAATGCGGCGCTGGCGCCCAGCGTGCCCCCGTCGTACTTGATGCCGATCTCCTTCTGCTTGGCCCGGTAGGGCGCGAACACCTCGCCCGCGTTGGTGACCGGGCGGCCGTTCACGGTGCCGGGCGCCACGTTGCCCTTGACGAGGGCCTCGATGTAGTTGGCGTAGGCCGAGACCGTCGGCGTGATCTTGAACACCACGCCGGCCACCGGCGTGGTCCTGCTCTTGTCGTAGGCGCTCGATTCCTTGATCGTGTTGTAGGCGAAGCTGGTCTGCTTGATGGTCTGGCGCCGCGCGCCGAGCGTGACCAGCAGCCGGTCGTCCAGGAAGGACATGGTGTCGGCGATGGCGAAGCTCGAGGTCTCGATCTTGTCGGTCAGGCGCGGGTTCTCCAGCGCGTTGCCGGTGAAGCCGTTGGCCACCGGGTACGGCGAGAAGAACGGCGCGTAGATGTTGTTGAGGACGGTGCCGCGCGAGATTGCGTAGGCGTTCTCGCGGTCGTTGGTGTACGTGGCGCCCGAAGCCACCGCGGTGTGCTTCACCGGGCCGGTCGTGAAGTTGCCGCGCACGCCGATCTCGGCGGTGCCGATGCGGTCGCGGCGCGTGTTGCTGAAGCGCGTGTTGCTGGTGTTGCCGAAGGCGTTGACGAGCGTCGGGTTCGACAGGACGTTGTCCTCGTCGCTGCGGCGCACGCCGCCGGCGGCCCAGGCCGTGATGTTGTCGGTGATGTCGACCTCGCCGCGGAAGGTGGCGAACTTGTCCTTTTCCTTCGAGTAGGTCCAGGGCTGGGCGAAGTTGCTCTTGGCGTCGGGCGCGCGCGGGATCGGCAGCGTCGACGAGGGCGTCAGGCTCGGTCGGCCGTCCGTCAGGTCGTAGTCCTGGTAGCCGAAGTCGGCCGACAAGCGCACGTTGCGGTTGCGCCAGTCCAGGCCGATGCCGAAGGCGCCGAGCTGCTGGCTTTCCTTGAACACGCCCGTGCCGCCTTCGCGGCGCACCGCGTTCACGCGCACGCCGAGGCTGTCGTCGGGTCCGAAGCGGCGCGCCAGGTCGAGGTTCACGTAGCCCTGGCCGCCGCTCTGCACGCCCAGGCCCACGCGCGTGAGCGGCTCGTTGGGCGCGCGCTTGGGCAGCAGGTTGATCGCGCCCCCGATGCCGCTGCCGCCGGGCGCGGCGCCGTTGAGGAAGGTGTTGGCGCCGCGGAACACCTCGACGCGTTCGAAGAATTCGGAGGCGATGTACTGGCGCGGCAGCATGCCGTACAGACCGTTGTACGCGACGTCGTCCGAATACACCGGGAAGCCGCGCACCAGGTACAGCTCCTGGAAGTTGCCGAAGCCGCGCGCCTGGCGCACCGACGGGTCGTTCTGCAGCACGTCGGCGACGCTCCTGGCCTGCTGGTCCTGGATCAGCTCGTTGGTGTAGTTGGTGCTGGAGAACGGCGTGCTCATCATGTCCTGGTTGCCCAGGATGCCGACGCGGCCGCCGCGCGCCACCTGGCCGCCCGTGAAGGGCTTGGACAGGCCTTCGGATGAGGCGTCGGCGCTGGCTTCGACCGTGATGGTGTTCAGCGTGCCGACGGGGCCCGCGGGCGCGGCGGCGGGCTCCGGCTGCGGCGCGGCGGTCTGAGCGGAAGCAGCCAGTGCATGCAGCACGAGCAGCGTGGCGATGGCGGTCGGTCGGAGGCGGACGCGCAGAAAGGGGGAGAAGGCGGGCATGAAAAAGGTTCGGCAGGGTCGCAAATGAGAACCATTATTGTTATTCCTTTGAACCGTTTCGCCGATTGTTTCTCGCAATGTTGCGAAAAAGTGTCAGAAGAAATGGTGCAGCCGGCGCTGCCGGCACCCTGCAAAGTGTGCGCTTACAACGGCAGGCGGCGGCCGCGCCTCAGTGCGCGACGCGCGCGCCGTCCACGAAGACCTGCAATTCGCCGGGCGCGAACGGCGTCCATTGCTCGTTGCTCGTGAGCGGCGCGGTCACCACCACGGCGACGCGGTCGTTCGGCGTGGTGTGCTGCGCGAAGTCGATCTCGAGGTCCTCGTCGGCGAGCTGCGCGGTCACGAAGGGATGGCGCCGCTCCACGTACCAGAGGTGGGTCGAGGCATGGGCCCAGAGCGCCTGCCCATTCGAGAGCATGAAGTTGAAGGTGCCATGGCGCGCGAGCTGCGGCGCGAGCTCGCGCAGGGTGAGCGTGAGCTCGTCGATGCTCGGCACGCCCGCATGCGACTTCGCGAGCTCCTGCATCAGCCAGCAGAAGGCATGCTCGCTGTCGGTGCTGCCCACGGGATGGAAGTTGCCGTGCAGCCGGGGGCGGAATTCCTTCAGGTCGCCGTTGTGCGCGAACACCCAGTAGCGGCCCCAGAGCTCGCGCACGAAGGGATGGCAGTTCTGCAGGTTGACCGCCCCCTGCGTCGCCTTGCGGATGTGGGCGATGACGTTGCGGCTCTGGATCGGGTAGCGGCGGATCAGCTCGGCCACGGGCGAATCGCAGGCCGGCAGGTGGTCGACGAAATGGCGCAGGCCGCGGTCCTCGAAGAAGGCGATGCCCCAGCCGTCGGCATGGTGGTCGGTGCGGCCGCCGCGCTGCGCGAAACCCGTGAAGCTGAAGGTCACGTCGGTCGGCGTGTTGCAGTTCATCCCTAGCAATTGGCACATGGAGGCGATTAGACCGCGATTCGCGAATCCGGGCCCGCCGCCCGCGGGCGCTTGACGCTTGACCTTGCCGCCGTGTGAGCCCGCAGACTGCGGCCCTTGCTGAAAGGACCCGTGCCATGGACGACCCCACGCCCCGCCCCTCCGAGGGACGGCCCACCCCGGCCCAGCTCGCCGCGCGCGCCGGCGTCTCGGCCGCGCTGCTGCGCGACTGCGAGGCGCGCGGGCTGCTCGACGCGTCCGCGCCCGTGCCGACGCTGCGCTTCGTGCGTCGCGCGCATGCGCTCGGCTTCGAGCCGCCGGAGGTGGCCGAGCTGCTCGCGCTCTGGCGCGACGAGCGCCGCGCGAGCGCCGACGTGCGGCGCGTCGCGCTCGCACGGGCCGAGGCGCTGGGCGAGCGCATCGAGGCGCTGGCGCAGGCCAAGCGGCTGCTCGAGCGGCTGGCCGGCTGCTGCGACGGCGACCAGCGCCCGGTCTGCCCGATCCTCGACGAGCTCGCAGAGCTCAAGGGCTTCGCGGGCTGCGCCGCGCGCGGGCGCTGAGGCCGGCGTCAGCGCAGGAAGCGGCCTTCCTTCGTGACGCGCACCATCTCGATGAAGCGCGAGCCCGTGTTGCTCGCGCCCGTGAAGTCGATCTCCATGCCCGCGAGGCGCAGCTTCATCGCCTTCAGCGTGGCATGCAGCTTCGCGCGCGTGAGCTCGCGGCCGCTGCGGCGCAGCGCCTCGATCGCGACCAGCGCGTTCACGTAGCCCTCGAAGCTCAGGTAGCCGACGTCGACCTTGGCGCGCTCGGCCAGCTGGCGGTAGTCGCGCGCGACTGGATCGACCTCGCTCCACGGATAGGGCACCACCTGCGAGATCGCGAGGCCGCTGGTCTTGTCGCCCACGAGCTTCGCGGTCACGTCGCCGGGCACGATCGACATGCCGTAGAACATCTGCCGCCCGCCCGCGTCCCAGGCGCTCTTCATGACCTCGCCGCCGATGCCGCCGCCGAGGTACATGATCACCGCCTGGGCCTTGCTGTCGGCGAGCGCCTTGCCCATGGCCGCGTTGGTCGAGCCGTCGCCCTTCACCATCACCGCCGCCACCGGCTTGAGCTGGTGCGACGAGAGCGCGGCCTCGACGAGCCGCGCCACCTCGGCGCCGCCGGGGTTGTCGAGGCAGGCCGAGGCGATGCGCGAGACGCCGATGGTCGTGAGGTGCTGCACCAGCGCCTGCGCCTCGCGCGCGAAGGTGGCGCGCACGAAGTAGCCCGCGCCCGCGACCTTCTCGCGCGCCGAA
Source organism: uncultured Variovorax sp. (assembly GCA_966095775.1). GTDB lineage: Bacteria > Pseudomonadota > Gammaproteobacteria > Burkholderiales > Burkholderiaceae_C > Variovorax. The sequence goes on along the minus strand of CBHTTS010000122.1, from coordinate 2,202 downwards.
TCCGACACCGCATAGCCGGCCATCATCGGCGCGCCGCTCTGCGCGAGCACCTTCGCGGCGGCCGCCGTCGTGGCCGAGCCGACGCAGCCGAAGAAGGCGAAGGCGCGGTGTTCCGCGAGCAGCTTCTCGTAGTTGGCGACCGCCTTCTCGGGCGAGAGCTCGTCGTCGAGCGACACCAGCCGCAGCCGGCGGCCCGCAATGCCGCCCTGCGCGTTGACCGCGTCGAAGGCCAGGCCCGCGCCGGCCATCACCACCCGGATCGGCGCGCCCAGCGGCCCGCTCAGGATGCCGGTGTGGCCGAGGACGATCTCGGTGTCGGTGACGCCGCCTTCCGCGGCCAGGGACGAAGAAAGATGGCCGAAGCCGGCCACGGCCGCTGCCGAGGCGGCGATGAAACTTCTGCGATGCATGGAGCCCCGTTTTTCGATTGATACAACTGATAACAATTGAAATCGAAACCGGCGCACTGGCCGGCCGGGGTTTACCCGCTCTTGCCTTCGCCCTCGGCGGGTCTCTCGCGCAGCTGCCAGGCGGCGCAGACCGCCAGCGCGCAGAGGCCGGCCAGCATCGCGAACACCTCGTCGAAGGCCGCGAGCCGCGCCGGGCTGGTCGCGGCATTGGCGAGCGAGTCGCCGTGCGCGGCCAGGCGCCACTCGAGCACGATCGCGCACAGGCTCACGCCCGCCGCGCCGCCGAGCATGCGCAGGAAGTTGATCGCGCTCGCACCCTGCGGGATCAGCGGCTTCGCGAGCGGGCGCATCGACCCGAGGTTGAGCGAGGGCAGGATGAAGCCCAGCCCGATGCGCCCGATGATCGCGAAGGCCACGAGCAGCCACAGCGCGCTGTCGAGCCGCAGCACCATCATCAGCGCGAACGAGGCCGCGAGCAGCGCGAGTCCCACGCTCACGAGCAGCCAGGTCGGCTGCCGGTCGGCCAGCCGGCCCACGCCCGCGATGGTCACGGCGAGCACGATGCCCGCGGGCAGCAGGATGGTGCCCACGTGCGAGGCCGACAGGTGCAGTCCCACCTGCATGTAGACCGGCAGCAGGTAGGTCGAGCCGAACAGCGCCGTGCCGTAGATGAAGGCGACGATGCTGCCCATCGCGAACTGGCGATGCCGGAACAGCGCCAGGTTCATCAGGGGCGTGCCGCCGGTGGCGGCGATCCGCCGCTGCCAGGCCACGAAGGCGCCGAAGGCGAAGCCGGCGCCGGCCAGCAGCGCCGCGGCCTGCAGCGGCGCATCGGCACGCAGCTCCACCAGCCCGTTCAAGAGGCACAGGGTGCCGATGGTGCCCAGCGCGAGCCCGCCCCAGTCCAGCGCAGCGCCGCGCGTGGCGGTCACGCCGCCGGGCCCGGTCACGGGCACGAAGCGGTAGGCCATCCAGATCGAGGCCAGGCAGAAGGGCACCACCATGAAGAAGATCGAGCGCCAGCCGAACAGGTCCACCAGCACGCCGCCGATGCTGGGCCCCACCGCCGGCGCCAGCACCACGCCCATGCCGAAGATGCCGGTGGCCCGGCCCTGCTCGTGCGGCTCGAAGGCGCGCAGGATGATGATGGACGGGATCGGCTGCACCACCCCCGCCGCCAGCCCCTCGGCCACGCGCGCGGCCAGCACCAGCGAGAAGTGGTTGGCCAGCCCGCCGATCACGCCGCCGGCCATCAGCAGCACCATGGTGCCGACGTAGGTGCGGCGATAGCCGTAGCGCGCCAGCAGCCAGGGCGTGGTGAGCATCGAGACCGTCATCGCCACCATGAAGCCCGAGCTGACCCACTGCGCCCGCTCCTGCCCCAGCGTGAAATGGTGGCTCATGCCCGGGATCGCCACGTTGACGATGGTGGAGGACATGATCGAGGCCATCACCCCCACCATCACGGTGAAGAGCAGCAGCCAGCGGTAGCGGGGGCCGTAGCGGGCGCTGAGCGTGAGGGGCGGGGGCGTTTCGGTCATCGTGCGCGGCCGGGGTCGGCTGTCCTACAGGATATCGGGCTTTGCGCGCCCGACCGGCGCGCGTCGCGCGCTCACAATGGCCAGTCCGTTCCGCAGGAGCAAAGCCATGGAGTCTCCCGTCGAGGACAAGCCCCGGGCCGCCGACAGCGAGTCCGCCCCCTCGCTCGCCGCCGAGCTGAAGGCGCCCACGGTCACTCGCGCCTACCAGTGCCAGTGCGGCCGGCCGGTGTTCCTGCGCAACAGCCAGTGCC
>CBHTTS010000121.1:0-14119 GCA_966095775.1 uncultured Variovorax sp. | reverse complement strand
GGTAGCGGTATTCGCTCGCGATCTCGACCTGGGTCGGGATCTTCGCGATGCTCTCGAGCCAGTACTTGGCGGTGCAGCCGCTGTAGTAGCTGGTGCCGCAGGCGAGGATCAGGATCTTGTCGATCTCCTTGAACACGCGGTGCGCGCTGGCGCCGGTGGCGCCGTCCTGGCCGATGCCGTCGAACAGCTCGGGCGCGACGCCGACCACCCCCTCGAGGGTGTCTCCGATGGCGCGCGGCTGCTCGAAGATCTCCTTCTGCATGTAGTGGCGGTAGGGGCCGAGCTCGGCCGCGCCGCTGTGCGCCTGCACGGTGCGCACCTGGCGCTGCACGGGCTTGTGCTGGCGGTCGACGATCCAGTACCTGCCGGGCTGCAGGTCGACCACGTCGCCCTCTTCGAGGTAGACGATCTGGTCGGTCACGCCCGCGAGCGCCATGGCGTCGCTGGCGAGGAAGTTCTCGCTCGCGTCCTTGCCCGCGCCGAGCACCAGCGGCGAGCCGGCGCGCGCGCCGACCACGCGGTGCGGCTCGTCGCGGCAGATCACGGCGATCGCGTAGGCGCCGTGCAGCTGCAGCACCGCGGCCTTGACCGCCTCGAACAGGTCGCCGTCGTAGAGGCTGTCGACGAGGTGGGCGATGACCTCGGTGTCGGTCTGGCTCTCGAACACGTAGCCCCTGGCCTCGAGCGCCGCGCGCAGCGGCTCGTGGTTCTCGATGATGCCGTTGTGCACGAGCGCGATGCGGCCGGGCCGCGCGTTCGGGGCGTCGGCGCCCGGGCCGTGGCTGAAGTGCGGATGCGCGTTGTGCACCGCGGGCGCGCCGTGCGTGGCCCAGCGCGTGTGGGCGATGCCGGTCAGGCCTTCGACGCGGTCCTCGCGCACCTGGGCCTCGAGTTCCGCCACGCGCGAGGTGGTGCGCGCCCGTGTGAGGCCGCCCGCATGGACCGCGACGCCGCAGGAGTCGTAGCCGCGGTACTCGAGCCGCTGCAGGCCCTGGACGAGGACGGGGACGATGTTGCGATGGGATGCCGCGCCGACGATGCCGCACATGGTGAGCTGCCTTTGGAAGAAGTGGATAGCGGCCGCTATGGTAGGCAGGGCCAGAAGAAATATGGGTTCGAAATTCACCTGTTTTCGAACGAATATTTCTTTATCTCAGTGGAATGGATTTTTATTCCATAATCCATCCGAATATGGAATCCTTATCGCTCGACGCGACCGACCTGCGCCTGCTCGACGCGCTCCAGCGCGATGCTTCGCAGACCAACCAGCGCCTGGCGGCGGCACTGGGCATTTCGCCGCCCACCTGCCTGCGGCGGGTGCAGCGGCTGCGGCAGGAAGGATTGATCGAGCGCGAGGTCGCGCTGCTCTCGCCCGACCGGCTGGCGGCCGTGCTGGGCCACGGGCTGCAGGCGGTGGTGGAGATCTCGCTCGACCGCCAGGATGCGGCGGCGCTCGACGCCTTCGAGGCGCGCGTGGTCGCCGACGAGGCGGTGCAGCAGTGCTGGCGCGTCTCGCCGGGCCCGGACTTCGTGCTCGTGGTGGCGGCGCGCGACATGCCGGACTACGGCGCGCTCGCGCAGCGGCTCTTCACGGCCGACGCGAACGTGCGCAACGTCAAGGCCTTCTTCAGCCTCAAGCGCGCGAAGTTCGAGCCCCGGCTGCCTATGCCTTCTTCTGGGGCCGCTTCCAGTTCGCGTAGCTGACGGCGCGGCTGCGTGCCACGGTCAGCGCGCCGGGCTCGGTCGACTTGTTGACCGTGGAGCCGCCGCCGATGGTGCCGCCCGCGCCGATGGTGACGGGCGCCACCAGCACGCAGTTGCTGCCCACGTGCACGTCGTCCTCGATCACGGTGCGGTGCTTGTTGGCGCCGTCGTAGTTGGCCGTGATGCTGCCCGCGCCGTAGTTGACGCGCCGCCCGACGGTGGCGTCGCCGAGGTAGGCGAGGTGGTTGGCCTTGGCGCCGTCGGCCAGCGTCGAGTTCTTGACCTCGACGAAGTTGCCGATGTGCACCTCGGTGCCGAGCTGAGCGCCGGGCCGCAGCCGCGCGAAGGGGCCGACCAGCGCGCGCTCGCCCACCGTGACGCCGGCCTTCTCGCCGTCGATGTGGGTGAAGGGATGGATCACCGCGCCGGCCTCGATGCGCGCATTCGCGATCACGCAGTTAGCGCCGATGCGCACGCCTTCGCCGAGGAACACGGCGCCTTCGAACACGCAGTTCACGTCGATCTCGACGTCGGCGTCGCAGGCCAGCGTGCCGCGCAGGTCGAAGCGCGCCGGGTCGGCGAGCCGCACGCCCTGCGCCATCAGCGTCTCGGCCTGTCGCAGCTGCCATGCGCGCTCGAGCCGGGCCAGCTGCGCGGGGCTGTTGACGCCGGCGACCTGCAGTGCGTCGGTCGTGACATGGGCGACCACGGGCACGCCGTCGGCCGCCGCGAGCTTGACGATGTCGGTGAGGTAGTACTCGCCCTGGGCGTTGCGGTTGTCGAGCCGGCCGAGCCAGCCCTTGAGCAGCGCGGCGGGCACGGCCATCACGCCGCTGTAGACCTCGCGGATCGCGCGCTGGTCCTCGCTGGCGTCCTTCTGCTCGACGATCGCCCGGACCTCGGCGCCGCCGCCCTCGCCCGCGGCGCGCACGATGCGCCCGTAGCCGGTGGGATCGTCGAACTCGATGGTGAGCAGCGCGAGGCGCTGGCCGGCGCTGGCCGCGATCAGCGCGCGCAGGGTGTCCTCGGCGATCAGCGGCACGTCGCCCGAGAGCACCAGCACCGTGCCGTCGTCGGGCAGAAGCGGCGTGGCCTGCTGCACCGCATGGCCGGTGCCGAGCTGCGGCTCCTGGCGCGCGAAGCGCAGCGCCCCGCCGGCGGCATGCGACATCGCCGCCTCGACCTCGGCCGCGCCGTGGCCGGTGACCACGACCACGTGGCGCGCGCCGAGCCGGGTCGCGGTGTCGGTCACGTGCGCGAGCAGTGCGCGGCCGGCCAAACGATGCAACACTTTGGGCAGCCTGCTCTTCATGCGCGTGCCCTTGCCGGCCGCCATGATGACCACGTCGACCGGCCCCTGGTCCTGTTGGGAAATCTGATCCATGCCTGTTTCTATCCGAATGCGTTGCGTCAATCTGACGCGGATTATCGGCGTGCTGCTCGCGGCGGCCGCGCTCGGCGCCTGCAGCACGGTCCGGCTGGCCTACAACAACCTGCCCACGCTGAGCTACTGGTGGCTCGACGGCTACGTCGACTTCGACGGCGCGCAGAGCCCCAAGGTGCGCGACGACCTGGCCCAGCTGCTGAGCTGGCACCGGCAGAACGAGCTGCCGCGCGTGGCCGCCCTGCTGCAGGAGGCGCAGGCGCTGGCGCCGCGCGACCTGGAGGCGGCCGAGGTCTGCCGCATGGCGGACCGGATCCGCGAGCGCCTGCTGGCCGTGGCCGAGCAGGCCGAGGGCCCCGGCGCCGAGCTGGCGCTGAGCCTGGGCGCGGCCCAGCTGCAGCAGCTCGAGCGCAAGTACGCGAAGACCAACGCCGAGTACCGCAAGGAATGGATCGAGCGCAGCGCGGCGCGGGTGCAGAAGCAGCGCTACGACACCTTCGTCGAGCGGCTGGAGGATTTCTACGGCCGGCTGAGCCCCGAGCAGCGCGAGCTGGTGCGGCGGCAGGTGGCGCAGTCGATGTTCGATCCGCGCCGCGCGCTGGCCGAGCGCCTGCAGCGGCAGCAGGAGATGCTGGCGCTGCTGCGTGGCCTGCAGGCCGCGCCGCCGCCGGCGGCCGAGGTCCGCGCCGCGCTCCACGGCTGGGTGATGCGCATCGCCGACCCGCCGCCCGGACCCTGGCGCGACCACCAGCAGGCGCTGCTCAGGGAGGGCTGCCGCAACCTCGCGGCGCTGCACAACCTCACCAGCGCCGCGCAGCGCACGCAGGCCGTGCAGCGGCTGCGCGCCTACGAGGACGACCTGCGGCAGCTGGCGGGCGCCGCGTCCTGAGCGGCGGCGCTCAGCGCTCAGATCAGCGGCATGGGCCGCATCGGCCGCTCGAAATAGTCGCCGAGCGCCTCGAGCGCATGCGGCTCGAGGATGCGCAGCCAGCCGCCGTCGAGCTTGTGCAGGCCGAGCGCCTGGAGCCTGCGCAGCGTCTTGTTGGTGTGCACCAGCGACAGGCCGAGCGCGTCGGCGATGTGCTGCTGGTTGAGCGGAAACTCGACCCATTCGTCGCGCGCCAGCCCGAGGCGCAGCGCGCGCCGGTACAGGTGCATCAGCAGCATCGCGACGCGCTCGCCCGCGTTGCGCCGGCCCGTGGTGACGAGGTTGTCATCCACGAGCTTCTCCTCGCGCGCGGCCAGCCAGGTGATGTCGTAGCCGAGCTTGGGCTGGACGTGGAAGAGCTCCCAGAGCCGGGTGCGCGAGAAGGCGCACAGCGTGGTGTCGGTCAGGGCCTCCACGCCATGCGTGTGGCCGTCGGCGAATTCGTCCTGCAGGCCGATGAAGTCGCCCGGCAGCAGGAAGTTCAGGATCTGGCGCCGGCCGTCGCTCAGCGTCTTGTAGCGGAAGGCCCAGCCGGCATAGAGCGTGAACAGCTCGGCGCTGCGCCGGTGCTCCTCGACGATGACGCCGCCGGCCGCCACGCGGCGCGCGCCGAGGCGGAACGACTGGATCGCCTGCAGTTCCTCGGCCGAGGCGGGCAGGAAAGCCTCGAGCCGGCGCAGCGCGCAGTCGTCGCAGGGGTTGGCGCCGGCGGGCGGCGGCGCGGGTTGGCTGTAGTCCTCGAATCTCACGCGCCACTATAGGCGCATTGGATATGTCTTTTTACATTTCCGTCGCGTGAACGGCTTCCTACACTTCGCAGGCTTTCCGTTTTCCCGCCCGCATGACAGAACAACAAGCTCTTCACGAAATCTTCTACTGCAGCCTCCTGACCCAAGACCTGCCGCCGGCCACCGTGGGTGCGATCGTGACCCTGGCCCGCGCGCGCAATGCCCAGAGCCGGATCACCGGGCTGCTGGTGTTCGACGGCATGCGCTTCTGCCAGCACCTCGAAGGGCCCCGCCAGGCCGTCGAGGCGCTGATGCATCGCATCGAGCAGGACCCGCGGCACACGCAGGTGCGCGTGCTCTACCGCGGCGCGCTGGCCGAGCGCCGCTACAGCGGCTTCGGCATGGGCCTGGCCGAGAGCGAGGGCCCGGACCTGATGGCGGGCGTGCATGCCCTCGAGGGGGTGGCGGCGCTGCGGCACTTCCTCGCGCTGCGGCCCAGTTTCGACATCAACATCTGAGGCGGCCAAAGAAAAAGGCGGCCGAGGCCGCCTTCCGTCCGTGGGTTGCGTGCGGCTCAGGCCGGATCCCACGAATACGTGGCGCCGTAGCCGTCCCACGCTTCCATCACGATGCGCTGGCCGGCGGCCACCGCGAGCGACTCGCCGGGGGCGAGCACGAGGTCCTCGCTGGGCGCGGCGGCGGTCGCGTCGACCGTGATCCACATCCGGCCCTGGCGCACGCGCAGCAGGCTTGCCGTGCGCGCCTTCAGGCTCATCGCCTCGCCGGGCGCGATCTGCCAGGCGCCGCGGCGCACGGCCGGCGGAATGGTCGCGGCACGGGCAGCGGTGGGCAGGGAAGCAAGCGATTCGTTGGTGCAGACGGCGGTGGACATGATCAGACTCCTTGGAACTCCGACGCGCGGTGACAGGGACGGAAGCAATGGCGCGGTTCGGGAATGAATGATCGTTTTCGCGGCGTTGGCAGTCCAATGAAAAGGAGGTAGCCTACTGATTCCGGTTCCGCATCAATCCCCCGCCCCCGTCCATGCAGCATTCGCAAACCCACCTGCGCTCGCGCCCGATCTCGGCCGGGCACCTGCGCGCCTTCGAGGCGGTGGCGCGCCACCTGAACTTCCGCGCCGCGGCCGAGGAGATGGCGCTGACCCAGTCGGCCGTGAGCCGCCAGATCCAGTCGCTCGAGGAGGAAGTGGGGGTGGCGCTGTTCCTGCGCCATACGCGCGCGGTGGAGCTCACGAGCGCGGGGGCGCAGTTGCTGCTCGCGGTGCAGCAGTCGCTGCCGCGCATCGACACCGCCGTGCGCCAGATCCGCCAGAGCGCGGGGCGCAAGAGCGTGTCGCTGACCACCTTTGCGTCTTTTGCATCGATGTGGCTGATCCCGCGGCTCGAGGCCTTCCAGCGCGACAACCCCGAGATCGACATCCGGATCGACGCCAGCGACGTGGCGGTCGACCTCGAGGTGGCCGACGTCGACATCGCGCTGCGCTACGGCCCGCGCGAGTCCATGCCGGAGTCGGCCGTGCGGCTGTTCGGCGAGACGCTGACGCCGGTCGCGAGCCCGTGGCTGCTCAAGAGCAGCGCGCCGATCAGGACGCCGGCCGACATCACCGGCTTCACGCTGATCGAGGCCGGGGACGCCCACCGCACGCACCTCGAATGGCTGACCTGGCGGCGCTGGTTCGAGGTCAACGGCCTGGAGCGCGCGCAGCCGAGGCGCTGGCTGTACTTCAACTACGCCTACCAGATGGTGCAGGCCGCGCTCACCGGCCAGGGCCTGGTGCTAGCGCGCAGCTCGCTGATCGCCGAAAGCCTGGCCAACGGCGACCTGGTCGAGGTGCTGCCGCAGCACCGGATGGATTCGCCGATGAGCTACTGGCTCATCGCCGGGCCGCGCCAGGCGCTGCGGCCGGAGATCAAGGCCTTCTGCGAATGGCTGCAGATCCAGGCGGCGACCACGCGCGAAACCATCGGCGAGGTCCCGGACCCCGACACCGTCGACAACATCGACTGACGAAGAAGGGCTTCAGCCGACCGGCCAGACGACGCCGTTGTCGTTGAGGATCGCGTCGAGCGGCAGGTCGTGCGCCTCGGGCTCGAAATCCTCGAGGAAGCCGCCCGTGAAGCCCAGGCCGACCGTGAACGGGCGCGGCTCGAGCGCGGCCAGCGTGCGGTCGTAGAAGCCGCCGCCGTAGCCGAGGCGGTAGCCGCCCGCGCTGTAGCCCACGCAGGGCACGAACAGCAGCGTCGGCACGATGAGCTCGGTGTCCTTGGGCTTGGGGATGCCGTAGGCGTCCTCTTCCATCTGGCAGCCCGGGTACCAGGCATGGAAGGTCAGCGTCTTGTGGACCTTGTCGATCACGGGCAGTCCGATGCGGCGGCGCTGCGGCTCGTCCATCAGCTCGCCGTCCTCCTTCCAGCGGTGCAGCGCGGGCAGGGGGTCGAACTCGCCCTTGATCGGCCAGTAGGCGCCGATCACGGTGTCGGGGCGGCCCACGAGCCAGATCCGCATCACCCGCTGCAGCAGGTCGGCCTTGGCGAGCCGGTCGGGCATCGCGAGGCGCTGCTCGATGAGCGCCTTGCGCAGCTGATCCTTGAGAAAACTTGCGGTCGCCGAGGTGCCGCCATCCTTTGACTTGTCCATAATCCCCCGATGCAGTTCCCGAGCATTTTGGCATCCATGCAGCATCGCCCGCGCAGGGGGTTCTCCGCGCTGGTTCTTTCCACCGTGCTGGCCGCCGCCGCGCTCACCGCGCAGGCGCCCGCGCACGCGCAGGCCAACACCGGCGACGACGTGCTGGTCCAGATGAAGCAGGCCTTCCAGCGCGGCGACAAGGCCCGGCTGGCCGCGCTGCTGCCGCAGGCGCGCGGCCATGCGCTCGAGCCCTGGGCCGCCTACTGGGAGCTCAAGGCCCGACTGCAGGACGCGCTGCCGAACGAGGTGCAGGACTTCTTCGCGCGCTATCCCGGCACCTACCAGGAAGACCGGCTGCGCAACGACTGGCTGCTGCTGCTCGGCCAGCGCCGCGACTGGGACGGCTTCGCCGCCGCCCTGCCCGGCTTCCGCATGAACGACGACCCGCAGGTGCGCTGCTACGCGATCCTGGTCGAGGCCCTGCGCACCGGCACCGCCACCCAGGCGCAGGCCGACGAGGTGCGCCGCAACTGGCTGGCCCAGAAGGACGCGGACGACGGCTGCCTGACCGCGGCCGACCGCATGGTCGCGGCGCGCCTGATGTCGCCCAACGACGCCTGGAAGAAGGCCCGGCTCGCGATGGAGGCCAACCGGGCCCAGGCCGCGCGCGGCGCGGTGACGATCGCGGCGCCCGACGCGCTGCCGCTGTTCGACGAGGTCAACGCGAGCGCGGCCAAGTTCCTGGCGAACCGCGCCTTCGTGGCCGCCAAGTCGCGCAAGGAGATCGTGGTGCTCGCGCTGATCCGCATCGCGATGGCCGACCCCGAGCAGGCGGCCTCGCAGCTCGACGGCAAGTGGGGCCCGATGCTCTCGGCCGAGGAGCGCAACTGGCTCTGGGGCACCATCGGCCGCCAGGCCGCGGGCAAGCTCTCGCCGCTCGCGGGCAGCTATTTCGCCAACGTCACGAAGAACGGCGACCTGTCCGACGACATGCTCGGCTGGCGCGTGCGCGCCGCGCTGCGCGCCGGCCAGTGGAAGGAGGTCGCGCCCGCGATCAACGCGATGAGCGAGACCGCCCAGCTCGACCCCACCTGGGTCTACTGGAAGGCGCGCGCGCTCGCCGCGGCCGGCGGCGACGAGCGCCGCGCCCAGGCGCGCGAGCTCTACCAGAGCATCGCCGGCACGCGCGGCTTCTACGAAATGCTCGCGCTCGAGGAGCTCGGCCAGCGCGTCGTGGTGCCCACGCGGCCCGCGCCGCTCACGCCCGAGGAGAAGAACGCCGCGCGCACCAACCCCTCGCTCGCGCGCGCGCTCTACGCGATCTCGATCGGGCTGCGCTCCGAGGGCACGCGCGAATGGAACTACGCGACCAACCTGCACGACCGCGGCGGCATGGACGACCGCGCACTGCTCGCGGCCGCCGACCTCGCCTGCCAGCGCGAGGTCTGGGACCGCTGCATCAACACCAGCGAGCGCACCAAGGGCACGATCGACGCCGAGCAGCGCTTCCCCATGCCCTTCCACGACACCGTGCTGCGCAAGAGCCAGGAGATCGGCCTCGATCCGGCCTACGTCTACGGCCTGATCCGGCAGGAAAGCCGCTTCATCATGGACGCGCGCTCGGGCGTCGGCGCCTCGGGCCTGATGCAGGTCATGCCCGCGACCGCGCGCTGGACCGCGCGCAAGATCGGCATGACCGACTTCTCGCCGGGCCGCATCAACGACCACGAGACCAACATCACGATCGGCACCAACTACCTCAAGCTCGCGCTCGACGACTTCGACGGCTCCATGCCGCTGGCCGCCGCGGCCTACAACGCCGGCCCGGGCCGTCCGCGCAGCTGGCGCAACGGGCCGGTGCTCGATGCCGCGATCTGGGCCGAGAACGTGCCCTTCAACGAGACGCGCGACTACGTGAAGAAGGTGCTCGCCAACACCACCAACTACGCCGCGCTGATCAGCAGCCGGCCGCAGTCGCTCAAGGAGCGCCTCGGCCGCGTGGGCCCGCGCGACGCCTCGCAGCCGGAGCCCAACAAGGACCTGCCTTGAGATGAGCTGGACCACCGAGGTGCTCGACACGGTCGCGGCCGAGTTCTCGGACGTCGCCGACGTCGCCCAGCTCACGCGCATCGTCGTGCGGCTGATGCTCGCCGCGGTGCTCGGCTTCATGCTCGGCTTCGAGCGCGAGCAGCACGGCAAGGCCGCGGGCGTGCGCACCCACATGCTGGTGGCGATCGGATCGGCGATGTTCGTGCTGATCCCGCAGCAGTCGGGCATCGAGCCGGCCGACATGAGCCGCGTGATCCAGGGCCTGGTGGCGGGCGTGGGCTTCCTCTGCGCCGGCACCATCCTCAAGCAGGGCAAGGACGAGCACCAGGTGCAGGGTCTCACGACCGCGGCCGGCCTCTGGATGACGGCCGCGATCGGCATGGCCTGCGGCCTCGGCCGCGAGGTCACGGCGGTGCTGAGCGCGCTGCTCGCGCTCGCGGTGCTCGCGGTGGTGCCGCGGCTCGTCGACGTCGTCGAGCGCCTCGTCGGCCCGCCGCGCGACGAGGACAAGCCGGCGCCGAAGGTGATCGCCTCGTCCGACGAGCCGCCGCCGCGCTGACCCCTTCCCCCTTCCCCCGTCCCCCGACTTTCAGGATCACACGATGCGCAAGCTCTACATCGGCAACAAGAACTACTCGTCCTGGTCCATGCGGCCCTGGGTGCTCATGAAGCAGGCCGGCATTCCGTTCGAGGAAGTGAAGCTGCGCTTCGACTCCTTCGAGGACGACTCGGAGTTCAAGAAGGCGATCGCCGCGCTCAACCCGGTCGCCAAGGTGCCGGTGCTGGTCGACAGCGAGCTCGTGGTGTGGGACAGCCTCGCGATCGCCGAGTACCTGGCCGAGGCCTTTCCCGAGAAGCAGCTCTGGCCGCGCGCCGCGGCCGATCGCGCCCGCGCGCGCAGCATCTGCGCCGAGATGCATGCGGGCTTCGGCAACCTGCGCAACCTCTGCGGCATGAACATCGAGGCCTCGCTGCCCGAGGTCGGCGCCAAGCTGCTCGCGGAGCATCCGGCGCTGGTCGCCGAGGTCGAGCGCATCGTGCAGATGTGGAGCGGCCTGCTCGAGGCCCACGGCGGGCCGATGCTGTTCGGCGAATTCGGCATCGCCGACGCCTACTACGCGCCGGTCGGCACGCGCCTCAAGACCTACGGCCTGCCAGTGCCCGCCGCGATCACCGCCTACATCGAGCGCGTGCAGGCGCTGCCCGGCGTCAAGGCCTGGATCGACGACGCGCTCGCCGAGAAGGATTTCCGCCCCTTCGAGGAGCCCTACCGCCAGCAGCGCTGAGCGCCGCCGGCGCGCATACGGTTCAGAAGCGGTAGGTGGCCGAGAGGTAGGTCACGATCGGGTTGAGCTTGAGCCGGGCCTCGCTGGTCGCGATGGGCAGCCCGCCGAGCGTGGTGGTCGTGAGCTTGGCCTTGGTCTTGAGCGGGATGTACGAGACCGAGAACGAGACCCCCCAGTGCTTGTCGAACTGGTACGACAGGCCGGCGTTGAGCACCGGCGCGAACGAGCTGTCCAGGTCGGCCGTGGTCGAGGTCGACAGCGGCGGCCGGCGCAGCTGGCTGCCGAGCGCGTTCTGCAGGCCCGGCGTCAGCTTGATGTCGCTGTACCAGACATAGGTCGCGCCCAGGCCCACGAAGGGACGGAACGCCGAGTTCGCCTCGTTGAAGTAGTACTTGCCGAGGATCGTCGGGCTCCACTGGCGCGCCTCGCCGAGTTCGCCCACGCGCGCGAGCGTGCCCTTGCCGTCGAGCTTGAACTTCGGCGGAATGCCGAGCACGCCCTCCACCGCCCAGTGGCTGTCGATGAAATACACCGCGCTCAGGCCCAGCGTGTCCGAGTCGCCGACCGAGGCGCCCGAGCCCGCCACCACGCTGCGCACCGGCGCGGTCAGCGTGAGCGGCTTGCTCGAGTCCTGCGGCGAGAGATGGAGCCAGCCGGCGCCGATGACCCAGTCGCCGGCGTTCTGCGCCCACGCGCTGCCCGAGGCCAGCGCGCCCAGCGTCGTCAGGGCCAACATGGTTTTTTTCATATCTGTTTGCTCCTTTGGATGAGAACTTTGTACTAAGTGGAATTTGCCGTGACAGCGGCTACTTTTCGAGCGAATCGGCGAAGGATCGACCGGTTCGCCAATAAATTATCGAACGGTCGTTCTATTTTCACACGTGGGATATCCCTACACTCGGCGCCATGAAAACCTATCTCGTCGGCGGTGCGCTGCGTGACCGGCTGCTCGGGCGCCCGGTGTCGGACCACGACTGGCTCGTGGTCGGCGCCACGCCCGAAGACATGACCGCGCGCGGCTACCTGCCGGTGGGCCGCGACTTCCCGGTGTTCCTGCATCCCGAGACGCGCGAGGAATACGCGCTCGCGCGCACCGAGCGCAAGAGCGCGCCGGGCTACCGCGGCTTCACCATCCATGCCGCGCCCGACGTCACGCTCGAGCAGGACCTCGCGCGGCGCGACCTCACGGTCAACGCGATCGCGCTGCCGGCCGAGTTCGTCGCGGCCGACGGCAGCTTCGAGCCCGACGCGGACAAGCTCGCCGATCCCTTCCACGGCCGGCGCGACCTCGAACGCAAGCTGCTGCGCCACGTGACCGACGCGTTCCGCGAGGACCCGGTGCGGATCCTGCGCGTGGCGCGCTTCGCCGCGCGCTTCACCGACTTCGCCGTCGCGCCCGAGACCATGGCACTGATGCGCGAGATGGTCGCGGCCGGCGAGGCCGATGCGCTGGTGCCCGAACGCGTCTGGCAGGAGCTCTCGCGCGGCCTCGTGGAGGCGCGGCCCTCGCGCATGTTCGAGGTGCTGCGCGCCTGCGGCGCGCTCGCGGTGCTGCTGCCCGAGGTCGACCGGCTCTGGGGCGTGCCGCAGCCCGCCGCGCACCATCCCGAGGTCGACACCGGCGTGCACCTGATGATGGTGCTCGACACCGCCGCGCGGCTGGGGGCGCCGCTTTCGGTGCGCTTCGCCTGCCTGATGCACGACCTCGGCAAGGGGACGACGGAGCCCGAGGCGCTGCCGCGCCACATCGGCCACGAGCAGCGCAGCGCCGAGTTGCTGCAGGCGGTCTGCGAGCGCTGGCGCGTGCCGGTCGAGCTGCGCGAGCTCGCGGACGTGGTGGCGCGCGAGCACGGCAACATCCACCGCAGCGAGGGGCTGGGCGCGGCCGCGCTGGTGCGGCTGCTCGAGCGCTGCGACGCGTTCCGCAAGCCCGCGCGCTTCGCCGAGGCGCTGCTGGCCTGCGAGTGCGACGCGCGCGGCCGGCTCGGCTTCGAGGACCGGCCCTATCCGCAGCGCGCGCGCCTGCTGCGCGTGCTCGACGCGGCCGCGGGCGTGGCGACCGACGTGGTGGCGCGCGCCGCTCAGCAGTCGGGCGCGACGGGGCCGCGCATCGGCGAAGCGATCCACCGCGCGCGCGTGCAGGCGGTGGCCGCCCTGCCGCCGGAATGAGCAACTTGTAAACGCAGCGGGCCTTCGCGCCGCGCACGTCCGACTTTGGCCGACACGGGAATCGCGGCGCCCGTGCTATGGTTTTCGCCAATGTCCATGTCCTCCCAGTTGCCACCCCCGCTGAACCGGGAAAGCGCGCTCTTTCTCGACTTCGACGGCACCCTGGTCGCGCTCGCGGCGACGCCCGAGGCGATCGAGATCCCTTCCGCACTGGGCCCGCTGCTCGAGGACCTGCGCGACCAGCTCGGCGGCGCGCTGGCCGTGGTGTCGGGCCGCCAGATCGATGCCATCGACCGCTTCCTCGCGCCGCTGCGCCTGCCGGTCGCGGGCGAGCACGGCGTGCAGCGGCGCGACGCGAAGGGTCGCACGCAGGAGCAGCGCCCGCCCGACCTGATGCCGATCCTCGATGCCGCGAACGAGCTCGCGCGCGTGCACGAAGGCCTGCTGGTCGAACGCAAGCACGCCGCGATCGCGCTGCACTACCGGCTCGCGCCCCAGCTCGAGGCCGTGTGCCGCGACGCGATGTCGCGCGCCATCGCGGGCCGGCCGCAGCTCGAGCTGCTGCACGGCAAGTTCGTGTTCGAGATCAAGCCCGCGGGCATCAACAAGGGCCTCGCGATCGAGGCCTTCCTGAACGAGGAACCGTTCGCCGGCCGGATGCCGGTGTTCGCGGGCGACGACACCACCGACGAAAGCGGCTTCGCCGTGGTGCAGCCGCGCGGCGGCATCGGCATCAAGGTGGGCTCGGGGCCGAGCCTCGCGCTGCACCGGCTCGAATCGCCGCGCGCGGTCTACGAGTGGCTGGTGCAGATGCGCGACCTGCTGGCGGCGGCGCCCGCGAGAAAGAACAACGACGACGACGAACCGAGGAGCGGTGGATGAGTGAATTGCAACTGTCGAAGGCGCCCGAAGAGCGCGCGGGCACTTCGATCTCGGGCGCGGCCGGGCCCTCCGACCAGGCCGCGGTCGACCCGCGCGCGGCGACCTCGGCGGTGCCGCGCGGCTTCGCGCCGCCGGCGGACCCGTCGCTCGACCTCGGCGTGATCGGCAACTGCGCCTACAGCGCGCTGGTCGACGCCCGCGGGCGCATCGTCTGGTGCTGCCTGCCGCGCTTCGACGGCGACCCGGTCTTCAACGCCCTGCTGCACCCGGGCGAGGAGGCCGGCGCCTGGGCCATCGAGATCGAGGACTTCGCCTCCAGCAAGCAGTGGTACGAGCCCAA
>CBHTTS010000120.1:0-14137 GCA_966095775.1 uncultured Variovorax sp. | reverse complement strand
CGACCACTACTTCGGCACCCTGCGCGGCGTGCGCGGCTTCGGCGACCGCTTCCCGATCCCGCTGGCCAGCGGCAAGGGCGTGTTCTTCCAGCCCGATCCCGCGGGCGGCGCGGACATCCAGCCGTTTCGCCGCGACTCGCGCATCGCCAACGCGCTGATCGGCTCCGGCACGCCGCACAACTTCCCCGACCAGCAGGCCGCGTGGAACCAGGGCAAGATGGACCGCTGGATCCAGTTCAAGAACCAGGCCACGATGGGCTACTACCTGCGCGAGGACATCCCGTTCCAGTTCGCGCTGGCCGATGCGTTCACGATCTGCGACGGCTACCACTGCTCGATCCTCACCGGCACCGACCCGAACCGCATCGTGTTCTGGTCGGGCTCCAACTTCAATCCGGAGCTGCGCAGGAAGGGCATCAACTGCACCGATGCCGATTCCGAGCCGGTGAACTCGCGCTGCTGGCCCAGCCCCTCGAAGTGGGTCGCGGGCCGCGCGCAGGAGGCCGACGGCAGCGGCCAGAAGGACCCGGCGACGGGCGCCTACAACTACAAGTACGTCAACAGCGCCTTCCAGTGGGAAACGCTGCCGGACCTGCTGCAGGAGGCGGGCATCAGCTGGCACATCTACCAGAACATGAACAACAACTGGACCGGCGCGATGCACGGCTGCCTCGCGTTCCAGAGCTTCCGCACCGCGCAGCCCGGCTCGCCGATCTACGAGCACGGCCTCACCGGCGGTCCCGAGACGGCCGACGGCGCCGTCAACTTCCTCGCCCAGCTCAAGCAGGACGTGATGAACGGCACGCTGCCGCAGGTCTCGTGGGTGCTGCCCACGCAGGCGCTGGCCGAGCATCCCGGCAGCAGCGAGGGCGTGGCCGGCGCCGCGGACTTCATCGCCGACGTGCTGGACGCGCTGACCGCCAATCCCGCGGTCTGGAGCCGGACCGCGCTGTTCGTGACCTTCGACGAGAACGACGGCTTCTTCGACCACCTGGCGATGCCGGCCGTGCCCTCGTACGACGCGAGCGGCAACCTGATGGGCAAGTCCACCGTGCCGCTCGACGGCCTGTACTTCGACGCCTCGGTGGGCAGCTACCTGAGCGCCGCCGACACCACCAGCGGCAGAATCCGACCCTGGGGCCTGAGCTCGCGCGTGCCGATGTACGTGGTCTCGCCCTGGAGCAAGGGCGGCTGGGTCGATTCGCAGGTGTTCGACCACACCTCGCTGGGCCGCTTCCTCGAGAAGCGCTTCGGCATCACGGTGAATGCGATCAGCCCGTGGCACCGCGCGGTCTGTGGCGACCTCACGTCGTGCTTCGACTTCGTGAACCCGAACGATCCGGCGTTTCCGAAGCTGCCCGACACCAGCAACTTCGCCGCGATCAACGCCGCGCAGCGGCTGCTGCCCACGGCGCCCGTGACCAAGGCGCCGGCCACGCCGCAGCCGCTCTACCAGGAGGCCGGCACGCGGCCCTCGCGCGCGCTGCCCTACGAGCTGCACACCAGCGCGCGCGTCGAGCCGCGCGGGCTGGTGTCGCTGATCTTCGGCAACACCGGCGCGCAGGGCGCGGTGTTCCACGTCTACGACAGGCTGCACCTCGAGCTGATCCCGCGCCGCTACACCGTGGAGGCCGGCAAGCAGCTCAGCGACCACTGGAACGCCGCGGGCGACGGCGGCAAGTACGAGCTCTGGGTGTACGGCAGCAACGGCTACGTGCGCGTCTTCAAGGGCGACGCGCTGGCCGCCGACGCCGCGGACTTCAAGCCCGAGGTGCAGGTCTGCTACGACCCGGCCGCGGGCGACGTCTACGTGAAGGTGCACAACACCGGCAAGGCCGCCGGCACGGTCAGGGTCGATGCCAACGCCTACCGCACCGACGGACCATGGACGCTCGACGTGGCCGCGGGCGCCACCGGCATGCTGCACTGGCCGCTCGAGGCGAGCGGCCACTGGTACGACTTCACCGTCAGCGCCGGGCACTTCGAGCGCCGCTTCGCGGGCCGCGTCGAGACCGGCCGGCCCGGCGTCAGCGACCCGGCCATGGCGCTGCACCTGAAGGCCTGAGCACCATGGCGCACAGGCATGCGGCCCTGCTCGGGCTGGCGGCGGTGCTGGGGTCGGCGGCCGGCGCGGCGCTCGCGCAGCCGGTCGCCTGGGACCCGGCCAAGGGCAACCTCGGCATCGGCGAGAACGCCGGCACCACCGGCGTGACCGGCAGCAACAACCAGGCGATCGGCAAGAACGCCGGCAACAACGTCGCGACCCAGTGGAACCTGGGCATCGGCGAGGCGGCCGGCACCAACGTGAGCGGCGGCAACGCCAACACCGCGATCGGCTTCAACGCGGGCCAGAACGTGGCGGGCGGATGGAACCAGTCCATCGGCCGCAGCGCGGGCCAGAACGTGACCGGCAACTACAACAACGCCACCGGCTTCTGGGCCGGCACGGGCGTGACCGGCTCGTACAACAACGCCTACGGCGCGAACGCGGGGCGCGGCGTCACGGGCAGCAACAACCAGGCCTTCGGCCAGGGCGCGGGCAACAACGTGGGCACCAACTGGAACCTCGCGATCGGCGAGGGCGCGGGCTCCAACGTCTCGGGCAAGAACGCGAACCAGGCGATCGGCTACTACGCGGGCACCAACGTGAACGGCGGCTGGAACCAGTCGCTGGGCCGCAGCGCGGGCCAGAACGTGAGCGGCGACTACAACAACGCGGTCGGCTTCTGGGCCGGCACCGACGTCACCGGCACCGGCAACGAGGCCTATGGCAGCAATGCCGGCCGCAACGTGGTCGGCAGCGGCAACCAGGCCTACGGCGGCGGCGCGGGCCGCGGCGTGAACGGCAGCTACAACCTCGCCACCGGGCAGGACGCGGGCGTGGGCGTCACGGGCACGGGCAACCAGGCCTCGGGCGCGATGGCCGGCGCGCAGGTGTCGGGCAATCACAACCTCGCGACGGGGCAGGCCGCGGGCGGCGGCGTGCAGGGCAGCCGGAACCAGGCCTTGGGCGCCGCCGCGGGGCAGGGGGTGGTGGGCAGCGACAACATCGCGCAGGGCGGCGGCGCGGGACGCAACGTCTTCGGCAGCCGCAACATCGCGATCGGCACCGAGGCCGGCGTGTACGTCAGCGCGAGCCAGGCGATCTCGCTGGGCACCGCGGCGCGCGCCAGCGCCGACGATGCCGTCGCGCTGGGCAGCGGCGCCACGGCCATG
The DNA here is from genome assembly GCA_966095775.1 of uncultured Variovorax sp. Taxonomy (GTDB): domain Bacteria; phylum Pseudomonadota; class Gammaproteobacteria; order Burkholderiales; family Burkholderiaceae_C; genus Variovorax. Next base: position 10,921 of record CBHTTS010000120.1, on the reverse strand, counting down.
CATGCCAACAGCGTGGCGCTGGGCGCGGGCAGCGCGACCACGCGCGGCGCGCAGGCCGGCTACGCCGCGGCCGGCCTCGCGGGCCTGCAATCGTCGGCCGGCGAGGTGGCGCTGGGCCACCGCCAGCTCACCGGCGTGGCGCCGGGCAGTGCCGCCACCGACGCGACCAACGTGGGCCAGGTGCAGGGCATGGTGCAGCAGGGCGTGGGCGCGGCCAATGCCTACACCGACACCGTCGCCGCGCAGGGCCTGCCCTTCGGCAAGGCCTACACCGACCTCACGGCCGTGCGGCTGCAGAACCAGATGGACCAGAACGCGCGGCGCGCCTACGCGGGCATCGCGGGCGTGGCCGCGATGGAGGCCGCGCCGATGGTGCCGGGGAAGACCAGCTATGCCGTGGGGCTCGGCAACTTCCGCAGCGAAAGCGCGATGGGCGGGTCGCTGCGCCGCACCTCCGGGGACGGCCGCTACAGCATCACGCTCGGCATCGGCGCGAGCAGCTCGGGCGTGGTGAGCCGGGTCGCGTTCACGGGCGTGTTCGACTGAGCGGCGCGCTCAGAGCCGCTTGCAGAAGAAGGTGGTGCTGCAGAACGCGCCGTCGGGCATCAGCGCGTAGTCGGGCACCACGCCCACGCGCTGCCATGCCGCGCGTTCGTACAGCCGTTCGGCATCGCCGCCCGTGGCGGTGTCGAGCACCAGCACCGTCCGGCCCGCCTCGCGCGCGGCAGCCTCGACCGCCGCCATGAGGCGCTGCCCCAGGCCCCGGCGCCGGGCGCGGCGGTGGACCAGCATCTTGGCGACCTCGGCCCGATGCGGCTGGTTCTCGGGCATCGCCGTGACGAGTTGCACCGTGCCCGCGATCGCGCCGTCCGCGTCCTGCGCGACCAGCAGCACGCGCTCGCCGCGCGCCACGCCGTCGGCGACCGCGCGCCAGAAATCCAGCGCCTTCCCGCGCGAGAGGGGCCACATGAAGCTGACCGATGCGCCGCCGGCGACGCAATCGATCAGCACGTCGGCCAGCGCCTCGACGCTGGCGGCGGCCTCGCGGGCGTCGAGGCGGCGGATGGCGAACGAAGGGGAAGCGGCAGCGGTCATGGTCGGGTCCTGGTGGAAGGCGGGGAAGGCGGCGAAGACGCGGAGGAGGCCGGCGCGCGCGACGGCCCCGCGAGCGTGGTCAGCGCGACCAGGTAGCGCGCGGTCGCGCGCCCCGGGTTGTGGAACACGATCGGCTGGTGGAGCTGCATCGCGAGGCAGTCGCCGGGCCCGAGCAGCCAGGGGGTGTCGCCCACCGTCAGCTTCATGCGGCCTTCGAGCAGCCAGATCTGCTGGTGGATGTCGGCGTCGTGCACCGCGGAGTCGAGCGCGACCCGCTTGCCGGGCGGAAACCTCACCTCGACCAGCTGCAGCGGCGAGGGCGCGGGCGGCGACAGGCGGCGGCGCAGGTAGCCCGAGGCGGGGTCCTGCCACAGGGGCTGCTCGGCGAGGCGGATCAGCGGGGAGGGCGGCGCGTCGTCCGCGCGCTCGTCGCCGTCCTCGAAGAAGGAGGCGAGCGCCACGCTCAGGCCGATCGCGAGCTTGTCGAGCACCGCGGCGGTGGGGCTGCTCTGCGCGCGCTCGATCAGCGAGATGTTGGAGCGGCTCACGCCGCTGCGCTCGGCCAGTGCCTCGAGCGAATAGCCGCGGGCCTGGCGCAGTTCGCGCAGGCGTCGCGCGATGCGGGTGTGGATGTCCATGCCGCCAGTTTAATGGAAATCGAATCCATAAAAATGGAGGGCGGGCGCGGCGCCCGCGGGCGCCGCGCGGGCTCAGGCGCCCGGCGCACCCGGCGGCAGCCTGGCGATGACCTTGATCTCGAACTGGAAGCCCGACAGCCAGGTCACGCCGACCGCGGTGGCGGTCGGGTACGGCGCCGTGCCCCAGTATTCGGCCGCCACGGCCCAGGCGCGCTCGAAATGCCGCTCCGGGTCGACCATGAACACGGTCACGTCGATCACGTCGTCGAAGCTGCAGCCGGCCTCGGCGAGGATGGCGTTGAGGTTCTGGAACGCGAGGCGCACCTGGTCGTCGAGGGCCGGCTCGGGCGAGCCGTCGGGGCGGCTGCCGACCTGGCCGGAGACGAACAGCAGGCCGTTGGCACGGATCGCGGGCGAGTAGCGGTGCCGCTCGTAGAGGGCGTGGCGCTGGGGCGGGACGACGACGTCGCGGGTGGTCATGGAGAGCATTCCTTCGTAGCGGTGGGTGATGGACTCACTGTAGGAGCCCGGCGGCCGCCGATAAACCGGCAGTTCGCACAATCACCGTTTGCGCCGGCCAAACAGTGGCGCCGCGCGGTCGACCGCGTCGTGGGCGATCTGCATGCCGGCTCTTAGAATCCGCCGCGCGAGACCGCGCACGTGCGCCCCGACCCGGTCCCCGAAGCGAGACGACCCCACCCCATGCCCCCGAACGGAACCCTGCGCGGCATCGCCGCGATGCTGCTGGCCTGCGCCTTCTTCGCGTGCATGGACGCGCTGCTCAAGACGCTGGCCGGGCACTACCCGCCGGTGCAGGTGATGGCGCTGCGCGGCCTCACGGCGCTGCCGCTGGTGTGCATCTACATCGCCTGGCGCCGCGAGGCGGCCGGCGTCTTCAGCCGCCGGCTGCGCTGGCGCCTGCACCTGCTGCGCACCGCGCTGAACATGACGATGCTCGTGCTGTTCGTCCACGGCCTCAAGACCCTGGGCCTGGCCGAGACCTACACGCTCACCTTCATCGCCCCGCTGCTGATGGTGCTGATCGCGGTGCCGTTGCTCGGCGAGCGGGTGCAGCCGCGGCACTGGATCGCCATCGGGCTGGGCTTCGCCGGCGTGGTGATCGCGCTGCGGCCCGAGCAGGACGCGTTTCTTTCGACGGGCGCGCTGGCGATCCTCGCGGCCGCGGCCTGCTATGCGCTGTCGAACATGCTGGGCCGGCTCATCAGCCGCACCGAGCCGAGCGCCGCGCTGGTGTTCTGGACCACCGCCGGCATGGCGCTCGGCGGCAGCCTCGCCGCGGCGCCGCACTGGGTGCCGGTGCAGGCTGATCACGCATGGGCGCTCGCGGGGCTCGCGCTCAGCGGCTTCCTGGGACAGATGGCCATCGCCGAGGCCTTCCGCCACGGCCAGGCCGCCGCCATCGCGCCGTTCGAGTACAGCGCGCTCGCGTGGGGGCTCGTGCTGGACTGGGTCTTCTGGCGGGCCGCGCCCGACGCATGGACGCTGGGCGGCGGCGCCCTGATCGTCGCGAGCGGACTGTGGCTGGCGCGCAGCGAGGCGCCGAAGTCCGAAGGCGCGAAGCGGCGGGCCGCCTGAGGCCGAAGGCCGCCGATCCCCTCGGCCGCGCGCCCGCGTAACGCGAAAGCACTAGTGTCCGCCGAAGCGGGGCGCGGACAGTGACCTTCGACACTTCCGGCGCCGGCCGGGCGCTGCATAGCATCGGCAGATGACCGCGACCGACCAGCCTGCATCCCGGCCCGCCGAGGCACGGACCGACGCTGCGCGGCCGCGCGCCATCCTCGTCGTGGACGACCACCAGCTCGTGCGCACGGGCGTGTGCGCGCTGCTGCAGGCCAACGTGTCGAGCGCCGCGCCGCTCGACGTCCTCGAGGCCGGCGACCTCGCCGAAGCGATGGCGGTCTACGCGCGCAGCCAGGACGTCATCGAGCTGGTGCTGCTGGACCTCGCGCTGCCCGACACGCAGGGCCTGAGCGGCCTCATGGCGTTCCGCTCGCGGCATCCGGAGGCGCGCATCGTCGTGCTCTCGGGCACGGGCAGCACGGCGCACGCGCAGCACACGCTCGCCCAGGGCGCGATGACGCTGGGCGCCCTCGCGTTCCTGCCAAAATCGGCGACGCTGAGGGAGGTCGTGAGCTTCATCCGCGCCTGCGGACTGCTGGGCGGGGCCGCGGTGAGCGGCCGGACCTTCCCCGCAGCCGCGCAAGGCGGCGCCGCGCCCTTCCTGTCCGGCGGCACCCGCCACAGGCTGACGAAGCGCCAGCTGCAGGTGCTCAACTGGCTGCTCGAGGGCAAGTCCAACCAGGAGATCGCCGCATTGGCCCAGCTCAGCGAGGGCACGATCAAGAACCATGTCGCGGGCATCCTCCTGCAGTTCGGCGTGCGATCGCGCGCCCAGCTGATCAGCAGCCTGCGCTGAGCCGGGCCGGACCGGCCCCAGGGAGACGAAAGATGAAAGCACCGCCCCCGTCCGGGCGATCGACGGTCGATGCCTCGCTCGAGATGCGGGTGCTGCGGGAGCACGTCGCCTCGGTGTACGCGGGCTACACCACGGCCTTCGCCGCGCACCTGGGCTTCGCGCTCGGCATCGGATGCTTCGGCTATTTCGTCGTCGACCCGGCCCATCGGATGCTGGTGGTCGCGCTGATCGCGATGATCGTCGTGGTGGACCTCTACGCCCTGACCACCTCGCGCTGGACGCCCGCGGCGGCGCTGTCCGAGAGCCCGCGCTGGGCGCGGAAGTACGCCCGCGTGAGCACCCTGGTCAGCACCATGACCGCGCCCTGCAGCTTCTTCCTCGTCGTCCTCCAGAACACGATGCTGACCACCTTCGTGACGGTGGTGATCATGGGCAGCTGGACGCGCGCGGTGCAGGCCCGGTGGCCGCTCAAGGCGGCGATGTTCGGCTACGGCATTCCGATGCTGAGCGGGCTGATCATCGCGCTCGCCTGGTACGGCGGCGCGCTCAACTGGTTCCTGGCCGGCTTCGCCTTCGTCAACCTGGTGCTGACGCTGAGCGAGGGCGTCAAGCAGAACAGGCGTCTGACGGCGTCGCTGATCCTGCAGTTCGAGAACGAAGCGCTCGCGGCCCAGCTGCGCGAGCAGATCGCCGCCACCGAGCGCGCCAGCGCCGAGAAGACGCGCTTCCTGGCCGCGGCCAGCCACGACCTGCGCCAGCCGATGCACGCCATCGCGCTGTTCGGCGCCGCGCTGGGCAACACGCTGCGCCACCGTCCCGAGGCCAGGAACGTCGAGCGCCTGATGCGCGCCGTCGACTCGCTCGGCGCCTCGCTGGACACCATGCTCGACATCTCCCGCCTCGATGCGGGCGTGGTCGAGCCGGTGCCGCACGCGCTCGAGCTCGATGCCCTGTTCCTGATGCTGAACAATACGTTCTCGGTCCAGGCCGAGCGCAGGAAGCTGCAGCTGCGGCTGCGCGCCAGCGGGCTCTGGGTGCGCAGCGATCCGCAGCTGCTGTACCGGATGCTCTCGAACCTGATCGACAACGCGCTCAAGTACACCCTCCAGGGCGGCGTGACCGTGGTCGCGCGCCACCGCGGCGAACGCGTGTGGATCGAGATCTGCGACACCGGCATCGGCATCGCCCCCGAGCAGGCGGACCGGATCTTCGAGGAGTTCTACCAGGTCAACAACCCCGGTCGCGACCGGTCGCGCGGCCTGGGCATCGGGCTGTCGATCGTGCGGCGGCTGGGCCGCCTGCTCGGCCATCCGGTCGAGCTGCGCTCGCGGCCGGGGCGCGGCACGCGCTTTCGCCTCACGCTGCCGCGGGCCGGGAAGGGGCAGGCCTCGCAGGACGGCCTGCTGCAGGAACTCGGATCGCCCGTGCGCCACCGCTTCGAGGTGCCCGTGCTCGAGGGACGCGTGCTGCTGATCGACGACGAGGAGGACATCCGCGACGCGATGGCGGAGCTCATGCGCGCCTACGGCTTCGATGTCGCCGCGGTGGCCACCGAGGCCCAGGCCGCGGACGTGCTCGCGCGGTCCGAGGCGGAGGGTGCGCCCGTGGCCTTGCTGATGTGCGACTTCCGCCTGGCGGACGGTGCCGAGGGGCTCGACGTCGGGCTGCGGCTGCGCGAGCGCTTCCGCCTCGATGCGCCGATCCTGCTGATCACCGGCGAGACCGCACCCGAGCGCCTGCAGCGCGTGCGCGAGGGGGGCGTGCCCGTGCTGTTCAAGCCGGTCGGCGCGGCGGCGCTCATGCAGGCGATCGCCGAGCTGGTGGATGCCGAGCCGCAGGCGCTGTGAAGGAACGCGGCGCGATGCTCAGCGCGCGCGCCCCGTGCCCGCATCGAAGGACTGGATGTCGTGGATGAGCTTGGCCTCGTACATGCGCTCGAGGTCCTGCTCCTCGTGGCTGAACACGACGCGGCTTCGTTCCGAGGTCATGTAGGCCATCAGGTACATCACGGGCCGGCCCACGTCCTCGCTGACGAGGCGCGCCACGCACAGCAGGGGAGAGCCGACCTCGACCCGCAGGCTCGCCGCCACGTGGGGATCGGCGGCGACGGCGGAGAGCTCCTCGGTCACGTAGCGGAAGCGCACGCCCTGCGACAGCAGCATCTCGGTGATCGACCGCCGCTCGAGCGCATCCTTCCTGATGGCGGCCGCGTACCGCGGCACGACCCAGGAATCGATGAAGAGCAGGGGCACCCCCGAAATCGAGCGTAGGCGGCTGGCGTACGTCAGCTGCGCATCCTCGGCGAGCCCCATGGCCGCCGCCACCGGCGGCGGCGGCGACCGGTCGGCCACCTCGAGGACGGTCACCTTGGTCTGCTTCGAGCGCTTCGCGAGCGACTCTGTGAACGTGGACCGGGTGCGGTTCTGGGGCTTCGCGGCGGCCTGCCTGACGAAGGTGCCGCGTCCGAGCCGCTTCTCCACCCATCCCTCCTCCACCAGGTCCACGACCGCGCGCCGCACGGTGATGCGTGAGACGCCGAACGACTGGCACAGCTGGTCCTCGGTGGGAATGGGATCGCCCTCCCTGTAGACGCCGCGCCGGATCTGTTCCCGAAGCGCCAGGAACAGCTGGCGATGCAAGAGGTCGCCGCGTTCGCGGCGAAGGATCACTGACATGTTTCTTCTCGGGTCGTCTCGTGCTGAGGACGCCATTGTCGGCGAGGCGCATCGCGGCCCGCGGCAAAGGGTTTCCACCAAGATGATGGCATGACATCATGCTTACATAATGTCCATGCCCGATCCGGGCCGTCGCAACTTCCCTTCGTCGAAAGAACATCCCCATGGCCCTGCGAGGCAGCGTGAAAGTCCTGGTGCCCTGCGGCTCCCTCGGGTCGGGGGTGCGCGAGAGCGAGATCGAATACGGCCTGGCCCGGGGCGCCGACGTCATCGCGACCGATGCCGGCTCCACCGACAGCGGCGCGGCCTACCTGGCGCTGGGCAAGTCCAAGAACAACCGCGGCGCGGTCAAGCGCGACCTGGGCATCCTGCTGCGCGCCCACGCCAGGACCGGCATCCCGGTCATCGTCGGGACCGCGGGCCAGGCGGGCGGGGACCTCAACGTCGACTGGACGCGCGACATCCTGCTCGAGCTCGTGCGCGAGCTGGGCATCGCGCCGAGGATCGCGCTGCTGTACTCCGAGCAGGAGAAGGCGAGCCTCAAGGCCTTCAACCGGCAGGGCAGGGTGCGGCCGCTGCCCCCGCTCGGCCCGCTGGAGGACGCGACCGTCGACGCCTGCGAGCACATCGTCGCGCTGATGGGCGTGGAGCCGTTCGTCGCCGCGCTCGAGGCGGGCGCGGACATCGTCATCGGCGGACGGGCCACCGACACCGCGGTGCTCGCGAGCTATCCGATCTGGAAGGGCGCGCCCTGGGGCGCCGCGTGGCACGCGGGCAAGATCGCGGAATGCGGCGCGCAGTGCTGCCTCAACCCGGCCGACGGGGCCGGCGTGCTGCTGACCATCGACGACGCGGGCTTCGAGGTGGCGCCGCTGTCGGACACCAACCGCTGCACGCCGCACAGCGTGTCCAAGCACATGCTGTACGAGAACAGCGACCCCCACCACCTGCACGAACCCGGTGGCATCCTCGACGTCACGGCCGCGGTCTATGTCCCGCGCGGTGAGCGGGCCGTGCGCGTGGAAGGCGCCGAGTGGGTGCCGCAGCCCTACACGATGAAGCTCGAGGGCGCGGCGGCCGGCGACTACCAGACCCTGATGCTCGTCGGCATCCAGGATCCCGACGTGCTGCGCGACGTCGGCGCCTTCCACGACCGCCTGCTGGCGGCGCTCTACGAACGCACCCGCAAGTCGATCCCGGCGCAGGAGCTCGGCGAGTTCCACATCTCGCTTCGCATGTACGGCTGGAACGCCGTGAGCGGCGACACGCCGGTGGATGCGCCGCCGCCGCGGGAGATCGGGGTGCTGTTCGTCGCCACGGCGCGCAGCCAGGCGCTCGCCGATGCGATCGCCCACGCGTGCAACCCCTACTTCTTCCACTACCCGATGGTGATGGACAAGGAACTGCCGAGCTACGGCTTCCCCTTCAGCCCGGCGGACGTGCCGCGCGGCCGGGTGTTCGAGTTCAAGCTCAACCACGTCGTCGCGATCGACGATCCGCTGTCGCTGGTCCGCACCGTGTGGCTCGACCCCGAGGCCGGAAGGAACTGACCATGCCCAAGCTTCGCGACGTCTGCCACCACATCCGCTCCAAGGTCGCCGGTCCGTTCTGGGTCACGGTCGATCTCTTCTTCGACGGCGAGGAACAGTACAGGAAGTACCGCGACAGCGAGGCGCTGTCGGCCGAGCTCTTCCATCGCCTCTACGGCGTGGACCCGCACCTGGTCAAGCGCATTCCGGTCGACGCGCTGCAGGTCCTGAAGATCTCGTTTCCCCGGACGTCGCCGCAGGGCGGCATGGTCGAGCGCGACATGCACTCCGGCCAGCAGTACGTGCGGCTGCTCGACGTCGAGCTGGCGTAGAAGCCGCGCCCGGGCGGCTCAGGCGACGGGGACGACAGCCCGCCATGCGACTTTCGAGAATCCTTCGATGGGCGCTGCTGGCCGCAGGCGCGGCGGCGGCCGTCGCGCTGCTGCGCGCGATGCATGTCCCGGGCGCGGTGGGCTGTCGCCCGGCGCGGCCTCGACCATGATGATGCTCGGCGAACAGCATGGCGCCGACCCGCGGCTGATCGCCCTGATGCAGCAGCTGCGCATCGTGCTCGTCACGCTGACGGCCATCGGCGTGGCCGGCGTCGCGGGCGCGGCCGTCTTTCCGACCGGCGCCGTGTCCGCCGAAGCGGTTGCGGCCGCCGGCTGAACGGCGCGCAACAGCCCCACACCGCTGAAAGGTACCGAGCCATGGCCACCGAGCATCCCGCGATCGAGCGCTTCAACAGGAAGGCCGCGTTCTTCGTCGCGCTGGCGATGTTCGCGCAGGAGTCGGCCTGGAACTTCTACGACGCGCAGGTTCCCGCCTCGCTCAGGCAGTACGTCGGCAGCGCCGCCGTGATCGGCCTGCTGATGGGCGTGGACAACCTGCTGGGCATCTTCGTCCAGCCCTGGATGGCGCACCGGTCCGACCAGTACAAGGCCAGGGGCGGCAACCGGTTCCGCTTCCTGCTGGTCGGGGCGCCCGTGGCGGCGGTGCTCTTCGCGCTCATTCCCTGGGCCGCCTCCTTCGAGATGCTGCTGGCCGCGATGATCGGCTTCGCCTTCGTGGCGAACGGATTCAAGTCGATCGCGGAGTCGCTCACGGCCGACTACCAGCCGCCGAACCACCGGAGCAAGGGCAACGCGGTGGCCCGCATCGGCGTGGCGCTGACCATCCTGGCGTCCGCGGCCATCAGCTTCGTCGTGGTCGACAGGGACCTGCGCCTGGCCTTCTCGATCCCCGCGGTGCTGCTCGTCATCGGCATGTACGTGGCGTGCAGGGGACTGTCGACGCAGGCCGCGCACGGTCCGGCGCCGGCCGACGACCAAGGCCCGCGGCTCGGCCTGAAGGCGCTGGTGCTCGACGTTTTCACCTCGCCCGACCGGCGCCGGCTGCTGCTCCTGCTGGCCGTGTTCGGCGCGAACGGCACGTGGACGGCGATCCGCTCCCAGCTGACGCCCTACGTGATGGAAGTGCTCGACCTGTCGCGCGGCGCCGCCGGCTCGATCGGCTTTCCGGCCGGCATCGCGTTCCTGCTGGCGGCCCTGCCGGTGGCGATCATCGCCGACCGGACCAGCCGTGCGGCGGTCTGCATGGCCGGCATGGTGGTGGTCGCCATCGGCTGCATCGCGGTCTTCTTCGCGGCCAGCGCGGTCCAGGTGGCCGCGGCGATGGCGCTCGTCGCCGTCGGATGGGCGGCCTTCGCCATCAACGCGGTCGCCATCCTCTGGAGCATCGCGACCGACCAGCGCTACCTGGGCACCTACACCGGCCTGTACTGGACGGCCGCGGCGGTCGGCCAGACGCTGATGCCGGCGTTCCTGGGCCTGCTGGTCGACGCGACGGCGTGGCGCTACATGATGCTGCACGCGGCCGTGCTGTCCTGCCTGTCGGCGATGCTGATGCTGAAGGTGGTGCGCGGGTCCGCGGCCCGGCGTGCGCAGGTCGCCGGGCCGGAGGGCGCGACGCCAGGATGCGTCGATTCGGAAAATCCAGCTCGATAGAGTCGTCGACAAGCAGGTTTGCGCACGAATCCGGCGCAAATTGCCGCGCTGCCTCTCGAGATCGCAGGATACCTGCGCGAGAAATGCCTACAGTCTGTGCATCCCCGCCAACGACTGATCATTTCAAGAGACCACGCATGACCGACCTGTTCGACAACCCCATGGGCCTTTGCGGCTTCGAGTTCGTGGAGTTCGCTTCGCCCACCCCCGGCGTCCTGGAGCCCCTGTTCGAGAAGCTGGGCTTCACGCTGGTCGCGAAGCACCGCTCCAAGAACGTCCTGCTGTACCGCCAGGGCGGCATCAACTTCATCGTGAACAACGAGCCGGGCCAGGCGGGCTACTTCGCCGCCGAACACGGCCCCTCGGCCTGCGGTCTCGCCTTCCGCGTGCGCGACTCGCACAAGGCCTACCGCCGGGCGCTCGAGCTCGGCGCGCAGCCGATCGACATCCCGACCGGCCCGATGGAACTGCACCTGCCGGCCATCAAGGGCATCGGCGGCGCCCCGCTGTACCTGATCGACCGCTTCGAGGACGGCAAGTC
>CBHTTS010000119.1:0-14175 GCA_966095775.1 uncultured Variovorax sp. | reverse complement strand
ACCGGGTCGAGGAAGGCGCCGAAGGCCGAGGTCTGGTTGAGCTTGCGCGCCAGGTAGCCGTCGAGCCAGTCGGTGGCGGCGAAGACGATGAACATGACCGTGGCGATCAGGTTGCGCGTCGGCTCGGCCATCGGGAGATAGAACACGCCGACGATCAAAGGGATCGCGACGATGCGCGTCCAGGTCATGATGGTCGGAAGGGTCCAGAACATATGCGCGCGATTGTGTCATGGCCGAGGAGCCCCCCGGCGCTTCTCGCCTAATGCAGCGCCCGGTAAATTTCCTCGGCGAGCTCGGTGGCGATGCCCTCGACCGACGCGATGTCCTCCACGCTGGCCGCCGCCACGCCGCGGATGCCGCCGAAGCGCTGCAGCAGGCGCGCGCGGCGCTTCGGACCGATGCCCGGGATGTCCTCGAGCTGGCTGCCGCCCACGCGCACCTTCGCGCGCTTGGCGCGCATGCCCGTGATCGCGAAGCGGTGCGCCTCGTCGCGGATCTGCGCCACCAGCATCAGCGCGGCCGAGTCCTTGCCCAGGTAGACCTTCTCGCGGCCGTCGGCGAACACCAGCTCCTCCAGGCCGACCTTGCGGCCCTCGCCCTTCTCGACGCCGACGATCAGCGACAGCGGCAGGCCGAGTTCGCTGAACACCTCGCGCGCCATCGACACCTGGCCCTTGCCGCCGTCGACGAGCACGAGGTCCGGCATGCGCGCGGCCCGCGTCCGCGGCGGCGCGTCGCTGCCCGCGCCGGCCGCGTCGCCCGCCGGCGGCGCGTCGGTCTCGGCCGCCATGGCCTCGGCGAGCTTGCCGTAGCGGCGGTGCAGCACCTGGCGCATCGCCGCATAGTCGTCGCCGGGCGTGATGCCCTCGATGTTGTAGCGCCGGTACTCGCGGTTCTGCATCGCGTGGCGCTCGAACACCACGCACGAGGCCTGGGTGGCTTCGCCCGCGGTGTGCGAGATGTCGAAGCACTCGACGCGGAAGTTGTCGAGGTCGTCGGGCGCGAGCTCGAGCGCGTCGGCCAGCGCGCGCGTGCGCGCCTGCTGCGAGCCCTCCTCGGCCAGCAGCCGGGCGAGCTGCAGGCCGGCGTTGGTCTCGGCCATCTCGAGCCAGCGGCGGCGCTGCTCGCGCGGCTGGAACACCGCCGTCACGCGCGCCCCGGCCTGCTGCGAAATCGCCTCGATCAGCTCGCGGCCCACGGGGTGGCTCAGCACCAGCGTGGCCGGCACCGGCACGTCGATGTAGTGCTGGGCGATGAAGGCTTCGAGCACCTGCACCTCGATCGGGTCGGCGGGCGCGGGCGCGGCGCCCTCCTCCGCGTCGAGCTCGTCGTGGTGGATCTGCGCCGCGTCGTCCACGTGCACCGGGAAGTAGGCACGGTCGCCCAGGTGCCGCCCGCCGCGCACCATCGCGAGGTTGACGCAGGCCTTGCCGCCCTGCACCTTGACCGCGAGGATGTCGACGTCCTTGTCCGAGGCGATCTCGATCGACTGCTGGTGCAGCACGCGCGAGATCGCCGACATCTGGTTGCGCAGCTCGGCCGCCTGCTCGAACTCGAGCTTCTCCGCATGCGCGGTCATCCGCGCCTCGAGCTTCGAGAGCACCAGCTGGGTGTCGCCCATCAGGAAGGCCTCGGCGCTCGCCACGTCCTGCGCATAGGCCTCGGGCGCGACGTAGCCCACGCAGGGGCCCGAGCAGCGCTTGATCTGGTAGAGCAGGCACGGCCGCGTGCGGTTGGCATAGACCGTGTCCTCGCAGGTGCGCAGCCGGAACACCTTCTGCAGCAGCTGGATCGACTCCTTGACGGCCCAGGCGCTCGGGTAGGGACCGAAGTAGCGGTGCTTCTTGTCGACGGCGCCGCGGTAGTAGGCGAGGCGCGGAAACTCGTGCGACGCGATCTTCAGGTACGGATAGCTCTTGTCGTCGCGAAACAGGATGTTGTAGCGCGGCTTGAGCGTCTTGATCAGGTTGTTCTCGAGCAGCAGCGCCTCGGCCTCGGAGCGCACCACCGTGGTCTCCATGCGCGCGATCTTCGAGATCATGTGGCCGATGCGCGTGCCGCCGTGGTTCTTCTGGAAGTAGTTGGCGACCCGCTTCTTGAGGTTGCGCGCCTTGCCCACGTAGAGCACCGCGCCGGCCGCGTCGAAATAGCGGTAGACGCCGGGCAGTTGCGGCAGCGCCGCGACTTCGCTGAGCAGTTGTTCGGAATGCACGTCTGACATGGCGGCTATTGTGGCGCGCGGCGCGCGGCGCGCGCGCCGGGACGGCGCCCGGCCGCCGCCGCCCCGGCCGCGGCGGGTTATTTCGCGAGCTCGCTCACGAGCCGGTACAGGAACTCGCGGCCGTCGTAGAGCCGCTGGATCTCGATGCGCTCGTCGAGGCCGTGCGCCCGCGCATCGGCCGGGTCGAGGAACATGCCGGTCACGCCGTACATCGGAATGCCCGCGTTGCGCAGGAAGCGGCTGTCGGTGGCGCCCGTGCTCATCGCGGGCACGACCGGCACGCCCGGCCACATCGCCTGCGTCAGCGACTCCACGGTCTTCACCAGGTCGCCGTTGAGCGGCGAGGCCGGGCTGCGCAGCGGCTTGCCGACGTTGCGCAGCACGATCTTGTCGTTGCCGATCGCCTGCGTCAGCTGGCGCTCGACCTCCTCCGGATCGTCGTGCGGCAGGATGCGGCAGTTGACCGTGGCCTTGGCCGACTGCGGCAGCGCGTTCTCGGCATGGCCGGCCTGCACCATGGTCGCGACGCAGGTGGTGCGCAGCTGGGCGTTGTAGGCCGGGTTGGCCGTCATGCGCTCGAGCACGGCGGCATCGGGGTTGCCCGCGCCGATCGCGCGCATGTCCTCGGCGAGCTGGCCGGTCGCGAACGGCGCGCTGCGCGCGAAGTAGGTCTTGGTCACGTCGGCGAGCTTGATCGGGAACGCGAAGTTGCCGAGCCGCTCGAGCGCGGCCGACAGCGCGTAGATCGGGTTGTTCTTCGTCGGCACCGAGCTGTGGCCGCCCACGTCGCGCGCCTCGAGCACGTAGGTGGTGTACATCTTCTCGGCCACCTGCATGCGGTGCAGGTTGGGCTTGCCGCCGCGCAGTTCGCCGCCGCCGCCCTCGTTGATGCCGAACTCCGCCTGCAGCAGCTCGGGCTTGTTGTTGATCAGCCAGAAGGCGCCGTTGCTCAGCGCGTCGCCGCGCTCCTCGTCGGCGGTGAGCGCGAGGATGATGTCGCGCTTCGGCCGGAAGCCCTCCTGCTTGAGCTGCGCCAGCACCGACACCAGCGCCGCCGCCATCGCCTTGTCGTCGATCGCCCCGCGCGCGGTGAAATAGCCGCCGCTTTCCTGCAGCTTGAAGGGGTCGGTCTTCCAGTCCTCGCGCCGCGCCTCCACCACGTCGATGTGGGCCAGCAGCAACAGCGGCTTCTTGCTGCCGTCGCCCTTGAAGCGCAGCACCAGGTTGCCCTTCTTCGGGAACGGCTCGAAGATCTGGATGTCGCCGGGCGCGAAGCCCGCGTCGAGCAGGCGCTTCTCCATCGCGCGCGCCGCCTGCGTGTTGTCGCCCACCGAATGGGTGGTGTTGATCTCGATCAGCTCCTTGTAGATCTCGCGGAAGCGCTGCTGCTGCGGCGTGGGCGAGGCGGTCGCCTGCTGCGCCCACGCGGCGCCCTGGCCGGCGAGGCCGCCGAGGGCCAGCGACAGCGCGAGCAGGGTTCTCGCGGCACCAGGGGAAAACGGGAAACGACGACGACGGCTAGGCATGCGCATGGCTTCTCTCTCTCCGGATGTTGAAGTGCCGGGCAGCATACCAAGCGCCGGCTCGCGCGCGGGCGCCGGGACGGGCACACTCGGGTCCATGCGCTGGGACATCTTCTGCAAGGTCATCGACAACCATGGCGATCTGGGCGTCTGCTGGCGCCTGTCGAGCCAGCTCGCGGCGCTCGGCGAGCAGGTGCGGCTCTGGGTCGACGACGCCACGGCACTGCACTGGATGGCGCCCGGCGGCCGCGAGGGCGTGCAGCTCGTCGACTGGTCCGATCCGGCCGCAGTGCGCGAAGCGGCCGCCGCGCCGGCGCCGCAGGTGCTGATCGAGGCCTTCGGCTGCGAGCCGGCGCCCGCGCTGATCGCGGCTTTCGCGGCGGCGGCGCAGGTGCCGGGCGCGCCGGCGCGCAGCTGGATCAACCTCGAATACCTCTCGGCCGAACCCTACGTCGAGCGCCTGCACGGCCTGCCCTCGCCGGTCTTCAAGGGGCCGGGCGCCGGGCTCGCGAAACGTTTCTTCTACCCGGGGTTCACGCCTGCCACGGGCGGGCTGCTGCGCGAGCCCGGGCTGCTCGCGCGCCGCGCGCGCTTCGACCGCGCCGCCTGGCTCGCGGCGCAGCAGATCCCCTGGCGCGAAGGCGAGCGCCTGGTGTCGCTGTTCTGCTACGAACCGCCCGCGCTCGCCGAGCTGCTGGGGCGGCTCGCCGCGGGCGGCGAGGCCACCCGGCTGCTCGTGACCTCCGGCCGCGCGGCGCACGCGGTCAGGGCCTTCTTTGCCGACCAGGGCCATCCCGAGGAGGCGCTCGCCGGCTTCGGCGCGCTGTCGATCTCGTACCTGCCGTACCTGACCCAGCCCGACTTCGACCACCTGCTCTGGGCCTGCGACCTCAACTTCGTGCGCGGCGAGGATTCGGTGGTGCGCGCCCTCTGGGCCGGCGCCCCGCTGGTCTGGCAGATCTACCCCCAGGACGACGACGCCCACCACGTGAAGCTCGGGGCCTGGCTCGACTGGCTCGGCGCGCCGGACGCGCTGCGGCGCTTCCACCACGCCTGGAACGGCTTCGGCGGCGAGCGCCTGGCGCCGCTCCCACCGCTGGGGCCCTGGGGCGACACGGTGCGCGCCGCGCGCGAAAAGCTGCTCGGCCAGCAGGACTTGGTCACGCAATTGCGGCACTGGGTCGCCGGAAAAAGCTAAAATAGCGGGCTTTGCGGATTTCGGTCCGGGTCGACACGCCCGAGATGCTCTCCGCCAAACCTGCCGCGGGACCTGTACCGCGGGGCCTCCAACGCCTTGAGGGCCCCGCGCACCGAGCGGCCAACATCCAGAGAACCTGATATGAAAATCGCTCAAGAAATCCGCGCCGGCAACGTGATCATGCACGGCAAGGACCCGATGGTCGTGCTCAAGACCGAATACAGCCGCGGCGGCCGCAACAGCGCCACCGTGCGCATGAAGATGAAGAGCCTGATCGCCAACTTCAACACCGAAGTGGTCTTCAAGGCCGACGACAAGATGGACCAGATCGTGCTCGACAAGAAGGAGTGCACCTACTCCTACTTCGCCGACCCGATGTACGTCTGGATGGACGGCGAGTACAACCAGTACGAAGTCGAGGCCGAGAACATGGGCGACGCCCTGAACTACCTCGAGGAAGGCATGCCCGCCGAGGTGGTGTTCTACGAAGGCAAGGCCATCTCGGTCGAACTGCCCACCAGCGTCGAGCGCGAGATCACCTGGACCGAGCCGGCCGTCAAGGGCGACACCTCGGGCAAGGTCATGAAGCCCGCCAAGATCGCCACCGGCTTCGAAGTGCCCGTGCCGCTGTTCGTCTCGCAAGGCGACAAGATCGAAATCGACACCCGCACCGGCGAATACCGCAAGCGCGTCTGAGCCCCCGCGGCCGCGCGCCGCCGCCCGGCACCGAACGAAGGCTCCGCGAGGAGCCTTTTTTCATGGCCGGGCGCGCCGGCCGCGACGCTGCACAATGCGGTGAATCCCCTCGCAGAGCCTTCATGAACAACACGCACGACCTTCACGACAAACGCCTCGCGGACGCCTGGGCCACGCTCAAGACGCACGCCGAGAAAGGCCTTCCGCTCGATCCCGATCCCTCGCGCATCGCCTTCGCCGATCCCGAGTTCCTGCTGCGCCGCGAGACCCGCGGCATCCGCATGCAGCTCGAGCTCATGAAGCCCGACCTCGAGCAACGCGCCCACGGCATCGAGAACACCATCGTCGTCTTCGGCAGCGCCCGCTTCCGCAGCGAGGAAGAGTCCGCCGCCCTGCTCGCCGAGGCCGAGGCCAGCGGCGACACCGCCGCGGCCGAGCGCTGGCGGCGCCTCGCGCGCAGCTCGCACTACTACGAGAGGGCGCGCGCCTTCGGCAAGCTGGTCGCGCAGTACAGCAGCGACAAGGAGCCGGAGGACAAGCTCTTCATCTGCACCGGCGGTGGCCCCGGCATCATGCAGGCGGCCAACCGCGGCGCCCACGAGGGCGGCGGCCTCTCGGTCGGCCTGGCGATCGCGCTGCCGATGGAGGAAGCGGCCAACCCCTACGTCACGCCCGCGCTGAGCTTCAAGTTCCACTACTTCGCGATCCGCAAGATGCATTTCATGATGCGCGCGAAGGCGCTGGTGGCCTTCCCCGGCGGCTTCGGCACGCTCGACGAGCTGTTCGAGGTGATCACGCTGGTGCAGACGCGCAAGTCGCAGCCCGTGCCGATCGTGCTGTTCGGCTCGGACTACTGGAAGAAGCTGATCGACTTCGACTTCCTGGTCGAGGAAGGCGTGATCTCGCCCGGCGACGTGAACCTGTTCGAGTACGTCGACACGCCCGAGGACGCCTGGAACGCGATCCGGCGCTTCTACAAGCTCTAGCCGCGCCGCGGGCCCTGAGGCAGGGCTTTCAGGGGTGCCGCGCGCTCCCCTGCTCCGGCGCCTTCAGGCCCCAGGTCGCGCGCGCGCCGAGCGCGACCACGCCGCCCACGACCCAGAACACGCCCGCGATGCCGATCAGCGCGCCCAGCGAACCGAACAGCATCGGCATCGCCACGCTCGAGGCGTTGATGGTCATGAGCCGCAGGCCCAGCGCCTCGCCATGCCGCGCATGCGGCGTGATCTGGTGCAGCATGCTCATGACCATCGGCTGCACCGCGCCGAGCGCGAAGCCCAGGATCACCGAACAGAGGCCCATGGTCCAGGCCGAGCCGAGCAGCGGGTAGACCGCGAACACCGCGGCGGTCACCACGGTGGAGCTCAGGATCACGCTGCGCTCCGAAGCGCGCGAGGCGATGATCGGCAGCACCATGCGGATCGCCGCGGCGGCCACCGCGAAGGCGCCGAGGATCGAGCCGATCACCGAGGCGCCGATGCCGCGGTCGTGGCCCAGCACCGGCAGCACGAAGGCATGCACGTCCCAGCTCGAGGACTGCAGCCAGTTGACGAACAGCAGGCGCCGGAACATCGGCTCGCGCAGCAGGTCCCAGGCGCGCGTCGGCGCGGCGCCCGCCGCGGGGGCCGCGGGCGGCGGCTCGTGGGCGCCGCGCGCCAGCATCCAGCAGGCCACGGGCAGCAGCGCCATGACCGCGAAGCAGACCCGGAAGGCCAGCATGTCCGCAGGGGCGCGCCCCGCATGGTCGATCAGCAGGCCGGCGAGGAAGGGCCCGACGAAATTGGCGATCGCGGGCGCGATGGCGAGCCAGCTGAACACGCGCTTGAGCTGCGTCGCGTCGGTTGCCGAGCGGCCGACGTGGCGCTGCAGCGCGATCACGGTCGCGCCGGTGGCGCCGCCGGTCAGGAGCGCCGACAGGCACATGACCGGAAAGACGGGGAACACCAGCGCCAGCCCCGCGCCGGCCGCGGCCGCCAGCACCGACAGCCAGAGCGGCCGCTTGAAGCCGTGCCGGTCCGCGAAGCGCCCCGCGGGCAGCGCGAGGAACACCTGCGTGAGCGCGAACAGCGCGATCAGCAGGCCGACCGCCGCGGCGCTGTAGCCCTGTTGCAGCGCCAGCAGCGGCGTCGCGAGCCGCATGCCGGCCATGGTCGCGTGCAGGCACACCTGGGCGCCGATCACGCGCAGCAGTTCGGAACCTTTCACGGGGTGTCGTCGCCCTCGCTGTCGGCGGTGGGCGGCAGCAGCGCCTGCGACTGGGCCTCGGGCAGCGCCTCGACCTTGCGCAGCGCGAGCCGCATCTGCTTGGCGCGGGTGTCGGCCTTGTCGATGGTGTCGGAGGCCTTGGCCACCTGCTCCTTGATGCGCGAGACCCATTCGCCGTAGCGCTCGAACTCGGTCTTGACCGCACCCAGCACCTTCCAGACCTCGGAGGCCTGCTGCTCGAGCGCCAGCGTGCGAAAGCCCATGTGCAGGCTGTTGAGCATCGCGAGCAGGGTCGTCGGCCCGGCCAGCGTCACGCGGTGCTGGCGCTGGATCGCGTCCATCAGGCCCGGACGGCGCAGCACCTCGGCATAGAGGCTCTCGACCGGCAGGAACATGATCGCGAAGTCGGTGGTGTGCGGCGCGGCGAGGTAGCTCTCGGCGATCGACTTGGCCTCGCTGCGCACGCGCGCCTCGAGGGCCTTGGCCGCGAGCTCGGCGCCCGCGGCATCGGCGCGCTCGTGGGCCTCGATCAGGCGCTCGTAGTCGTCGCGCGGGAACTTGGCGTCGATCGGCAGCCACACCGGCGCGCCGTCGTCGCCGCGGCCGGGGAAGCGGATCGCGAAGTCGACGCGCTGGCCGCTGCGCGGCTTGGTCTCGATCTGGCGCGCGTACTGGTCGGCCGTGAGCACCTGCTCGAGCAGCGCCTCGAGCTGCACCTCGCCGAACACGCCGCGCGTCTTCACGTTGGTCAGCACGCGCTGCAGGCTGCCCACGCCGACGGCCAGCGTCTGCATCTCGCCGAGCCCCTTGTGCACCTGCTCGAGGCGTTCGGCCACCTGCTTGAAGCTCTCGCCGAGCCGCGCCTCGAGCGTGCTCTGGAGCTTCTCGTCGACGGTCCTGCGCATCTCGTCGAGCTTGGCGGTGTTGGTCTGCTGCAGCTGGGCGAGCTGCGCCTCCATGGTGGCGCGGACCTCGGCCAGGCGCCGCGCGTTCGATTCGCTCAGGCCCTGCAGCTGCGTGTTGAGCGTGTCGCCGAGGTTCTTCTGCAGCGTGGCGAGCTGCTGCGAGAAGCCGTCGAACTGGGCGTTCTGCGTGCGCGTGGCTTCGGCGCCCTGCTGCACCAGCGCCTGCTGGAAGGTGGCGAAGGCCTGCGCGGTCTCCTGCCGGGCGCCGCGCGAGCTCTCGCCGATCTCGTGGCGCAGCTCGCGTTCGGTGCGCTCGTTGGCCGCGCCCATGGCGGCCAGCACGGCGAGCAGCTCGCCGTGGTCGGGCGGGGGCTGGCGGCGCGCGAGCAGCCACACGACGAGCACGAGCTGCACGACCGCGAGCGCGGCCAGCAGAAGGAGGATCAATTCACTGGTTTCCAAGTTTCGGTCGCTGTCTCGTCCCGGGGTGGTTCAACCGGCGGCCGGCACGGGCGTCACCGGCGTCAGCGGGCCCTTGCCGCCGAACCAGGCGATCAGGTTGTCGGCCGCGAGGTTCGCCATGGCGCGCCGCGTGGGCACGGTGGCGCTCGCGATGTGCGGCGTCAGCACCACGTTCGGCACGCTCAGCAGCCCGGGATGGACCTTGGGCTCGCCCTCGAACACGTCGAGCCCGGCCGCCGCGATGCGCTTCTCGCGCAGCGCCTCGGCCAGCGCCGCGTCGTCGACGATGCCGCCGCGCGCGATGTTCACGAGCGTGGCGGTGGGCTTCATCAGCGCGAGCTCGGCCGCGCCGATGGTGTGGTGCGAGGCCGCCGAGTACGGCACCACGAGCACCACGTGGTCGGCCGTCTTCAGCAGCTCCTCCTTGCTCAGGTAGGCGGCCTTGCATTCGGCCTCGAGCGCGGCGTCGAGGCGCGAACGGTTGTGGTAGACCACCTTCATGCCGAAGCCGTGCGCGCCGCGCTTGGCGATGCCCTGCCCGATCCGGCCCATGCCGATGATGCCGAGCGTGGCGCCGTGGATGTCGGAGCCCGCGAACATGTCGTAGCTCCATTTCTCCCACTTGCCCGCGCGCAGGAAATGCTCGCTCTCGGCGATGCGGCGCGCGGTCGCCATCAAGAGCGCGAAGCCGAAGTCGGCCGTGGTCTCGGTCAGCACGTCGGGCGCGTTGGTGGCCAGCACGCCGCGCGCGGTCATCGCGTCGACGTCGAAGTTGTTGTAGCCCACGGCCATGTTGGCGCAGATCTTCAGGTCGGGGCAGGCGTCGAGCAGCTCGGCGTCGATGCGCTCGCTGCCCGTGGTGAAGGCGCCCTGCTTGCCCTGCAGCCTGGCGATCAGCTGGGCCTTGCTCCAGGTCTCGTCGGCCTGGTTCGACTCGACCTCGAAGTGCTGGGAAAGGCGCTCGAGGGTCTCGGGGAAGATCGCGCGCGCGACCAGGATCTTGGGCTTGCTCATGATGTCTGTGCCTAGCGGAAGAAGATGAAGGTGGAAAGGACGAACAGCGGGACCAGGATGCCGACCGACCATGCCATGTAGCCGAAGAAGCTCGGCATGCGCACGCCGCGGCTCTCGGCGATGGCCTTGACCATGAGGTTGGGCGCGTTGCCGATGTAGGTGTTGGCGCCCATGAACACGGCGCCGGCCGAGATCGCCGCGAGCGTGGTCGCGAATTGCGTCATGAGCACCGCGGCGTCGCCGCCCGCGGTGTTGAAGAACACCAGGTAGGTGGGCGCGTTGTCGAGGAACGAGCTCAGCAGGCCCGTGGCCCAGAAGTACATCGCCGGGTCGGGCTGCCCGTCGGGGCGCGTGACGGCCGCGATCACCGCGCCGAACGGCCCCTGGACCCCGGCCTTGAGCATCGCGATCACCGGGATGATGGTCAGGAAGATGCCCGCGAACAGCTTCGCGACCTCGGCCATGGGCCCCCATTCGAACTGGTTGTCGGCATGCACCTTGGCCGGCGTGATCTTGAGCGAGACCAGCAGAATCGCGATCAGTCCGAGGTCGCGCACCAGGCCCGGCAGGCCGACGTGGGTGCCGAAGACCTCGAAGCCCAGGGGCGACTTCCAGATGCCCGAGAGCAGCACGAAGAACACGATGCCGCCGAGCAGCGCGAAGTTGGCCGCGCCGTCGAAGCCGATGCGCGGCGTGTCGGGCGTCGGGTCGAACGGCAGCACGCCCTCCTTCCGGTAGTAGTGGCGGTCGATCGCGTAGAACAGCGCGAGCAGCACGGCGAGCACGAACAGCGTCTCGGGCAGGATGTTCTTTGCGGTCCAGAAGAAGTCCACGCCCTTGAGGAAGCCGAGGAAGAGCGGCGGGTCGCCCAGCGGCGTGAGCGAGCCGCCGACGTTCGAGACGATGAAGATGAAGAACACCACCACGTGCGCCTTGTGCACGCGGTTGTCGTTGGCGCGGATCAGCGGGCGGACCAGCAGCATCGAGGCGCCGGTGGTCCCCATGAAGCTCGCGAGCACCGCGCCGATCGCGAGCAGCGCCGTGTTGAGCCCCGGCGCCCCGTGCAGGTTGCCGCGGATGTGGATGCCGCCGGCCACCGTGAAGAGCGCCGTCAGCAGGACGATGAAGGGGATGTACTCCGCCAGCAGCGCATGCACGAGCTGCACGCCCGCGAGCGACGGCCCGTGGATCGCGGCGAAGGGCAGCAGGAAGGCCAGCGCCCAGGCGGCCGAGATCTTGCCGTAGTGGTGGTGCCAGACCGCGGGCGCGGCGAGCGGCATCAGCGCGATCGACAGCAGGATGCCGGCGAACGGCACGCCCCACAGCGGCGAGAGCCTGCTGGCGTCGAACTCGGCGGCCGTCGCGAGCGCGGGAAACATCATCGGCAGCAGCGCGGCTGCCGCGAGGCGGATCGTTTTTTTCATGGGGCGCTACCGTACCAGACGGTGTCAGGCGGGCGGCTGCTCGATCTCGAACACCTGGCGCAGGTACGCCAGGTATTTCTCGTCCTCGCACATGTTCTTCGAGGGGGTGTCGGAGAGCTTGGCCACGGGCTGGCCGTTGCAGTTGATCATCTTGATGACGATCTGCAGCGGCTCGTAGCCGAGGTCGTTGGTGAGGTTGGTGCCGATGCCGAACGCGAGCTGGCAGCGGCCGCGGAACTGCTGATAGAGCTCGATGGTGCGCGGCACCGTCAGGCTGTCGCTGTAGATCAGCGTCTTGGTGCGCGGGTCGACGCGGTTGGCGGCGTAATGCGCGAGCATGCGCTCGCCCCACTGGAACGGATCGCCGCTGTCGTGGCGCGCGCCGTCGAACAGCTTGCAGAAATAGAGGTCGAAGTCGCGCAGGAAGGCGCTCATGCCGTAGACGTCGGACAGCGCGATCCCGAGGTCGCCGCGGTACTCGCGCGCCCAGGTCTCGAAGCCGAAGACCTGGCTGTCGCGCAGCCGCGGGCCCAGCGCCTGACAGGCCTGGAGGTATTCGTGCGCCATGGTGCCGAGCGGGATCATTCCGAGCTTCATCGCGTAGAGCACGTTGCTCGTGCCCGCGAGCTGGGGCAGCCGGTCGCCGGGCCGCGGCGTGGCGGCCGGCGAGGTCACGGCGCCGAGCCGCGCGGCCAGCGTGCGCAGCACCTCCTCGTGCCAGTCCTTCGAGAAGCGGCGGCGCGTGCCGTAGTCGGCGATCTTGAGGTCGGCCAAGCCCGCGTCCTGCAGCTGGGCGATCTTGGTCTCGAGGCGGCGGCGGCCCTCGTCGAAGTCGGGCTTCTTCTGCGTGTTGCGGAAGTAGACCTCGTTCACGATCGCGAGCACCGGGATCTCGAACAGGATGGTGTGCAGCCACGGCCCCTTGATGCGGATCTCGAGCTCGCCCGAGGACTGCGGCGTGATGCTGATGTACTTCTCGTTGAGGCGGAACAGGCCGAGGAAGTCGACGAAGTCGCTCTTGATGAAGCGCATCGAGCGCAGGTACGCGAGTTCGGCGTCGCGGAACTGCAGCGAGCAGAGGCTGCGCACCTCCTCGCGGATCTGGCCCGCGAACTGCGCCAGGTCGATGCCGGGGTTGCGGCACTTGAACCGGTACTCGACCCGGGCGCCGGGAAAGTGATGCAGCACGACCTGCATCATGGTGAACTTGTAGAGGTCGGTATCGAGCAGGCTGTGGATGATCATGGTACGGCGCGCGTTGTCTCGGCTTTTCGGCGTCCGTCCGATTATCACGGGCGCCGTCGACTTGTGCCTACGGCCCCCGCACAGGGCGTCCTACCGCCGTGGTGAATCGGTCCCGCGAGAGTGCTCTCACGGCGGCAACACGCCCGCTGGATCCACTTTCAAGGAGATTCGCATGAACAAGGACACCATCGAAGGCAACTGGAAGCAGCTCAAGGGCAAGGTCAAGGAGCAATGGGGCAAGCTGACCGACGACGACTTCGACGTCATCGCCGGCAAGCGCGACCAGCTGCTCGGCCGCATCCAGGAGCGCCACGGCATCAGCCGCGACGAAGCCGAGAAGCAGGTCAAGGAATGGGAGTCCCGCGACGGACGCACGCCCGACAGCCTCTGGTACGAGAAGTACTGACCGAAGATCCCCCCAAGAAAGAAAGAGGTACCCATGAAAAAACATCTGATCATGCTGGCCCTGGCCTCCACCTGCTTCATGGCGACGCAGGCCTCGGCCATGACCCAGGACGAATACAAGGCGGCCAAGGAAAAGATCGAGGCCGACTACAAGGCCGCCAAGGCGCAGTGCGACGCCATGAAGGACAACGCCAAGGACGTCTGCCAGAAGGAAGCCAAGGGCAAGGAAGACGTGGCCAAGGCCGAGCTCGAACAGCAGTACAAGCCGAGCGACGCCCATGCGCGCAAGGTCGCCGAGGAAAAGGTCAAGGCCACCTACGAAGTCGCCAAGGAAAAGTGCGACGACCAGAAGGGCGACGCCAAGGACGCCTGCGTGAAGCAGGCCAAGGCCGAGGAGTCGAAGGGCAAGGCCGAAATCAAGGCCATGAAGAAGACCATGTAAGAAGCGTGGCGGCCCCCGGGGCCGCGCGCATCCCGCAACCGGAACGGCGCCGCAAGGCGCCGTTTCGCGTTGGGGCGCCGCCGCTCAGGCCTTGAGCGACTCGACCACGCGCTGCAGCGCCTCGGGCAGCGGCACCGGCCGCTGGGTGGCGCGGTCCACGTACACGTGCACGAAGTGGCCCTGCGCGGCCGCGGTGTCGGCGCCTTCGGCGAACAGCGCGATCTCGTAGCGCACGCTGCTGCGGCCCGCATGGGCCACGCGGATGCCCGCCTCCACCGTCTGCGGGAACGCCACCGGCGCGAAGTAGTTGCACTGGGTCTCGACCACGAAGCCGATGGTCTGCCCCTGGTGGATGTCGAGCGCGCCGCGCTCGATCAGGAGCGCGTTGACCGCGGTGTCGAACCAGCTGTAGTAGACGACGTTGTTGACGTGGCC
>CBHTTS010000118.1:0-14208 GCA_966095775.1 uncultured Variovorax sp. | reverse complement strand
ATGGTGGGCGAAGTCGCCGGCGACGCGGCAGAGCGCGCCGCCGGCGGGATACGCGAACACCAGCGCAAACCGGTCGTCGGCTTAATAGCGCAGGGCACCGCGGATGCCGCGGAAGCCGCGGCCGTCAAGGTCGAGAACGGGGTGGTGAAGTTCTACGTCGAGAGCGGCAAGGCCGAGCTCGCGCCGAATGCGAAGGAGGCGCTGGCCGACGTCATCAAGGCGGTGCAGAGCGGCAGCACCGTGCTCGTGAGCGGCTACCACGATGCCACGGGCGACCCGGCCAGGAACGCGGAACTCGCCAAGCAGCGCGCCATGGCCGTGGGCGAGGCGCTCAAGGCCGCCGGCGCGCCGGCGGACAAGGTCGAGCTCGCCAAGCCCGAGCAGACCCAGGCCGCCGGCCCGGAAAGCGAGGCGCGCCGCGTCGAAGTGAAGGTCAAGGGCTGATGCCTTCGGCCGAACGCCTCGAGGCCTTCATCGCCGCCGTGGAAAGCGGCGCGCATGCCCAGGCCATCGAGGACTACTACACCGAGAACGCCACCATGCGCGAGAACCGCGCCGAGCCCCGGCGCGGCCGCGACGCGCTCGTCGCCCATGAGCGGGCCGTGCTCGAGCGCACGGCCTCGGTGGCATCGACCTGCGTGCGCCCCGTGCTGGTGAACGGCGACCACGTCGTGATCCGCTGGATCTTCGCGTTCCGATTCAAGGACGGCCGGACCATGCGCATGGAAGAGCTCGCCTGGCAGCGCTGGACGGGCGACCGTATCGCGGAGGAAGAGTTCTTCTACGATCCGGCGCAGGCCCGCCCGGCCTGAGCGCCCGGCCTCAGCGCCTGGCGCTCTCGGCCGCCACCGCGCGCACCAGCCGCGTCGCGGGCGTGACCAGCCGGTCGAGTTCGCCCGCGCGGTCCTCCTCGATGGCCTGCAGCACCAGTTCGTTGATGCCGCCCACCACCGTCATCGCCATCTCGCCCGTCAGGTGCGCCGCGGGGCCTGCGCCCTCGCCCGCGCTGCCGTTGATCGCGGCCTGGATGAAGCTCGCGATCTCCGCATTGACCCGGCGCCGCGCCGCGAGCCCCGGCATGCCGAGCCCCAGGATCTCCACGAACAGGGTCCGCAGCAGCACCGGGTCCTGGCCGAGGTAGCCGAAATAGGCCGTGATCGCCCGCTCCACCTGGGCATGCCAGGGCTGGGCCGGATCGAAGGCCTCGCTGACCGCCCGCAGCGCGAGCTTGCTCGCGGCCTCGTAGAGCGCCACCAGGCATTCGGCCTTGGTCGTGAAGTGCTCGTAGAAGGTGCGGCGCGAGACCGCCGCCTCGCGCACGATGTCGGCGATGGTCGTGTCCGCATAGCCCTTGGCCGCGACGGCGCGCGCCATGCCCTCGAGCAGCCGGCCGTAGTGCTCGTGCACCGGCTCGCCGTCGGCGCCGGCCGGCCAGGTTTTTTCGATCGCGATGCTCATGGACGACGCATTTTCCTACGCTTTGGTACTTGACGGTACCAACGATCCGGCGCACCATGGCGCATCTGGTACGACTGTGTACCAGATGCAATTCCAAGGATGGTTTTCATGACCGAGCTCGTGGTTCGCCGCCTCCTGATCGACCTGCAGACGCCCTTCGCGCGCAACTGGTGCGGCGGCGACGCATTCTCCACCGCATTCTTCAACGCGCTGTCGATGAGCTTTCCCTTCGGCGAGCAGTTCTTCATCGACGCCGTGCGCGACGCGCTCGCCACCCTGCCGGCCGAAGTGCAGGACCGGTACCGCGCCGAGGTGCGCGGCTTCGTCGGCCAGGAGGCCACGCACCGGCGCATCCACACCCTCTTCAACCAGCACCTCGAGCAGCAGGGGCTGGTGGACCGCTGGACCGAGCGCGCGAGCCGCCGCATGACGCTGATGGAAGGCGCCGACCCGCGCCATGCGCTCGCGGTGACCGCCGCGACCGAGCATTTCACCGCCATGTTCGCCGAATGGCTGCTGGCCCACCCCGAGGTGCTCGAGGGCGCCGAGCCGCGCCTGAAGACCATGTGGCTCTGGCACAGCGCCGAGGAACTCGAGCACAAGTCGGTCGCCTTCGACATCTACCGGGCGGCCGCGGGCTCGGACGCCTGGCGCACGCGCTGGTTCCGCCGCGTGACCGTGATGTTCCTCGGCGACCTGATGCGCCAGACCGTCGACAACCTGCGCCGCGAGGGCCAGCTCTGGCGGTGGGCCACCTGGAAGAGCGCGGCGCGCATCCTGTTCGGCCGCGACGGGCTGCTGCGCGGCAACTGGAGTGCCTGGCGCCGCTATTTCCGCGCCGACTTCCACCCTTCCCAGCAGGACAGCGCGCTCGCCGCGCGCTGGCTCGAGGCCAACCGCGCGCAGTACACGCCCGTGGGCGGCGCGGCCGCCGCGCTTCAGTAGAAGATCGCCCCGCGCGCCGGCGCGCCCGGGCGCTGCTCGGGCCGCATGGTGAGGTCGTGCAGCGTGTCGAAGTCCGACGGCGCGTCGGGCACGCGCATCGTCGTCTCGGGTTCGTGCAGCGAGGCGACCCAGAGGCCGGCCGCCGAATCCGCGGGCTCATCGTTGGCGAAGGTGCCGTCGCGGATGTAGAGGGTCTCACCGTCCGGGCGCTCGGCATGCAGTTCGACGAGGCGGCCGATCGGGAAGTTGTAGGTGACGAGCTTCTCGCGCGTCAGGCGGTCCTTGCCGCCGCAGTTGAACGAGCCTTCCGAGGAGATGACGATGCAGGAACCCTCCACCTCGTTGTCGACCTCGCGCCCGGTGCGCCAGACGGCATTCGGCAGCCGCACGCGCACCTTGTCGATCACGAGGTCGCGCTGCTTGTTGAGGCTGCCCAGCGGGGGAACCAGCGAGCGGAGCTGGCGCAGGCGCTCGGCAAAGATGTCGTCCATGAGGAATTCGACATGGTGCGTCGCGCTCCCGGAGGAACGCCTGACGACCTGCATGACCACGTGACGAGATTTACCCATGGCAGGTCCTTTGCAGATCATGCGGCGTGAGGCACCGCCGATTTGATTCCAGAATCATTGACCGTTGGCTGAATTAGAACTTTGGATTGATGAAATCACTTGCATCAATTGTTTCTAACTGTATATCCAAATACGGCCGATGTCGAAGGAAAAAATGACGGGCGCGACGGGGCCCGGGCATGTCGCGAAAGCGTCGCGCGCCCCTGTTAATTCGGCCAATTCCGGAATCAGGCCAGGGATTCGTCGAGCGCCTTGCAGGAAGGCGCGCAGACGGTCTGCGCCTTGCCCAGCACCTGCCGCGTGCGCAGCTGCGAGCGCACCCGGTGCTTGCCGCACATGAAGCAGGACATGGTCGCGCCGCTGAACGAGGCCGAGGCCCGGAACGGGGAGCCCGGCGCCTTCGACTTGTAGCGCAGGCCGTCGGCCAGCACGGCGGTCTTGACCTCAGCTTTGGCCATTGGCTTCGTCCTTCTTCGGTTCGCTCGCGAGGCGCTTCGCGCGCTCGATGACCTTGCGCGCGCCGACCTCGGCGGCCAGCGCCGCGTCGAGCCCCGAGCGGCACAGGCCCGCATGCTGGTAATTGAGGTTCTCGTAGACCTCGGCAGCGGCCGGGTAGGCGTCGAGCAGGCGCCCCAGGTCGGCGCCGGGCGCGACTTCGTTGAATTCCTGCACCAGGTGCTCGACGACCGAGCGGTACTGCTCGGCGCCCACGGGAACGGCGCTGTGCTCGAGCCGCTCCAGCAGTTGAGCCAGCACGTGGGTCACTGCCAGATCGGTCTTGGGAGACGGATTTCGGGTCGTGTTCATGGTTCGCATCTGGGGGCAGCATACGCCGATGCAAGTGCCTGCCCCGGCGGTGTGGCTGTCTCCCGGGCGTCCCGCATGCGCTGCAGCAGGCAATGCAGCATCTCGGTCGACAGCCCGTGGATCACCAGCCGGTGGCCGGCCCGCAGCGTGGACAGCGGCACCAGCGGATGCTTGTTGTTGACCAGGACCAGGTGCTCCGGTGCGCCGAGCAGCGTGGCGGCGTAGATGCCGATGGTTTCGTCGAGCTGCAGCGAATTCGCGGCGCGCCAGAAATCGTTGTCCGTGAGCATCAGCTGGTAGAGCGGCGTGAACAGCTCGATCGCGCTCTGCAGGTCGAGCACGTTGAGCCGGCCGCGCGGCATGTCGGCGAGCCGGGGCGCCGGCTCCCGGAGCATCGAGAAGTCCAGCGCCTCCGGCCTGCCGAGCGCCCGCCCCTGCGCCCGCAGCGCCTGGTTGAGGCGGATCACGAAATTGAACAGGTTCAGGTCGTGCCGCAGGAACATCTCGTCCTCGAGCGCGTCGAGGTCGGCCGGCTCCAGCGGCGAGGTCGCCACCGGCACGGGCGAATTGCGGCCGATGAAGGCCAGCACCTGCGACCCCAGATGGAAATGCCGCAGGATCAGCCAGTTGGCCTCCGGCGAGACGAAGTGCCTGAGGCCGCGCGCCAGCAGCCGGTGCAGCAGCTTCGAGTGCGACCAGCGGCGCGGCACGAACACCTTCAGCACCTGGATGAGCACGATCGCGAGCCGGGCCACGGGCCGCAGGAACGGCAGCAGGTACTGGCGCGAGGCCGAGCTCGAATCGGCCAGCCATGCGGCCTTGACGTCGTCGGGCAGCGGCGTGCTCTGGTCGAGGTAGAGCGCGAGCCAGGGGCTGGGATCGCGCTCGTCGTGCGCCCGTGCGAGGAAGTCGGGCGTCGGGTTCATGGCGCCGCCCCTTCGGTGACATGCCGGAACTGCAGCAGGTAGAGCGCGGCCGTGTGCCGCGCCGTCTCGACGATCTGGCGCGCCGCGCAGCCCCGGCCCGCGTCCGCGGCGAGCGCGATCTCGACGGCGGCGAGCCAGCGGTCGAGGTGCTGCTGGTCGTTGTGGCCGTGGTATTCGAGGAAGCGGAAGGCGTCGGGCGGCAGCTTCAGCCCGGCCTTGATCAGCGGCAGCAGCGCGGGCACGATGCGCTGCCCCGTGCCTTCGATGACGTAGATCGCGCCCAGCAGGCCGACCGGATCGGGCGTCGCCGCCAGCGCATGCAGGTAGGCGTTGAGCGCCTCGCCGCCGGGATTGCGGCGCAGCCGCTCGATGTCGGCCACCGTTCCGCCGGCCTTGCGGTAGTCGCCGAACAGGATCTGGAAGTCGTGCTGCTCCTCGCCCGCGTGGACGCCGATCAGCGCCGCCAGCGCCTGGTAGGGCCCGCTCAGCGAGGCGGCGCCCGCGCGCATCCAGCGGCTGCCTTCGCGCACCTGCGGAATCCACTGCGCCATCCAGTTCACATAGTCGGACTGCGCGAAGCGCCGTTCGCGGATGCGGCGGATCAGCGGCGTGCGCCAGACCTGCGAACGGTAGTCGTGCCAGATGCCGGCCAGCTCGGTCAGGAGCGGGCCGAGGCCCGCGGGCGCCGCGGCCGGGTCGTGCGGCGGCGCGATCGGCGGCTCGTCGGCCGACGCCGCCGCCGCGCGCGGGGCGGCCGTGGCGGACGTCTCGGGCGCCTCGGCCGCCTCGACCTCGAGCAGCATGTAGGCCGCCATGAAGCGCCCCGACTCGGGCACGTAGCAGAAGATCTGCTCGCCGGGCGCGAGCGGCCGCGTCTGCACGAATTCGGACAGCATGACCAGGATCGATGCCGCGCCGGTGTTGCCGCGCCAGGCCAGGTTGCTCCACCAGCGCTCGCGCGGGATCGCGAGGCCGGCCTTGCGCATCAGGTCCTCGACCACCGGGATGAACTTCTCCGACGAGTAGTGGCACAGGAAATGGTCGACCCGCTTCGGATCGACCCAGCCGTCGCGCACCAGCGCCGCGTACTCGTGGATGCCGATGTCGAACAGGTGCGGCAGCAGCCGGATGTCCTGCCGCAGCGAGAGCGCGCCCGCGGCCTCGGCCTCGGCCCAGGAGGCGAAGTCCAGATGGCCGCGCGTGCGGTCCGCGCTCAGGCCCAGCTGCATGCAGACCGGGTAGTCGCCCGAGAACGCGCGCTGGTGCACCCACTTGAGCCGCAGGCGCAGCCCGGGCCGGCCGGCGAGCGCGGCCCCCGCGCCGGACAGCAGCAGCGCGCCCGCGCCGTCCGAGAGCATCCAGCGCAGGAAGTGCGAATCGAAGTCCGTGTCGTAGCCGCGCGCGGCGAAGCGCGAGCGCTTGAACAGGCGCGAGGGCATCTCGCTCGCCACCGCGAGCGCCGCGCGGTGCGTGCCGAGCTCGATGCCCTGCGCGGCCGACTGGATCGCCGACACGCCCGCGGCGCAGATGCCGTGCACCGACAGCGTCTCCATCGGCGCGGCGGCCAGCTCGCCCTGGACCATGTTCGCGAAGCCGGGCATCAGCGCGTCGCCGCCCGACGAGCCGCTCGCGAGCAGCGAGACGCGCGAGAGCTCCGCGCCGCCGCGCCGCAGGCAGTCGCGGATCGCGGCGGCTGCCATCTGCGCGTTGGTGTGGCGCGTCGCGCCGTCTTCGTCGATCGCGTAGTGCCGCGTGCGGATGCCGTTCTCGGCCAGGATGCGCCGCTTGATGCGCTCCGACATGCGGTCGAGCGGCGCGATGTAGGCATCCATGCGCTCGTTGGGAACAGGTTCGCCCGGCATGAAATGGCCGGCGCTCTCGATGCAGACGCGTTGGAATGGAACAGGCATGGTTCGGCGGGTGGTGGAGGTGCCGCCGATGCTCGACCGCCGGCGTTCCGTGCGCCGCATGAAAAGTGCGCGCGTCGTCCTGGCCGCTACCCGCGGTATCGGCCGGCGCGCCCGGGCCGCCCCGCCTACAGCAGCGTCTCGGGCACGATGGGCGCGATCAGCCGGTTGTAGAGCCGCTGGAAGAAGCCCGCCTCGGGCTCAGAGGTCAGGATCACTTCCTTCTCGCCGTCGTTCGTGAGCCACTCCAGCCCGCCGCCGTTCTTCGCGAGGCGCAGCCGGTAGGAGTTCTGCAGCTTGCTGATGTTGATCACGCGCAGCATCTCGCGCGCGAGCTGCGGGCTGTCGGCCACCACGCCCATCTCGGTGTTCTGGCTCGCCGAGCGCGGGTCGAGGTTCATCGAGCCGACGAAGATCCGCGTCCTGTCGATCGCGGCCGTCTTCGAATGCAATCGTCCGAGCGACTTGCCGAACATGCCGAAGCGCTCGCCCGCGACGGTGCGCTGGGGGCTCAGCTCGTACAGGTCCGCGCCGCCCTTGAGCAGCCGCTCGCGGTAGCGCACGTAGCCGGTGTGCACCAGCGGCTCGTCGTTGGCCGCCAGCGAGTTCGTCAGCAGCGTGAGCTTGACCTTGCGCTTCGCGAGGTCCTCGAACGCCGCCATGCCGCGCTCGCCCGGCACCAGGTACGGCGAGGTGAGGTCGACCTGCACCTTCGCGTCCATCAGCAGGGTCCAGACCTGCATCGTCACGCTGGTCGCGATCGCCTCTTCCGCGCTCATCGTCGTCGG
This sequence comes from uncultured Variovorax sp., assembly GCA_966095775.1. Classification (GTDB taxonomy): domain Bacteria; phylum Pseudomonadota; class Gammaproteobacteria; order Burkholderiales; family Burkholderiaceae_C; genus Variovorax. The sequence continues at coordinate 6,808 of CBHTTS010000118.1, read as the reverse complement.
CTTGGTGGGCGGATCGGCGATCGCGCGCGCCTCGCCCCAGAGCAGCCCCATGCGGCCGCCGTCGAGCTCCTCGGAGATCGGGCCGTAGCCGAGGATGTCCACCGGCGGCAGCTCGATCTTCGGCGGCGGCGCCGCCATGCCGATCCAGGCGTCGAAGTCGGCCGCGGTCGGCGTGCGGCCGCCCTCGCCGCGCACGATCTCGGCCACGGGCCAGACCTGCTCGCTGTTCCAGTAGGTGTCGAAGATCGACTCGAGCTGCGGCACCACCTTGCCCACGACCAGCGCATCCATGTCGATGAAGTTCTGCGCCTCGCTGAGCACGAAGTACTCGTCGGCGATGTTGCGCCCGCCCACCACCGCCATCACGCCGTCGGCGATGAAGAGCTTGTTGTGCATCCGGTGGTTGAGCCGCACCACGTCGAACGGCGAGGCCGCGAAGCGCGCGAGCAGGCCGCCGTTGCGCGCGCAGCAGAAGGGATTGAAGAGCCGCACCTGGACATTGGGCGTCGCCGCGAGCGCGAGCAGCGGCTGCTGGCTCTTCGCCGTGTAGAGGTCGTCGACCAGCAGCCGCACCTTCACGCCGCGCGCCGCGGCCTCGCGCAGCGCGCGCATCAGCAGCCGGCCCGTGGCGTCGTTCTCGAACTGGTAGTACTGCACCACGAGCGAACGCTGCGCGCGCCGCGCGAGCTGCACGCGCGCGTCGAGCGAATACACGCCGAGCGGCATCAGCCGGAAGCCCGAATGCTCGCCCGGCGGCGTGGAGGCGGCCGCGATCTTCGCGAGCGTGGTCGAGGGATCGGCCGGCGCCGCATGCTCCACGGGCCGCTCGCGCGCCGGCGGCAGCGCCCCGCAGGCGGCCAGCAAGGCCAGCAACGCGCCGGCGACCGCCATGCGCAGAAATCGATCCCATCCGTGCGTCATCGTGAGCCCCGCTCTTCGCCTGTCATGTTCCCGCGACCGTGGCCTGCCTGCGCTCTGATACGCAGGCCGGGCCCGGGCGGTTTCGCCGCCCGTCGCGCCGGCCGATGCACCGTCCTAGAATTCGGTCGGCATCCGAACGGAGTTACATCATGGCCCGCCCGATCCTCGCACGACTTGCCCTGGTGACCGCCCTCGCCGCCTCCGGCCTCGCGGCGCCCGCGCACGCCGCGCTCGACATCGGCGACCCGGTGCCCCGGTTCACGGCCACCGCCGCGCTCGGCGGCAAGGTCTTCCGCTATTCGCTCGCCGAGGCGCTGGCCAAGGGGCCCGTGGTGGTGTACTTCTTTCCGGCCGCCGACTCGAACGACTGCTCGATCGAGGCCCATGCCTTCGCCGAGGCGGTCGACCAGTTCGCCGGGCTCGGCGCCAGCGTGATCGGCGTCTCGGCCGACGACATCGACACGCTCGCGAAGTTCTCGGTCAAGTCGTGCCAGAGCCGCTTTCCGGTCGCGTCCGACGAATCGAAGACGGTCATCAACGGCTTCGACGCGCTGATGCAGACCCGGCCTGACTTCGCCAACCGGCTGTCCTACGTGATCGCGCCGAACGGCACGGTGGCCTACTACTACCAGAACCTGAACCCGGACAAGCACGTGGAGCGCATGCTCAATGCGGTGAAGGCGCTGGTGCGGCCCACGGCCGCGCGCTAGAAGCCGCGGCCGGCGGGACGGCGCGGCTTCGCGCAAAATCCCGTCCCATGCAACTCAACTTCATCGCCAACGCCAACGTCCCGTCCTCTTCCGGCCGCACGCTGCCGGTGCTCGATCCCTCCGACGGCCAGCCCTTCGACGACATCCAGCGCAGCAACGCGGACGACATCGACGCCGCCGTGCGCGCCGCGCGCGGCTGCTTCGAGGGCGTCTGGCACAAGGTCAGCGCGGCCGAGCGCGGCCGGCTGCTCTACAAGCTCTCGCAGAAGATCGCCGAGCACGCCGACGAACTCGCGCTGCTCGAGCAGCGCGACTGCGGCAAGCCGGTCAAGCAGGCGCGCGCCGACGCGCTGGCGCTGGTGCGCTATTTCGAGTTCTATGCCGGCGCCTGCGACAAGCTGCACGGCGAGACCATTCCCTACCAGGACGGCTACAGCGTCTTCACCTGGCGCGAGCCGCACGGCGTGACCGGCCACGTCATCCCCTGGAACTACCCGATGCAGATCTTCGGCCGCAGCGTCGGCGGCGCGCTGGCCGCCGGCAACGTCTGCGTGGTGAAGCCGGCCGAGGACGCCTGCCTGTCGCTGATCCGCGTGGCCCAGCTCGCGGCCGAGGCGGGATTTCCGGCCGGCGCGATCAACATCGTCACGGGCTACGGCCACGAGGTGGGCGACGCGCTCGCCCGGCACGAAGGCATCGACCACATCAGCTTCACCGGCAGCCCGAAGATCGGCACGCTGATCCAGCAGGTGGCGGCCGAGCGCCACTGCCCCGTCACGCTCGAGCTCGGCGGCAAGAGCCCGCAGATCATCTTCGCCGACGCCGACCTCGACGCCGCGATCCCGGTGCTCATCAATGCGATCGTGCAGAACGCCGGCCAGACCTGCTCGGCCGGCTCGCGCGTGCTGATCGACCGCGGCATCTACGAACCGCTGCTCGAGCGGCTCGGCCGCGCCTTCGAGGCGCTGCGCGTCGGCCCCGCGGCCATGGACCTGGACGTCGGACCGCTGATCCGCCAGACCCAGCAGCAGCGCGTCTGGGACTTCCTGAGCGACGCGCAGGTCGCGGGCATCCCGATGGTGGCCCAGGGCGTGGTGGTCGACGAGGCCCCCGAGACCGGCTTCTACCAGGCCCCCACGCTGCTGCGCGACGTGCCGGTCGGGCACCGGCTCGCGCAGGAAGAGGTCTTCGGCCCGGTGCTCGCGGCGATGCAGTTCGCCGACGAGGACGAGGCGGTGGCGCTCGCCAATGCCACGCAGTTCGGCCTGGTCGCGGGCATCTGGACCGCCGACGGCGCGCGCCAGTTCCGCATGGCCAAGCGGGTGCGCAGCGGCCAGGTGTTCATCAACAACTACGGCGCGGGCGGCGGCGTGGAGCTGCCGTTCGGCGGCGTCAAGTCCTCGGGCTACGGCCGCGAGAAGGGCTTCGAGGCGCTCTACGGCTTCACCACGCTCAAGACCGTCGCGGTCAGGCACGGCTGAGCTGAGGCCGGCGTCGGGCGCGTCAGCCCAGCGCCGTGTCCAGCAGCATCATCAGCACGAAGCCGAGCATCAGCCCGCCGGTCGCGAAGCGCTCGTGCCCCTTGCGGTGCGACTCGGGGATGATCTCGTGGCTGATCACGAACAGCATCGCGCCGGCCGCGAAGCCCAGCCCCCAGGGCAGCACCGCGGCCGAGTGGCCGACGGCGGCCGCGCCGAGCACCGCGCCGAGCGGTTCGACCAGGCCGGAGGCCATGCCGAGCGCCACCGCGAAGCCGCGCCGGTAGCCGGCCGCGAGCAGCGCCACCGCGACCACCAGCCCCTCGGGCACGTCCTGGATCGCGATGCCCGTGGCCAGCGCGTCGGCGCGCACGCCCTGGCCCGCGGCATAGCCCACGCCGATCGCCAGGCCCTCGGGCAGGTTGTGCAGCGCGATCGCGAACACGAACAGCCAGGTGCGCCGCAGCCGGTGCGCGGCCTGGCCTTCGAGCCCCTTGATGAAGTGCTCGTGCGGCAGCAGCCGGTCGAGCAGCATCAGCGCCGCGCCGCCGAACAGGATCGCCGCGCCGATCACGCCGCCCGCGGCCCACCGGCCGCCGCCGAAGACCTGCGCCGCCTCCGCCGCCGCGAGCCCGGGAATGATCAGCGAGAAGGCACAGGCCGCGAGCATCACGCCCGCGCCGAAGCCGAACAGGGTGTCCTGCACCCGGTCGGGCAGCTTCTGGGAGAACAGCACCGGCAGCGTGCCGAGCGCGGTCGCGAAGGCCGCGACCGACCCGCCCCAAAGCGCGCTCCAAAGCAGCGGGTCGGCGCGCACGAGCAGGCCGAAGCGGTGGAGCAGCGCGACGGCGCCGGCGGCGACGATCGCGAGGCCGAGGCGTTGGCGCAGGGAGAGGTCGGCACGCAGCATGGGATGAAGCACGGTTCGCAAAGCCCTTTTGACTGGAAAAGAGCCCTTTGCGTCGATGCGGATGCTGCGTAGTCGGGCACCTGGATGATAGTAATTCTCAACAAGTCCGTCCAGCACGACGCCGCGCCGCGCCCGATACACTGCCCGGCGCCCGAGAACCACAACCCCAGGAGACAACGACGATGAAGCCTTTCTTCGCGCGCTGCCTGCGCACGGCCCTCGCGGGCCTGAGCCTCGCCACCGCCCTGCTCGCCTCCGCCCAGCCGCTGCCGGCGGCGCGGCCCGAGCAGGTCGGCCTGTCCACCGAGCGGCTGCAGATGCTCACCGAGGTGCTCAAGGCCGATGCCGCGGCCGGCCGGATCCCGGGCGCGGTACTGCTGGTGGCGCGCCAGGGCAAGGTGGCGTGGTTCGAGCCGGTCGGCAGGCTCGACCCCGGGACGGGCACGCCGATGGCGCGCGACGGCATCTTCCGTATCTATTCGATGAGCAAGCCGGTCACCACCGTGGCCGCGATGATGCTGGTGGAAGACGGGCGCATGAAGCTCGACGACCCGGTCTCGATGTACCTGCCCGAATACGCGCGCATGACCGTGGGCGTCGAGAAGCCCGGCGCCGACGGCAAGCCCGTGCTCGAGACCATGCCCGCGCGCCGGCCGATCACGGTGCAGGACCTGATGCGCCACACCTCGGGCCTGACCTACGGCTTCTTCGGCCCGGGGCTGGTGAAGCAGGCCTACAACGCCGCCGGCCTCGGCGCGGGCGATCCAGACAACGCCGAGTTCTCCGAGCGGCTCGCGAAGCTGCCGCTGGCCTACCAGCCCGGGACGACCTGGGACTACAGCTACTCGACCGACGTGCTCGGGCGGCTGGTCGAGGTGGTGTCGGGCCAGTCGCTCTACCAGTTCGAGAAGGCGCGCCTGTTCGACCCGCTGGGCATGAAGGACACCAGCTACTACGTGCCCGAGCCCGCGCGCCAGGGGCGCATCGCCGAACCGTTCGCCGGCGACCGGGGCATCGGCGTGGCCGCGGAGTTCAACGACCCGCGCGTGGCGCGCCGGCTGGAGTCGGGCGGCGGCGGGCTGGTCTCGACCGCGGGCGACTACGCGCGCTTCCTGCAGATGCTGCTGAACGGCGGCACGCTCGACGGCAGGCGCTACCTGGGTCCGCGCACCCTCGCGCTGATGACCGCCGACCACGCCGGCGCGGGCGCCGGCATCGTGCCGGGTCCGCTCTACCTGCCGGGGCCGGGCTACGGCTTCGGCCTGGGCTTCGCGGTGCGGCGCAGCGACGGCGACGCGCCCTATCCCTCGGCGGCGGGCGAATACAACTGGGGCGGCGCGGGCGGCACCTACATGTGGGTCGATCCGAAGAACGAGCTCTTCGTGGTGCTGATGCTGCAGTCGCCGAAGCACCGCGTGCACTACCGCAGCCTGGTCCGCAACATGGTCTACGCCGCCGTGCTCAAGTAGCCCTGCGACGGCCGGTCCCGGCCGCGATCGGGTAAATTGGCCCCCGCCCCCATGAACAGCCGAAGCACCACCGTCATTCCGATCGCCGAGATCGGCCGCGCGCGTCCCCCCGTCGCCGTGCCGGAGACCGCCGTGCCCGCGACGGGGCACCTGCTCGACCGCCTCGGCCGGCCGCTGACCGACCTGCGCATCAGCGTGACCGACCGCTGCAACTTCCGCTGCAGCTACTGCATGCCCAAGGAAGTGTTCGGCAAGGACTACCCGTACCTGCCGCACGCCGAGCTGCTGACCTTCGAGGAGATCACGCGGCTGGCCCGGCAGTTCGTGGCCCACGGCGTGCACAAGATCCGGCTCACCGGCGGCGAGCCGCTGCTGCGCAAGAACATCGAGGTGCTGGTCGGCCAGCTCGCCGAGCTGCGCACCCCCGACGGCGCGCCGCTCGACCTCACGCTCACCACCAACGGCTCGCTGCTGCGGCGCAAGGCGAAGGCGCTCGCGGCCGCCGGCCTGCAGCGCGTGACCGTGAGCCTCGACAGCCTCGACGACGCGGTGTTCCGCCGCATGAACGACGTCGACTTCCCCGTGGCCGACGTGCTGGCCGGCATCGACGCCGCGCTCGCCGCCGGGCTCGGTCCGCTGAAGGTCAACATGGTCGTCAAGCGCGGCACCAACGAGCAGGAGATCCTGCCGATGGCGCGCTACTTCCGCGAGCACCACGGCGGCAAGGTGGTGCTGCGCTTCATCGAATACATGGACGTGGGCGCCACCAACGGCTGGCGCATGGACGAGGTGCTGCCCTCGGCCGAGGTGATCGCGCGCATCGCGGCCGAGTTTCCGCTCGTGCCGCTCGAGCCCAGCGCGCCCGGCGAAACCGCCCAGCGCTGGGCCTATGCCGACGGCGGCGGCGAGGTCGGCGTGATCAGCAGCGTCACGCAGGCCTTCTGCCGCGACTGCAGCCGCGCGCGCCTGTCGACCGAAGGCAAGCTCTACCTCTGCCTGTTCGCGAGCGCGGGCCACGACCTGCGGCCGCTGCTGCGCGGCAGCGCCACCGACGCGGAAATCGGCTCGGCCATCGGCCACATCTGGCAGGGCCGCGCCGACCGCTATTCCGAACTGCGCGCGCTCCGCGGCCCCGACAGCGGCGAGCGCGACCCCAGCGACACGGCGCCGCGCCGCGTCGAAATGAGCTACATCGGCGGATGACCCCCACACCCGAAACCACCATCCATCCCAGCGAGATCACCGGGCTGCTGCTCGCCGGCGGACGCGGCTCGCGCATGGGCGGCGTCGACAAGGGCCTGCAGAACTTCAACGGCACGC
>CBHTTS010000117.1:0-14355 GCA_966095775.1 uncultured Variovorax sp. | reverse complement strand
TGTAGCCCTCCTCGCGCAGCGCCTTGCAGGCCTGCACGCCGGAGTAGTCGAACTCGCAGGCCTGGCCGATGATGATCGGGCCGGCACCGATGATGAGAATGGATTGGAGGTCTGAGCGCTTGGGCATCTTTTAATCGTCCTTGGTGAAACCGATGCCGCGGCCGCTGTAGGCGCCGGGCTTCGGCTCATCCATCAGTTGGTGGATCGCGGTGAAGACATCGCGAAAGTTCTGGTCGTACTTCTGTTCCAGCGCCGTCAGCTTGCGCTTGAGATCGGCATGCTCCGACAGCATGCTGCGCAGCTTGACGAAGGTGCGCATGATCTCGATGTTGACCGCCACGGCGCGTTCGCTGCGCAGCACGCTCGAGAGCATCGCCACCCCCTGCTCGGTGAACGCCACGCTGCGGTAGCGCGCGCCGCCCGAGCCGGGCTTTTCGGTTTTTGAGATCACGATTTGTGATCTCAAACTCGCAAGGTCTTGATTTTCAAGGGAAAAGGCAAAGTCCGCGGGAAAGCGGTCGAGGTTACGGCGCATGGCCTGCAGGAGCACCCGGGTCTCGACGCCGTAAAGATCGGCCAGATCCTGCGCGAGCATGACCTTCAGGCCACGCAGCACGTAGATCTTGTTCTCGGCTTCGCGCAATGCCGCGAGCACCGAGAGGTCGAGCACCGCGGGTGCATCAGCCACGTGCCTGCTCCATCAGCGCGGTGAAGCGGTCGAACAGGTAGCCGATGTCGTGCGGGCCGGGCGAGGCCTCGGGGTGGCCCTGGAAGCAGAACGCCGGCTTGTCGGTGCGCGCGAGGCCCTGGAGCGTGTTGTCGAACAGGCTCACGTGGGTGGGGCGCAGGTTGGCCGGGAGCGACTTCTCGTCGACCGCGAAGCCGTGGTTCTGGCTCGTGATGCTCACGCGGCCGTTGTCGAGGTCCTTGACCGGGTGGTTCGCACCGTGGTGGCCGAACTTCATCTTGAAGGTCTTCGCGCCCGAGGCCAGCGCCATGATCTGGTGACCCAGGCAGATGCCGAAGGTGGGAATGCCGGTCTCGATGAGCTCGCGCGTCGCGGCGATCGCATAGTCGCAGGGCTCCGGGTCGCCGGGGCCGTTGGCCAGGAAGATGCCGTCGGGCTTGAGCTTGAGCACGTCCGCCGCGGGCGTCTGCGCCGGCACCACCGTGATGCGCGCGCCGCGCTGCGCGATCATGCGCAGGATGTTCTTCTTGACGCCGTAGTCGTAGGCCACGACGTGGAACTTCGGCGTGATCTGCAGGCCATAGCCCTGCCCCAGCTTCCACTCGGTCTGGGTCCACTCGTAGGTTTCCTTGACTGAGACCACCTTGGCGAGGTCCAGGCCCGACATGCTGGGCGTGGCCTTGGCGGCGGCCACGGCCTTGTCGATCAGGGCCTGCGAGACCGTCTCGCCGGCCGCCAGACCCAGGATGCAGCCGTTCTGCGCGCCGTGCGTGCGCAGGTGGCGGGTGAGCTTGCGGGTGTCGATGCCGGAGATCGCGACCGTCCTGTTGCGCGCCAGGTACTCGGTGAGCGTCGCGGACTGGCGGAAGTTGGATGCCAGGAGCGGCAGGTCCTTGATGATCAGGCCGGCGGCGTGGACCTTGTCGGCCTCGATGTCTTCCTCGTTGACGCCGTAGTTGCCGATGTGCGGATACGTGAGCGTCACGATCTGCTGGCAGTAACTCGGGTCGGTGAGGATTTCCTGGTAGCCGGTCATCGCGGTGTTGAACACCACTTCACCGGTCGTGGAGCCGGTGGCCCCGATCGAATTGCCTAGAAAGACCGTGCCGTCTGCGAGCGCCAGGATGGCGGGCGGGAAACTTCCCTTGAGAGACAAAAGCACTGGGTTCTCCGGATGGTTACGGTCGCCCGGAGCCCCAGGCGCGTGCCTGCGGACTGCTGCTTAAGGGGAAGATGGCGTTGTAGGCGGCCGGGCGACGCTGATTTGCGAGTAAGCCCCCGATTGTAGCCCGGCGGCCACGGCCTTCCGCGGCCGAGGACATCAAGAAGCGCCTCCGCGCGCGATTTCCGCCGTCCGCTTGAGAATGATTCTTGTTTGCCGAGGCGGCCGCCCTGCGGCGGCCGGAGGCGCCGACCTACCGCCGGTGCGCCAGCCCGGCCACGCCGCCCGCATGCAGGCAGATGGCGGCGGCGGCCGCGACGTTGAGCGATTCCTCGCCGCCGGGCTGCGCGATGCGGATGTGGCGGCTCGCGCGGGCCTCGAGCGCGGGCGACACGCCCTGCCCTTCGTGGCCCATGAGCCAGGCGCAGGGATGCGGCAGCGCGGCCTCGTGGAGCCACTCGCCGCGGTGCGAACTGGTCGCGACCAGCGGGACCGCGAGCGCGTCGAGCGCCTCGGGCCCGGCGCCCTCGATCAGCCGCAGGCCGAAATGCGCGCCCATGCCCGCGCGCAGCACCTTGGGCGACCACAGGGCGGCCGTGCCCTTGAGGGCGATCACCTGGCGGAAGCCGAAGGCCGCTGCGCTGCGCAGGATCGATCCGGCGTTGCCGGCGTCCTGCAGCCGGTCGAGCACCACGGTCGGCGCATCGGGCAGCAGCGCCGGCTGCGCCGGCAGATCCAGCACGAAGCCCATCGGCGCGGGCGATTCCAGGCCGCTCGCGGCGCGCAGCAGCTCGTCGCCGACGACCACGGTCTTGGCGGCGTCGCGGTGCCACTCGGCCGGCGCGCCCGGCCAGAACGATTCGGCGAAGACCGCGATCGCGGGCCGCACGCCGCGCGCGAGCGCCGCCCGGCACAGGTGGTCGCCCTCGAGCCAGATGCGTCCGAGCTTGCGGTACGCGCCGGGATCCTGTGCGAGCTTGCGCAGGTCCTTGAGCAGCGGGTTGTCGCGCGAGCTGACGTGGCTCGCGCCGGCGGGGGCGGTCATGGCCGGATCAGGGCGCGGCGCGCAGGTCGAGGCGCGCGGTCTCGGCGGCAGCGATCTGCGCCGGATCGGGCATCGCGGCCACCTCGGCCGGCAGCACCGGAATGGGCGCGGTGCGCGCCAGCGCGGCCGCCACCGGGCTGAACGAGCGGCGGTGATGGATGCAGGCGCCGTGGCGCTGCAGCGCCTCCAGGTGCTCCGGCGTGCCGTAGCCCTTGTGGCCTGCGAAGCCGTAGTGCGGGAACTCCACGTGCAGCTGCTCGCAGAGCCGGTCGCGGTGCACCTTGGCGAGTATCGAGGCGGCCGAGATCGCCTTGATCCGCGCATCGCCCTTGACCACCGCCTCCGCCAGCACGTCGAGCGTGGGCAGGCGGTTGCCGTCCACCAGCACCTTGGCGGGCTTGAGGCGCAGTCCCTCGACCGCGCGGCGCATCGCGAGCATGGTGGCGTGGAGGATGTTGTGGGTGTCGATCTCCTCGACGCTGGCCTGGGCCACCGAGCAGCACAGCGCCTTCGCAAGGATCTGGTCGTGCAGCCGTTCGCGCTGCAGCGCGGTGAGGGTCTTCGAGTCGGCCAGGCCGCGGATCGGGCGCTGGTCGTCGAGGATCACGGCCGCGGCCACCACCGGCCCGGCCAGCGGCCCGCGCCCCGCCTCGTCGACGCCCGCGACCAGGCCCGGCGCATCCCACGCGAGCGGCGCCTGCTCAGCCTTCAAGAACTTTCTGGATCGCATCGGCGCAAAGTGTCGGCGTATCGCGCTGCAGTTGCACGTGCAGCTCTGAAAATTTTTGTTGCAGCGCCCGGACCTTCTCGGGCGATTCGAGCCAGGCCAACGTGGCGCGCGACAGCGCCTCGGGCGTGGCGGCCTCCTGCAGCAGCTCGGGCACCACGAACTCGCGCGACAGGATGTTGGGCAGGCCGACCCAGGGCTGCAGCTGCTTGCGCTGCATCAGCCGCCAGGTGAGCGAATTCATGTTGTAGGCAATGACCATCGGCCGCTTGAACAGCGCGGCCTCGAGCGTGGCCGTGCCGCTCGCGATCAGGGTCGCGTCGCAGGCGGCGAGCGCGGCATGCGACTGGCCGTCGAGCAGCGTGACGTGGCCGGCCACGCCGCTGGCCTGCAGCAGCGCCTCGACCTCGGTGCGCAGCCCCGGCAGGATCGGTGCGATGAAGCGCAGCTTGGGCCGGGCCTTGAGCATCAGCGCCGCGGCGGCGAAGAAGCGCGCCGCGAGGTAGCGCACCTCCGAGCGCCGGCTGCCCGGCAGCAGCGCCACGACCTCGGCGTCGGGCGCGAGGCCCAGCGCCGTGCGCGCGGCGGCCCGGTCGGGCGTCATGGGAATCACGTTCGCGAGCGGATGCCCGACGTAGCTGCCGCGCACCCCCTGCTCCTCGAGCAGCGCGGGCTCGAACGGGAAGATGCACAGCACATGGTCCGCCGCGGCGCGGATCTTCTCGATCCGCTCGGCACGCCAGGCCCAGATCGAGGGACAGACGAAATGCACGGTCTTCATGCCGCGGCTGCGCAGCCCCGCCTCGAGGTCGAGGTTGAAGTCGGGCGCGTCGACGCCGATGAAGAGCTCGGGCCATTCGCGCAGCAGCCGCGCCTTGAGCTGGCGGCGGATGCCGGCGATCTCCGCATAGTGGCGCAGCACCTCGATGTAGCCGCGCACCGCGAGCTTCTCCTGCGGCCACCAGCTTTCGAGCCCGTGCGCGAGCATGCGCGGCCCGCCGATGCCCATGGTCTGCAGCGACGGCCAGCGCGCATGCAGCCCGTCGAGCAGCAGGCCGGCGAGCAGGTCGCCCGACGCCTCTCCCGCGACCAGCGCGAAGCGCCGCTGTGCGTTGCCTTCCATGGCCGCTGCGGGCATCAGCGCGCGATGCCGCGCGTCGAACCGGCGAGGAAGCGATCCATCAGCGCGACGTCCTCCGCCGCCTCGGGCGTCTCGCCGGCGAGCGCGGCGATGCCGGCGCGCGCCTCCTCGAGCGTCAGGCCCTGGCGGTACAGCAGGCGGTGCATCTGCTTCACGGCGGCGATGCGCGCGGCCGAGAAATCGCGCCGGCGCAGCCCGACGACGTTGAAGCCGCGCACCGCGAGCGGATTGCCATCGACCAGCATGAACGGCGGCACGTCCTGCGACACGGCGCTCGCGAAGCCGACCATCGCATGCGCGCCGACGGAGACGAACTGGTGGATGCCGGTCAGACCGCCGATCGTGACCCAGTCGGCCAGATGCACGTGGCCGGCCAGCGTGGTGTTGTTCGCGAGCGTGGTGTGGTCGTCGACGCGGCAATCGTGGGCGATGTGCGTGTACGCCATGATCCAGTTGTCGCTGCCCACGCGCGTGATGCCGCCCGCGCCCGGCACGCCGAGGTTGAAGGTGCAGAACTCGCGGATCACGTTGCGGTCGCCGATGACCAGCTCGGTCGGTTCGCCCGCATATTTCTTGTCCTGCGGCACGGCGCCGAGCGAGGCGAACTGGAAGATCCGGTTGTCGCGGCCGATCGTGGTGCGGCCCTCGATCACGCAATGCGCCCCGATCGTGGTGCCGGCGCCCACGCGCACGTGCGGGCCGATGAGGGTGTAGGGCCCGACCGAAACGGAGGCGTCGAGTTCTGCCTTCGGATCGACGAGCGCGGTGGGATGGACCTGCGTCATGCCTTCTGTAGCTGCGGCAGGATCAGTTGATCTGGCGCATCGCGCACATCAGCGAGGCCTCGCAGGCCAGCTCGGTGCCCACGAGCGCGCGGCCCTTGAACTTCGAGATGCCGGCCTTCATGCGCTCGATCTCGACCTCGAGCGTGAGCTGGTCGCCCGGCTCCACGGGGCGCTTGAAGCGCGCGCCGTCGATGGCCGCGAAGTAGTAGACCGTGTTGTCGTCCGGCACGATGTCGAGCGATCGGAACGACAGCAGCGCCGCCGCCTGCGCCATCGCCTCGAGCATCAGCACGCCCGGCATCACCGGGCGGTGCGGGAAGTGGCCGTTGAAGAACGGCTCGTTCATCGTCACGTTCTTGAGCGCCGTGATGCGCTTGCCCTTCTCCATGTCCAGCACGCGGTCCACCAGCAGGAACGGGTAGCGGTGGGGCAGCAGCTTGAGGATCTGATGGATATCGAGCGTCGTCGTCATGTTCGTCTGTTCCTGCATCGTCTTCACTTTTTCTGGGGTGCCTTTTCCAGCGCCTTGAGTCGTTCGCGCAGGCTGTGCAACTGCTTGAGGGTTGCAGCGTTCTTTTCCCAGCTCGCATTGTCGTCGATGGGGAACATGCCGGTGTACTGGCCCGCCTTGAGGATCGAGCGCGTGACCACCGTCGCCGCCGACACGTGGACCCCGTCGGCCACCGTGAGATGGCCCAGCACGATCGCGCCGCCGCCGAAGGTGCAGTGCGCGCCGATGGTCGCGCTGCCCGCCACGCCGACGCAGCCGGCCATCGCCGTGTGCTTGCCCACGCGCACGTTGTGGCCGATCTGGATCAGGTTGTCGAGCTTGACGCCGTCCTCGATGACCGTGTCGTCGAGCGCGCCGCGGTCGATGCAGGTGTTGGCGCCGATCTCGACGTCGTTGCCGATGCGCACGGCGCCGAGCTGCTCGATCTTGACCCAGGCGCCCTGGTGCGGCGCGAGGCCGAAGCCGTCGGCGCCGATCACCACGCCCGGATGCAGCAGGCAGCGCTCGCCGATGACGCAGTCCTCGCTGACCGTGACGCGCGACTTGAGCACCGTGCCGGCGCCGATGCGCGCGCCCCGCTCCACCACGCACAGCGCGCCGATGCGCGCCGTCGGATCGACCACGGCCTCGGGGTCGACCACGGCCGAGGGATGGATGCGGTCGGCCTCGGGCCGCGCATGGTGCGCCTTCCACAACTGCGTGAGGCGCGCGAAATAGAGATAGGGGTCGGGCGTGAGGATGAACGCCCCGCGCGCGGCCGCGGCGTCGCGCATCGCCGGTGCGACGATCACGCAGCCGGCCTTGGAGGCCGCGAGTTCCTGCTGGTACTTGGGATGGCTCAGGAAGCTGAGCGCATCGGCCTCGGCGTTCTGCAGCGGCGCGAGCCGCGCGATCGCGAGGGCCGGGTCGCCATGGAGCTCGCCCCCCAGGGCGCTGACGATGGCTCCGAGCTGCAATGCCACGCCGGTCGCGGCGTTACTTGCCGCCCGCTGGCGCGGAGGAAGTGGTCGTGGCGTTGAGCGCCTTGATCACCTTGTCCGTGATGTCGTGCTTCGGATTGATGTAGATCGCTTCCTGCAGGATCGCGTCGTACTTCTCGGCCTCGGCGACCTGCTTCACGACGCGGTTGGCACGCTCGTAGACCTGCTGGAGCTCTTCATTCTTGCGCGCGTTGAGGTCTTCCTGAAACTCGCGGCGGCGGCGCTGGAAGTCGCGGTCCTGCTCGACCAGCGCGCGCTGGCGTGCAGTGCGCTGGCTTTCGGACAGCGTGGGCGCCTCGCGCTCGAAGCGCTCGGAGGCGCTCTTCAGCGCCTCGCCCTGCGCCGTGAGGTCCTTTTCGCGCTTGAGGAACTCGGACTCGAGCTTGGCCTGCGCGTTCTTCGCGGGCTGGGCCTCGCGCAGCACGCGGTCCGGGTTCACGAAGCCGATGCGAAAGGTCTCCTGCGCCTGGGCCGGCGCGGCCGACAGCGCAAAGGCGGGAATCAACAACGCGCCTGCGGCGGCGCGGATCAAATGCTTCATTTAGAAAGACGTTCCGATCTGGAATTGCAAGCGCTGAATTCTATCCTTCGGGATCACGACGAAGCCGGTGGCCGGATCGAGCACTTCCTTCTGCGACTTGATCGGGAAGGCGTAGGCCAGGCGCAGCGGGCCGAGCGGCGAGATCCAGCTGATGCCCAGGCCCACCGAGGCGCGCAGCTTCTTCTGGGCGTCGTACTGCGCGTCCGTGATGCCGGGGGCGCGCGAGCCGAACACGTTGCCGACGTCGAAGAAGCCGTAGAGGCGCAGCGTGCGGTCGTTGCCGGCGCCCGGGAACGGCGTGCTGAGCTCGGCGTTGAAGACGGCCTTCTTGGTGCCGCCGAGCGCCGCGCCTTCGGTCTGGCCGAGCAGCGGCACGTCGCGCGGGCCGAGCGAGTTCTGCTCGAAGCCGCGCACCGAGCCCAGGCCGCCGGCGTAGAAGTTCTTGAAGATCGGGTAGACCTTGCCGCCCAGCGCCTTGGCATAGCCCAGGTCGGCGTTGATCGCGAAGGTGTACTGCTTGTTGATCGCGAAGAACTGCTGGTACTGGTAGTTCGTCTTGATGTACTTCATGTCGCCAGCGGCGCCGACCTCGAGGTTCGCGCGCTGCAGCCGGCCGGTGGTCGGGATCAGCGCGCTGTCGCGGCTGTCGCGGCCCCAGCCGATCGTCAGCGGCACGCCCCAGACGCTCTTCTGGTCGCAGCCGGTCACGAACCAGCCGGTCGCGTCCTTCGAGCACTGGAAGTAGCGCAGGTAGGAGTTCGGCGTGAACAGGCCCGAGAACGAGGTCGTGGAGTTCGGATCGAAGGCGTAGCGCTCGAGACCGACGCCGAAGAACACCGTGTCGACCTCGCTGAACGGCACGCCGAAGCGGATCGACGCGCCCTGGTTCACGAGCTTGTAGTCGCCGTCGTAGTTGGTCGAGTACGGCCGCGTCGTCGTGTGGTAGACGCTCACGGTGCGCGAGATGCCGTCCTTCGTGAAGTACGGGTCGGTGGTGGTCAGCGACAGCGTGCGGTTGTACTTGCTGGTGTTGACCTGCAGGCCCAGGAAGTTGCCCGAGCCGAACACGTTCTCCTGCGAGATGCCGAAGGTCAGCGCGACCTTCTCGGCGCTCGAGTAGCCGGCGCCGAGCTGCAGGCTGCCGGTGGGCTTCTCGACCACGTTGATCGTGAGGTCGACCTGGTCGGGCGTGCCGGGGATCTCCTGCGTCTCGACGTTGACTTCGGTGAAGAAGCCGAGGCGGTCCACCCGGTCGCGCGAGAGTTTGATCTTGTCGCCGTCGTACCAGGAGGCCTCGAATTGGCGGAATTCGCGCCGGATGACCTCGTCGCGCGTCTTGGTGTTGCCGCCGACGATCACGCGGCGCACGTAGACGCGGCGCGAAGGCTCGGCCTGCAGCGTCAGCGTGACGCGGTTGTTGACGCGGTCGATCTCGGGACGCGCCTGCACACGCGCGAAGGCGTAGCCGAAGGTGCCGAAATAGTCGGTGAAGGCCTTGGTGGTCTCGGTGACCTGCTCGCCGTTGTAGGGCTCGCCGGGCTTGATGGTCACGAGCGACTTGAACTCGTCGTCGCGGCCGAGGTAGTTGCCGTCGAGCTTGACGCCCGCCACGACGAACTTCTCGCCCTCGGTGATGTTGACCGTGACAGTCAGGTCCTGGCGGTCGGGTGAGATCGCGACCTGGGTCGAATCGATGCGGAACTCGAGGTAGCCGCGCGTGATGTAGTAGGAGCGCAGCGTCTCGAGGTCGGCGTTGAGCTTGGTGCGCGAGTACTGGTTCGACTTCGTGTACCAGCTCATGAAGCCGCCGCTGTCCTGGTCGAACAGGCTCAGCAGCGTCGATTCGCTGAAGGCCTTGTTGCCGACGATGCGCACTTCGCGGATGCGCGCCGAATCGCCTTCGGTGACGGTGAAGGTCAGGTTGACGCGGTTGCGCTCGATCGGCGTGACCGTGGTCACGACCTGCGCGTTGTAGAGGCTGCGGCTCACGTACTGGCGCTTGAGCTCCTGCTCGGCGCGGTCGGCCAGCGCCTTGTCGTACGGGCGGCCGTCGGCCAGGCCCACTTCGCGCAGCGCCTTCTGCAGCGCGGCCTTGTCGAATTCCTTGGTGCCGACGAAGTCGACGTCGGCGATGGTGGGCCGCTCCTCGACGATCACCACCAGCACGTTGCCGTTGACGTCGATGCGCACGTCCTTGAACAACCCCAGGTCGAACAGCGCGCGGATCGCGGCCGATCCGCGTTCGTCGCTGTACGTATCGCCCACCCGCAGCGGCAGCGACGCGAAGATCGTGCCGGGCTCGACGCGCTGCAGGCCTTCGACGCGGATGTCGCGCACGGTGAAGGGTTCGACGGCCCAGGCTGCCGTGGCCGACAGCGCGCTGGCCACCACCGCTGCAACGCTACGCAGGCGAAAGCGACTGAAGTTTTTGTTCATCTGTGAATTGGGCCGGCGCGGGAAGGGCCGGCAGAAAGTTAACCAAAGAGCCGCGTGACGTCGTTGAACAGCGCAACGGACATCATGACCAGCAACAGCGCGACGCCGCCACGCTGAAGCCGTTCCATCCAGGCGTCGGAAACGCCCTTGCCGGTCAGCCCCTCCCAAAGATAATACATCAGGTGTCCTCCATCGAGGACCGGCAGCGGCATGAGATTCAGCACACCGAGGCTCACGCTGATCAGGGCCAGGAACACGAGGTACTGCGTCAATCCGAGGCTCGCGGACTTGCCCGCGTAGTCGGCGATCGTGAGCGGACCGCTGAGGTTCTTGAGCGAGGCCTCGCCGATCACCATCTTGCCCATCATGCGGACCGTGAGCGCCGACACCTCCCAGGTGCGCACCACGCCGCGCCACAGCCCTTCGACCGGACCCTGCCGCACCGTGACCATCTCGGGCGGCGCACCCACGTAGGCGCCGATGCGGCCCACCTTGGCGCCGTTGTCGTCGCGCACCTCGGGCGTGACCTCGAGCTGCAGCGCCTGGCCGCCGCGCAGCACCTGCCAGGCCTGGGTGCGCGCCTGCTCGCCGTCGAGCGAGGTCCGGATCACCTCGCGCAATTGCTGGCCGTCGACGATCGGGGTCTCGCCGACGGCGCGAACCACGTCGCCGCTGCGCAGGCCGGCGCGCTCTGCGGCGCTGCCGGCCATGACCTGGCCGATCTCGGGCCGCGTCAGGGGCGCGAGCAGGCCGATCTTGCGGAACATCTGCGGATCGGCGTCCTTCGCATGCATGCGCCCGAGCGGCAGCACGACCTCGCGCGCCGGACGGCCGCCCTCGCCCGCGATCTCGAGCGTCAGGTCGCGGCTGTCGAGCGCGCCGCGCGTCATGCGCCAGCGCAGGTCCTCGAACGAATCGACGGGCTCGAGCTGGCCGTCGAAGCCCGCGCGCGTGACGTGCTCGCCGCCGCGCAGCCCCGCGGCCTCGGCCAGCGAAGCGGGCACCGGGCGCGCGAGCTTGGCCACGGGCTCCTCGACGCCGATCCAGTTGACCGCCGTGTAGAGCGCCACCGCGAGCAGCAGGTTGGCGAGCGGCCCGGCCGCGACGATGGCTGCGCGCGCGCGCAGCGGCTGGGTGTTGAAGGCGCGGTGCCGCTCCTCGGGCGCCACCGGGCCCTCGCGCTCGTCGAGCATCTTGACGTAGCCGCCGAACGGGAAGGCGCCGATGACGAACTCCGTCTCCTGCCCCGGATGCTGGCGCCTGGGCTGCCAGCGGTACAGCGTCTTGCCGAAGCCAACCGAGAAGCGCAGCACCTTCACGCCGCAGGCGACCGCGACGCGGTAGTGGCCGTATTCGTGGACGGCGATCAGGATGCCGAGCGCGGCCACGAAGGCAATGACAGTGAGCATCGGGACTCTCGGTTGGCGGGCGGATCAGGCCGCGAAGCGCAGCGCCGCGGCATTGGCCGCTGCCCGGGCGCTGGCGTCGAGCGCCAGCAGGTCGGCCAGCGTTGCGGGCTTGGAGGGGGCGACGGCGTCCAAAGTTTCCATGTTCACCGCATGGATCCGGTCGAACCGCAGCCGCCGGTCCAGGAAGGCCTCCACCGCGACCTCGTTGGCGGCGTTGAGCACCGCGGTGGTCCCGGGCGCGGCGCGCAGCGCGTGCCAGGCGAGGCCCAGTCCGGGGAACAGCGCCGGGTCGGGCGCGTCGAAGCTCAGGTCCGCCAACTGGCGGAAATCGAGCCGCTCCGCCCCGCTTTCGATCCGCTCGGGCCAGGCGAGGCCGACCGCGATCGGCACCCGCATGTCGGGCGTGCCGAGCTGGGCGATGACCGAGGCGTCGGTGAACTGCACCATCGAGTGCACCACGCTCTGCGGATGGATCACGACCTCGATCTGCTCGGGCAGCACGCCAAACAGGTGGCGCGCCTCGATGACCTCGAGCGCCTTGTTCATCATTGTGGCCGAATCGACCGAGATCTTGCGGCCCATGACCCAGTTCGGATGGGCGCAGGCCTGCTCGGGCGTGACCGAGCCCAGCGTCCCGGGCGTGCGCGTGCGGAACGGGCCGCCCGAGGCGGTGAGGATGATCTTGTCGATGCGCCGCGCCCAGGTCGAGGGATCCTCGGGCAGCGACTGGAAGATCGCCGAATGCTCGCTGTCGATCGGCAGCAGCGTGGCGCCGCCCTCGCGCACCGTGCGCATGAACAGCTCGCCGCCGACCACCAGCGCCTCCTTGTTGGCCAGCAGCAGCCGCTTGCCGGCGCGCGCGGCGGCCAGGCAGGGGCCCAGGCCCGCGGCGCCGACGATGGCGGCCATGACCGCGTCGACCTCGTCGTGCGCGGCGATCTCCTCGATCGCCGCCGGCCCGCTCAGCACGCGCGTGGGCAGGCCGCTTCCGGCCAGCTTCTCGGCCAGCAGCGCCGCGTGCGGCGCGCTCGCCATGACCGCGAAGCGCGGCGAGAAGCGGGCGCACTGGGCCAGCATCTCCTCGACGCGGGTGGCGGCGGAAAGCGCGAACACCTCGAACCGCTCGGGGTGGCGCGCGATGACATCGAGCGTGCTGACGCCGACCGAGCCGGTCGAGCCCAGCACCGTGATGCGTTGTTTGGACATGTTCACAGGAAGGCCAGCATCATGGCAATGGGAAGCACCGGCAAGAGGGCATCCACGCGGTCGAGCACGCCGCCGTGGCCCGGCAGCAGGCTGCTGCTGTCCTTGGCGCCGGCGCTGCGCTTGATCAGCGATTCGACGAGGTCGCCGACGACGCTCATCGCGGCGAGAAAGACGACGCCGACGAGCAGCAGCCACCAGCCGCGCTCGTGCAGCCGCGTGTAGAGGCTCGGCACGAGTGCGCCGGCGGCCCGGTCGGCCCAGACCCAGGCGAAGGCCAGCACCACCACGCCGGCCATGCCGCCCCAGACGCCCTCCCAGCTCTTGCCGGGGCTGATGGCGGGGGCCAGCTTGCCGCGCGTGAACTTGAGGCCCAGCGCCCGGCCCGCGAAATACGCGAACACGTCGGCCACCCAGACCAGCACCAGGATCGACAGCAGGAAGTTGATGCCGACCATGCGCGCCTGCACCGCCGCGAGCCAGGCCACCCAGAGCGCGAGCAGCCCGCCGACCAGGCGCAGCCCGCGCGGAATGCGCGGCCAGCCCGGCACCGCGACGCGCAGCAGCGCGGCGCCGCCGAGCACCCAGCAGGCGCTCGCCACCAGCCAGATCGGCAGCAGCGGCCGCCCGAGCAGGCCGAGCCACCACGACAGCGCGCACAGCGCCACGGTCTCGATGCCGAGGAAGACCGACAGCCGCTGGCCGTAGCCGTTCAGCCGCCCCCACTCCCAGGCGGCGGCGCCGATCAGCACCAGCATCACGCAGGCGAACGGAACGTACGAGGGGTAGAACAGCGCCGGCAGCAGGATCGCCAGCAGGACGACCGCGGTGATGATGCGTTGTTTGAGCATTCGGCTTTCTGGTTGGCGCCGGAATGCCCTCAGGCGATCTGGCGATCGGGCGGAGATTCGCTGCCGGCCGCGAGCTGGGCCGAGGTCTTGCCGAAGCGGCGTTCGCGCTTTTGGTAGGCGGCGATGCCCGCGTCGAGCTCGGCCTCGTCGAACTCGGGCCAGAGCTTGTCGCTGAAGAACAGCTCCGCGTAGGCGCTCTGCCAGAGCAGGAAGTTCGACAGCCGCTGCTCGCCGCCGGTGCGGATCAGCAGGTCGGGGTCGGGCACGTGGGCCAGCGCCATCGCACGGTCGAGGTTGGCTTCGGTGAGCGGCTCGCCCTGCTCCGCGAGCCTGGCCGCGGCGCGCGCGATGTCCCAGCGGCCGCCGTAGTTGAAGCAGACGTTGAGGATCAGCTTGGTGTTCTGCGCCGTGGCGGCTTCGGCGTCGACGAGGCCCTGGACCATCTTCTTCGAGAGCCCGGCGCGCTCGCCGACGAAGTGCAGGCGCACGCCGTCTCGGCTGAGCTTGGGCACTTCGCGCGCCAGCGCGCCGACCATGAGTTCCATGAGCCCCGAGACCTCCTCGGCCGGGCGGTTCCAGTTCTCCGAGGAGAACGCGAACACCGTGAGGATGCCCACGCCGCGGTCGACGCACGCAGTCACGCAGCGGCGCAGCGACTCGACGCCCTGCTTGTGGCCCGCCACGCGGGGCAGGAATCGCCGCGTGGCCCAGCGTCCGTTGCCATCCATGACGATGGCAATGTGGCGGGGGATCTGCAGCGACGAAGAAGCCATGCGCAGCCTCAAACGGCCATGATCTCCGCTTCCTTGGCCGCGACCAGGCGGTCGATCTCCGCGATGTGGCGGTCGGTGACCTTCTGGATCTCGGCTTCGGCGC
>CBHTTS010000116.1:0-14398 GCA_966095775.1 uncultured Variovorax sp. | reverse complement strand
TCCAGGCCGATGATGCGGTCCATCGGATCGCCCTTGGCGGTGAGCATCAGCACCGACACCTTCGACGCCGGCGGCGGCAGCGCGCGGATGCGGCGGCAGATCTCGAGGCCGTCGGTGTCGGGCAGCATCAGGTCGAGGATCACGAGGTCCGGCACGTGCTGCTGCAGCTGCTCGAGGCCGCTCGCGCCGTCGCCGGCATGGGTGACGAGGAAGCCCGACTGCGTCAGGTACTCGCCCACCATCTGCGCGAGGCGGGCGTCGTCTTCGATCATCAGGAGTTGGGGGGTGCTCATGCGCTTCATGGTCGTCCACGGGGGGCAACGGGGCTTGAACGCTCCGTAAAGTTGGGTAAACCGCGCTTCAGTCTGTCAACGGAAGCGGCGCGAAAAGCATAGCGCCTGCCGGCAGGGGGGCCGAGGGGGTTCCCATGGGGTGCGCGAGCAGCGCCGGCACCGCGCAGTCCGCGAGGTCGGCGCCGTCGGCGCGGGCGCGCTCGAGGATCTCCTGCGCCAGCTGGCGCAGCTGCGCGGTCGAGGTCCGGATCCGCGCCCGGAAGGCCGCGTCGTCGAGCCGCGGGTCCTTCAGGCTCCTGTTGAGCTCGGCGAACCAGGGCATCGCCGCCTGGTCGAGCATCACCGGCACGTTGCGCCGGGCGCTCGCGGCCGACCAGGCGCGCAGCAGCTGCTGCACCGCGATGTTCAGGCGCTGGCAGTGCTGCAGCTCCTCCTTCAGGGTGCCCAGCAGCATCAGGTCGGTGAGCCGCTGCTGGAAGAAGATCTGCGACAGCACGCCCCAGTAGTAGGCGTAGTCCCAGATCACCTTCACCGGCAGCACCTCGGGGTCGCCGAACAGCGGGTACTGGTCCTGGTAGAGCGCGAGCGTGCTGTCGTAGAACGAGTGGTAGATCTGGTCGTAGAGCTGCGCACGCGCCTCCACCGAGCGGCCCGCGCGGTCGTGCGCCACGAGGTCGGTGATGTAGGTGTTGCTCATCGCGATGAAGTCGCTGCCCGGCGAGTAGAACGGGTCGAGGAAGAGCCCGGCCTCGCCCGTCAGCGCCCAGCGCCCGCCCGAGAACACCTGCTTGCAGCCGTGCGAGAAGTGCCTGAGGAACGCGAAGTCCTGCAGCAGGTGGCGGCGGCCGTCGAGCGCGTCGTAGAGCCGCGGCTGGTAGGTCTCGAACCAGCGCATCGCCTTGTCGAAGGTGTCGATGGTCTCGAGCGGATGCAGCTTCGGGTCGGCCACGATGCCGACCGAATGCGAGCCCGAGGCGAGCGGGATCAGCCAGGCCCAGTAGCCCGCGCCGACGAGGTGGTTGGTCGAGAGCCAGCGCGCCTGCGGGTCGCAGCGCCCGCGCCAGGCCGGGTCGTCGCTCCATTCGTCGACCTCGATCCGGTCGGCGATGCGGAACCAGACCGCATTCACGTCGTGCGCATTGGTCTCGGCCAGGCCGAGCTTGCGCTTGAGCATGCCGGCACGGCCGCAGGCGTCGATCAGCCAGCGCGCATCGACCGCGTGCGCCTCGCCGTCGCGCGTCCATTCGATGCGGTGCGGCGCATGGGCGTCCTCGGCGAGCTCGATGCGGCGCACCAGCGCGCCGTCCTCGAAGCGCACGCCGCGGCGCACCGCCTCGCCCGCGAGGTAGTTCTCGAAGATGCCGCGGTCGATCTGGTAGCTCGGCACCGCGAGGTAGCGGCTCGCGCCGATCTCGGTGACCTGGTCGATGTCGCGCCGGCCCTCGCTGAAGAAGAAGCGGAAGCCGAACTTGCGCAGCTGCGCGCCGTCCATGTGGGGCTTGAGCCCGAGCACGGTGTCGAAGTAGTGCGCGCCGATCTCGACCGAGGACTCGCCCACCTTGTGGGCCGCCTCGGGCACCGGGTGCCGGCGCCGCTCGAGCACCAGCACGTCGAGGTCCGGAAAGCGCTGCTTGAGCTGCAGCGACAGCGTCAGGCCCGCGAGCCCGCCGCCCATGATCACTGCGTCACACGATGCATGCGCAGTGGCCATGTGCCTCAGCTCCTTGCCGGTTGCAGCGACAGCCGCAGGGACAGCACCGGCGACAGCGGCAGTTCGACGGGCGCGGGCGGCGCGCCCTCGCCGACCTGGGCGAGGCCCTCGAACAGGCCGAGCGCATGGGCCATCGGGTTGATCTGCGCGAGCGTCTTCGCGGCCTCGGAACGCGGCGCGGGGAACACCCCTTCGCCGGGCTCGACCGACCAGTCGAGGGCGGCCACGCTGCGCTCGGTGCGCTCGGGCGAGATCACCAGCGCCACCGCGAGCAGGCCGCGGCTGTCGGTGATCGAGGTCAGCGCGCCCACGCTGGGCGCGTCGTAGCCCACGAGCAGCACCGGCGTGCCGTCGGCGGCGCACTGCGCGGCGGCCTCGAGCAGGCCCGCCGCGAAGCTGTGCTCGTAGGCCGAGACCGCGTTGCTCGCGGCCATGCAGCCGGTGCCGATGGTCCAGTAGCCGACGGCGGCGTTGTGCACCGAGTTGTGGAAGCGCGTGGGCGACAGCACCATCGGGTCGGTCGCGAGCGTGCTGCACATGTAGTCGTTGATCGAGAGGTCGCCGTGCGCCGAGACGAACACGCAGGGCAGGTCGGCCGCGTTGCGGCCCGCGCCGGCCATCGCCGCAGCCGCGACCTCGAGCGCGAGCGCCACGGTGTCGGGCGCGCGGCGGCGCTCGGCCGGTGCCAGCACCTGCGGCGCCGGGCGCTTCGCGGGCGGATCGGCGAGCCCGCCCTCGCCGCGGAAGGCGGCGCGCGCGGCTTCCCAGCCGGGCAGCGTGGGCGTCCAGAAGGCAGGGCCTTCGATGTACAGGGTGGGGGGCGTGGGGCGGGCCGTGCTCATGCGCCCGCCTTGCCGAACACGAGCGAGCAGTTGTTGCCGCCGAAGCCGAAGGAATTGGTCAGGGCGTACCGCACCTCGCCGTGCGCCGGCGCGAGCCGGATCTGCGGGCCGAAGCCTTCCTCGAGCTCGGCCGTGTTGACCGTGCCCGGCATCAGGCCGCGCTCGATCGCGAGCAGGCTGATCACCGACTCGACGATGCCGGCCGCGCCCAGCGTGTGGCCCATGAAGCCCTTGGTCGAGCTCGCGTGGGTGCGCGCGGGGAAGCGGCGCGCGATCAGCGCGCCCTCGACCTCGTCGTTCTTCTGGCTGGCGGTGCCGTGCATGTTGATGTAGTCGATGGCCTCGGGCGCGAGGCCCGCGCGCGCGAGCGCGTCGTCGAGCGCGCGCTCGGCGCCCAGGCCCTCGGGATGCGGCGTCGACATGTGGTGCGCGTCGCTCGCCTCGCCGTAGCCGAGCAGCCGCAGCGGCGCGTCCGCGTCGTCCTGCACCCGCTCCACCAGCGCGAAGCCGGCCGCCTCGCCGAGGCTGATGCCCTTGCGGCGCGCGTCGAACGGGCGGCAGGGCTCGCTCGACACCAGCTCGAGCGAATTGAAGCCGAACAGCACGCTGCCGCAGAGCGTGTCGGCGCCGCCGACCACCGCGGCGTCGGCCAGGCCGAGGCGGATCAGCCGCTCGGCCGAGGCGAACACCTTGGCGCTCGACGAACAGGCGGTGGAGATGGTCTCGCTCGGCCCCGTGAGGCCGAGCGCCTGCTGCACGAACATCGCGAGCGAATGCGGCGAATGCACCGCGGGGCGGCGCTGCGCGGGCGGGAACTTGCCGTCGGCGTCGAGCTGCGTGTAGGCGAGCTCGGTCTCGCCGATGCTCGAGGTCGAGGTGCCGAGGATCAGCGCGATGCGCGAGGCGCCGTACGTCTCGCGCGCGGCCGCCACGGCCTCGAGGAAGCCGTCGGCCTGC
Source organism: uncultured Variovorax sp. (assembly GCA_966095775.1). Lineage (GTDB taxonomy): Bacteria > Pseudomonadota > Gammaproteobacteria > Burkholderiales > Burkholderiaceae_C > Variovorax. The sequence goes on along the minus strand of CBHTTS010000116.1, from coordinate 10,595 downwards.
AGCCCGAGCCAGGCGAGGCGGTTGTTGCGGCAGTCCCATTGCGCGAGCGCTTCGGGCAGGCGGACGTCCTCGAGCCCCTCGACCCGGCCGATCCAGGTGGGCAGCGGCGCGGGACCGAAATCGTTGGCGCGCAGGCCGCTCGTCGACGTGGCGAGCGCCTCGGCGAGCGGCTCCTTGCCGACGCCGACGGCCGAGGTGGCCGTGTAGGCGCTGATCTGAAGGGGAGGAATGCGGGCGGGCACGGTTCTCTTACGTGGTTGCGGCGATATTGGATGAATGGCGGGCTGTGCGCGGTCGATGACCGGAAGGTGACAGCCTAACAGTTGCGCGGGCGCTCCGGCGTCATCTGTTTTCCCCTAGGCACGCGGTTCAGGACCGCGCGGCCGGCGCCCGGGTGGCCGTGACCCGGGCCGCGAGCGCGACCAGCAGCAGCACCGGCGCCCCGAGCAGCGCGGTGCCGGTGAAGAACTGGACGTAGCCGTAGGTGTCGACGAACGCGCCCGAATAGCCGGCGATGAACTTGGGCAGCAGCAGCATCAGCGAGCTGAAGAGCGCGTACTGCGTCGCCGAGTAGCTGATGTTCGTGAGGCTCGAGAGGTAGGCGATGAAGGCCGCCGAGGCGATGCCGCCCGCGAGGTTGTCGGCCGAGACCACCGCGATCAGCGCCGTCAGGTCGTGCCCGCGCGAGGCCAGCCAGGCGAACAGCAGGTTGCTCGCGGCGCTGAGCACCGCGCCGAGCATCAGCACGCGCATCACGCCCAGGCGCATCGAGAGCACGCCGCCGACGAAGGCGCCGGCCAGCGTCATCACGACCCCGTAGATCTTGCTGACGGTCGCGACCTCGTCCTTGGTGAAGCCCATGTCGACGTAGAACGGGTTGGCCATGATGCCCATCACCACGTCGCTGATGCGGTAGACCGCGATCAGCGCGAGGATCAGCGCCGCCTGCCAGCGGTAGCGGCGCACGAAGTCGGCGAAGGGCTCGATCAGCACGCCCTGCAGCCATTCGGCGGCGTTGCGCGCCTTCGGCAGCGCGCGCCGCGCGGGCTCGGGCGACAGCAGCACCGTGAGCACGCCCACCGCCATCGAGGCCGCCATCACCAGGTAGGCGGTCTTCCAGGCGCCGTTCTGGTAGGCCGCGGCGCCGGCGGCGGCCGCCGCGCCCGCGGCCGGCGCCGCCTCGGCCCAGGCCGCGACCCAGAGCACGCCCGCGCCGGCCCAGATCATCGCGATCCGGTAGCCGGTCTGGTAGGCCGCCGCGAGCGCGGCCTGCTTGCGCGTCTCGGCCGACTCGATGCGGAAGGCGTCGAGCGCGATGTCCTGCGTGGCCGAGCCGAAGGCCACGAGCAGCGCGCACCAGACCAGCGGCGCCAGGCCCTGGCGCGGATCGTTGACGGCCATGCCCACGAGCCCCGCGATCACCAGGCCCTGCGCCAGCAGCAGCCAGCCGCGGCGGCGCCCGAGCAGCGTCGTCAGGGGCGGCAGCGGCAGCCGGTCGACCAGCGGCGCCCAGACCCACTTGAAGCCGTAGGCCAGGCCGACCCAGCTCAGGTAGCCGATGGTGGTGCGGTCGATGCCCGCCTCGCGCAGCCGGAAGCTCAGCGTGCCCAGCACCAGCAGCAGCGGCAGGCCGGCCGAGAAGCCGAGCGCCAGCATGCGCAGCGTGGCGGGCTCGAGGTACACCTTCAGCGCGTCGCGCCAGGGCACGGAGGAGGGGGTGGGCGTTTCGGCGGGCTGGGCAGACATGAACCCCGGATTGTCCACGCATCCAGCGGGCGCCAACGGCGCGCTTTTGTTCCTATGATCCGCGCATGTGCATCCGATGCGAGCTCCGCGGCGGCGCCGCCGCTTCCTCCCCGCTTTCGCCGTCCTCGGCCTGGCAGCCGCGGCGCGCCTTCCTGCTGGCCGCGGCCGGCGCGGCGCTCGCGGGGCCGGCATTCGCGCAGGTCGAGGTCGGCAAGGCCTCGGTGGCGCGCAACCTGGTGCCGGCCGAGCGCATCGAGGCCGCGGGCGTGCAGCAGTACGGCCAGCTGCTGCAGCAGGCGCGCGCCAAGGGTGCGCTCGCGGGCGACGGCAATGCGCAGCTGCAGCGCCTGCGCGCGATCGCGAACCGGCTGATCCCCTTCGCCACGCCCTGGAACTCGCGCGCGCGCGAATGGAAGTGGGAGGTCAACCTGATCGGCAGCAAGCAGATCAACGCCTTCTGCATGCCCGGCGGCAAGATCGCCTTCTTCACCGGCATCCTCGACCAGCTCAAGCTCGGCGACGACGAGGTGGCGATGGTGATGGGCCACGAGATGGCGCATGCGCTGCGCGAGCATGCGCGCGCGCGGCTCGCCAAGAGCGCGGGCACCGGCGCGGCGCTCTCGATCGGCGCGCAGCTGCTCGGCCTCGGCCAGATGGGCGACCTCGCCGCGCGCGCGGGCACGCAGCTGCTCACGCTCAAGTTCAGCCGCAGCGACGAGACGGAGGCCGACCTCGTCGGCCTCGAGCTCGCCGCCCGCGCCGGCTACGACCCCAAGGCCTCGGTCTCGCTCTGGAAGAAGATGGCCGCCGCCTCGAAGAGCCAGGGCGGCCTGAGCTTCCTGTCCACCCACCCGAGCGGGTCGGACCGGATCCAGAAGCTCGAGGCGAACCTGCCGAAGGTCGAGAACCTCTACCGCGAAGCGAAGAAGGGCTGAGGCCCCGGCGCACGCCTTCCCCGCGGGGAGGCGCCGTCCACCCGCCGTGCCTCCGCGCGCTGGCACGCCGCTTGCATCTCAACTTGTACACAAGTTTGGATGCCTTGAAATGGTGCGTGAAGACAATGGAATGGCGGGTGCTGCGGCGTGGATCGACCGGTTCGCGGCGCCCCTGGCCGGCGCGGCGGCGGGGCCGCTCGCGGGCCTCAGCTTTGCCGTCAAGGACAACATCGACGTCGCGGGCGTGCCCACCACCGCCGGCTGCCCGGCCTTCGCGCGGCCGGCCGCCGCGCATGCGGCCGTGGTGCAGCGGCTGCTCGATGCCGGTGCATCGCTGGCGGGCAAGACCAACCTCGACCAGTTCGCCTGCGGCCTCAACGGCACGCGCTCGCCCTACGGCGAGGTGCCCAACGCCTTCGACGCGCGCTACGTCTCGGGCGGCTCCAGCTCGGGTTCGGCCTACGTGGTGGCCACCGGGCAGGTCGACTTCGCGCTCGGCACCGATACCGCCGGCTCGGGCCGCGTGCCCGCGGGGCTCAACAACATCGTCGGCCTGAAGCCTTCGCGCGGCCTGCTCAGCGCCTTCGGCGTGGTGCCCGCGGCGCAGAGCGCGGACTGCGTCTCGGTGTTCGCGCGCGACGTCGCCACGGCCGTGGACGTGCTGCGCGCGGCCGCCGGGCCCGACGCACGTGACCCCTATTCGCGCGAGCTCGTGCTGCGCGACCAGGCGTTCCCCGCCGCCTTCCGCTTCGGCGTGCCCGACGCGCTCGCGTTCTTCGGCGACGCCGCGGCCGAGGCCGCGTTCGCCGAGGCGAAGGCGCGGCTGGTCGCGCTGGGCGGCACGGCGGTGACCATCGACTACGCGCCGCTCGCCGAAGCCGCGGCGCTGCTCTACGAAAGCGCGCTCGTGGCCGAGCGCTATGCGGCGGTGCGCGGCTTCGTCGACGCCCATGCGGACGCGGTGATCGAGCCGGTGCGCGGCATCCTCGAGGGCGGCCGGGCCTACGGCGCGGCCGACGTGTTCGAGGCCCAGACCCGGCTGCGCGCGCTGGCGCAGCGGATCGCGCCGATGTGGCGCGCCATCGACCTGCTGCTGGTGCCGACCGCGCCCACGCACTACACGCGCGAGGCGATGCGCGCCGACCCGGTCGCGCTCAACCGCAACCTCGGCGCCTACACCAACTTCGTCAACCTGCTCGACTACGCCGCGATCTCGGTGCCGAGCGCGCTGCGCGCCGACGGCCTGCCCTTCGGCATCACGCTGATCGGCCCCTGCGGCAGCGACCTGGCGCTGGCCGAACTGGGCCAGCGCTACCACCACGCGACCGGCCTGCCCCAGGGCGCGACCGGGCGGCCGCTGCCGGCGCCGCGCCCCGTCGCGGGCCTGCGCGCCGCGCCCGCGGTGCCGACGATGCCGATCGCCGTGGTCGGCGCGCATCTGTCGGGCATGCCGCTCAACGGCCAGCTCACCGAGCGCGGCGCCACGCTGCTCGGCGCCACCACCACCGCGCCGCGCTACCGGCTGCATGCGCTGCCGGGCACCGTGCCGCCCAAGCCCGGGCTGCAGCGCGCGGCGGAGGGCGGCACGGCGATCGCGCTCGAAGTCTGGGCCATGCCGGTGGCCGAGGTCGGCGGCTTCCTCGCGCTGATCCCGCCGCCGCTGGGCCTGGGCAGCGTCGAGCTCGCCGACGGCCGCTGGGTGCACGGCTTCATCTGCGAAGGCCATGCGCTGGCCGATGCCGAGGACGTGAGCCGCCACGGCGGCTGGCGCGCCTACCTCGCGAGCCGCGCACCGTCGCCCGCCATTCCAACCTGAACCAGGAGTCCCGTTCCATGAGCACCCCCGAAACATCGTCCGCCGCCGCGTCGCGCCGCCACCTGCTGCAGGCCGGCGCCGCGGGGCTGGCCGTGCTGGCCGCGCCGGCCATCGTGCGCGCCCAGGCGGCGCCGAAGATCCGCATCGGCTTCTGGCCGGTGGCCGCGGGCCTGCCCTTCTTCGCCGCGGTCGACCGCGGCTACTTCAAGGAAGCGGGCCTGGACGTCGAGCCGCTCAAGTTCGCGGGCGCGCAGCAGGTCATGGAAGGCATGCTCGCGGGCCGCTGCGACGGCAGCGCCAACGGCACCGGCTCGGCCAACCTCGCGATCGGCGAGATCGCGCAGCCGGGCCTGTTCAAGATCTTCTGCACCAACCCGAGCAACGCGAAGTTCGTGCTCGACGAGTTCATCGTCGCCAAGGACAGCCCCGTCCAGTCCGTGGCGCAGCTCGCGGGCAAGAAGGTGGCCTCGGGCCCGGGCATCCAGAACGTGACGCTGTGCAAGACCATGCTCGAGCGCGCGGGCGCCAAGGGCGCGACGGTGAGCGAGCTGCCGATCGGCCAGCACGTGGCCGCGCTCGTGGCCGGCCAGGTCGACGCCTGCTACACGCTCGAACCCACGGGCACGGTGGGCCGCATGAACGGCACCACGCGCGTGGTCGAGGCCGGCGTGGTCGCGAAGTACATCCTCGGCGACCCGATGGCGCCCTGGCACGGCGGCGCCGCGAGCCTCACGACCGAGTTCATCCGCAAACAGCCCGAGCTGGCCCGGAAGTACATCGCGGCCTATGCGCGCGGCGTCGAGCTGGTACGCACCAAGCCCGAGGAGGCACGGCAGCACATGAAGGGCTACACCGCGATCGAAGGGCCGCTCACCGGCGAGGTGCCGCTCGCCTCCTACATGCTCTACAGCGAGTTCAAGCCGAGCGACGTGGCGTACTTCCAGAAGTTCTACGACCTGTTCACCGAGAAAGGCATCTTCGACAAGAAGGTCGCGGTGGACGGACTGCTCTACAAGGGCTGACGCCATGGCCGACGGCAGCACCGCCTCCTCCGCGTGGGCCCCGCCCGCGAGCCATGCCGCCGCACCGGCGGCGCCCCGGCCGGCGGCCTGGGAGCGCTGGCTCCCGGCGATCGGGCCGGTCGTCCTGTTCATCGTCTGGGACCTGGCGGTGCGGCTCGGCTTCGTCAAGCCGATCCTGCTGCCGTCGCCGGCCGACACCGTGGCCGCGCTGCTCACCGGCCTGGCCGGCGGGCCGCTGCTCACCGACTTCGCCGTCACCGTCTGGCGCACGCTGCAGGCCTTCGCGATCGCGGCCGTGGTCGGCATGCCGCTGGGCGTGCTGCTCGGCAGCAACGAGCGCGCCTACCGCAGCGTGGAGTTCCTGATCGACTTCTTCCGCTCCACGCCCTCGTCGGCGCTGATCCCGCTGTTCCTGCTGATCTTCGGCGTCTCCGACGTCAACAAGGTCGCGATCGCCGCCTTCGGCGCGCTGCTGATCGTGGTGTTCAACAGCGCCTACGGCGTGATCAATGCGCGCAAGCAGCGCGTGATGGCGGCGCGCGTCATGGGCGCCTCGCGCTGGCGCATCTTCAAGGACGTGCTGATCTGGGAGAGCCTGCAGCCCAGCTTCGTCGGCCTGCGCTCGGCGGTCTCGATGGCGCTGGTGATCGTGATCGTGGCCGAGATGTTCATCGGCTCCGACAACGGCCTGGGCCACCGCATCATCGACGCGCAGCAGGTGCTCAACGTCAAGAGCATGTACGCCGCCATCCTCGCCGCGGGCGCGCTCGGCTATGCGCTCAACATCCTGTTCCTCGTCGCCGAGCGCCGCATCGTGCACTGGAGCGGACGATGAGGGCGACCTCCGACCTGGTGCGCGGCGTCCCGGTCCACGCCGACGTGCCGACGCCGCCGTTCCGGCCCGGCCCCGCGGGCACGCACATCACCATCCGCGGCCTGACCAAGTACTTCGCGGGTTGGCCGCTGTACGAGAACTTCGACCTCGACATCCCGAAGCACCGCATCGTCTCGGTGTTCGGGCCCAACGGCTGCGGCAAGTCCACGCTGATCAACATGATCGCGGGCCTGGTACCGGTCGACGGCGGCGAGATCCTGTTCGACGGCAAGCAGCGCAAGGACACCAAGATCGGCTACGTGTTCCAGAACTACCGCGAGGCGCTGTTCCCGTGGATGCGCACCATCGACAACATCGCCTATCCGCTGGTGCTGGAGGGACGGAGCAAGGCCGAGGTGGACCGGCGCATGGAGGAATTGGTTGCCTCCTTCGACGTCAAGTTCGACCTGCGCCGCCATCCCTACGAGCTCTCGGGCGGCCAGCAGCAGACCGCCTCGATCATGCGCGCGCTCGCGCCCGAGCCCGAGGTGCTGTTCCTCGACGAGCCGTTCTCGGCACTCGATTTCGAGATGACCCTGTTCATCCGCGAGAAGCTGCAGGAGGTGTTCATGAAGACCGGCACCACCATGATGCTGGTGTCGCACGACCTCGAGGAGGCGGTCTACCTCGCCGACGAGGTGCTGCTGTTGACCAAGCGGCCGACCCGGGTCGCCGAGATCCTGCGCTACGCCGACGCGCGCCCGCGCACCGTCGAGACCCTGAGCAGCGAGAGCTTCGTCGCGACCAAGAAGCTCAGCCTCGACATCTTCCAGCGCGAAGTGCGCCGCTAGACCCGGAGCCGCCCCCGCCATGACCCCCGCACAGATCGAAGACTACGTCGACGCCGCCGCCGCCGCGCTCGACCTGCCGCTCGCGCCCGAGCACCGCCCGGGCGTGCTCGGCTATTTCGCGCTCGCCGCCGAGTTCGCCGCGCTCGTCGAGGCCGTGCCGCTGCCGATGGCGGCCGAGCCGGCGCTGCATTTCGCGCCGGTCGCGCCCGAGGACGAGCGATGAGCCCCCGCCCGGTCGACCTGCTCGGGCGCGACGCCTGCGCCATGGCCGAGGCGGTGCGCAGCGGCGCCGCGAGCGCGACCGCGCTGGTGCGCGCCAGCCTCGAACGCATCGAAGGCACCGACGGCCGCGTCAACGCCTTCACCTCGGTGCTCGCCGAGCGCGCGCTGCGCCGCGCCGGGCAGGTCGACGCCTCGCTGGCCTCGGGCCACGGGGCGCGCACGCGCGAGCTGCCGCTGGTCGGCGTGCCGTTCGCGGTCAAGAACCTGTTCGACATCGCGGGCCAGCCCACGCGCGCGGGCGCCAAGATCGAGCGCGAGGCCGAGCCCGCGCGCGCCGATGCCGCGCTGGTGCGGCGCCTCGAGCGCGCGGGCGCGGTGCTGGTCGGCGCGCTCAACATGGACGAGTACGCCTACGGCTTCACCACCGAGAACAGCCACGACGGCGCCACGCGCAATCCGCACGACCTCGCGCGCATCGCGGGCGGCTCCTCGGGCGGCTCGGGCGCGGCGGTCGCGGCGGGCCAGGTGCCGCTTGCGCTGGGCTCCGACACCAACGGCTCGATCCGCGTGCCGGCGTCGCTGTGCGGCGTGTTCGGCCTCAAGCCCACCTTCGGGCGGCTGCCGCGCAGCGGCAGCTTCCCCTTCGTCGACAGCCTCGACCACCTGGGCCCGTTCGCGCGCTGGGTGCGCGACCTCGCGCTCGCCTACGACGCGATGCAGGGGCCCGAGGAGCCGGGCGGACCGCGCGACGCGGGCTGCGCGCAGCGCGCGGCCGAGCCGGTGTCGCACCTGCTCGCGCACGGCGCGCGCGGGCTGCGCATCGGCGTGCTCGGCGGCTGGTTCCGCGAGCGCGCCGGCCACGAGGCGCTGGCCGCGGTCGACCGCGTGGCCGAGGCGCTCGGCGCGGCCGTGGCGCGCACGCCGGTCGAGCTGCCGCTGGTCGAGGCCGGCCGCGCGGCCGCCTTCCTGATCACCAATTCGGAAGGCGCGGCGCTGCACCTGCCCGACCTGCGCCGCCGTGCGCACGACTTCGAGCCGCTCTCGCGCGACCGCTTCCTCGCCGGCGCGCTGCTGCCCGCGGCCTGGGTCGCGCGCGCCCAGCGCGTGCGGCGCGCCTATGCCGAGGCGGCCGCGAAGGTGTTCGCGCGCTGCGACATCCTCATTGCGCCGGCCACGCCCACCGCGGCCACGCCGGTCGGCGCCGAGACCTTCGAAGTCGGCGGCCGCACGCTGCCGGTGCGGCCCAACATGGGGCTGTTGACGCAGCCGCTGTCCTGCATCGGCCTGCCGGTGTGCGCGGTGCCGGTCTGGGGCGCGCATGCCAGCCTGCCGATCGGCGTGCAGGTGATCGGCGCGCCCTGGCGCGAAGACCTGGTGCTGCGCGTCGCCGCGGCGCTCGAGGCCGCCGGCGCGGTGCGCGCGCCCGTGGCCGCCCTCACGATGGAGAACAAGCCTGCATGAACCCGATCGAGATCAACCGGCCCGAGGTCGTGGCCGAAGTCGAGGCCGCCTTCGCACGCTACGAGGACGCGCTGGTGAACAACAAGGTCGAGGTGCTCGACGAACTGTTCTGGAACAGCCCGACCACGCTGCGCTACGGCGCCACCGAGAACCTCTACGGCTACGGCGAGATCCAGGCCTTCCGCGCCGCGCGGCCCGCGCAGGGGCTCGCGCGCGTGCTGCTGCGCACCGTCATCACCACCTACGGCCGCGACTTCGCGACCGCCAACTGCGAGTTCCGCCGCGACGGCAGCGCGCGCACCGGCCGGCAGAGCCAGACCTGGATGCGCACGCCCGAGGGCTGGCGCGTGGTGGCCGCGCACGTGAGCCTGCTGGCCTGAGCCCCGTCCTTTTTCCTCAACCCACCCGAAAGCACCGCATGACGAGCCAACCCACCCGCCGAGACTCCCTCAAGACCCTGGCCGCCCTCGGCGCGGCCGGCACCCTGGGCGCGCTGAGCCCGCTGGCGCGCGCGCAGGCGAAGGCGCTGACCGTCGGCGTGATCTACGTCGGCCCGCGCGACGACTACGGCTACAACCAGGCGCACGCGCAGGCCGCGGCCGAGATCAAGAAGCTGCCCGGCATCAAGGTGGTGGAGGAGGAGAACGTGCCCGAGACCGCGGCCGTGCAGAAGACCATGGCCGGCATGATCGCGCAGGACGGCGCGAAGCTGCTGTTCCCGACCTCGTTCGGCTACTTCGACCCGCACATTCTCGCGGTCGCGCCCAAGCACCCGGACGTGCGCTTCTCGCACTGCGGCGGCCTCTGGAGCGAGGGCAAGCACCCGAAGAACGTGGGCAGCTTCTTCGGCTACATCGACGAGTGCCAGTACCTCAACGGCGTGATCGCCGGCCACATGACCAAGAGCAACAAGATCGCCTTCGTCGCGGCCAAGCCCATCCCGCAGGTGCTGCGCAACATCAATGCGTTCACCCTGGGCGCACGCTCGGTCAAGCCCGGCATCACCTGCAGCGTGATCTTCACCGGCGACTGGTCGATGGCGGTGAAGGAGGCCGAGGCCACCAACAGCCTGGCCGACCAGGGCTGCGACGTCTTCACCATGCACGTGGACGGGCCCAAGGTGGTGGTCGAGACCGCGGCCAAGCGCGGCAAGCTGGTCTGCGGCTACCACGCCAGCCAGGCCAGGCTCGCGCCCAACGCCTACCTCACGGGCGCGGAGTGGAACTGGCTCACCGCCTACAAGGCCGCGGTCGAGGCCGCGCAGGCGGGCCGGCCGCATCCCAACTTCCTGCGCGGCGGCCTCAAGGAGGGCTACGTGAAGATGTCGGCCTACGGCCCGATGGTGCCCGAGGCCGCGCGCCGGCAGGCCGACGAGATCAAGGCGAAGATGATCGCGGGCAGCTTCGACATCTTCAAGGACGGCATCAAGGACAACAAGGGCGCGGTGGTGGTGCCGGCGGGCAAGGCGCTCAAGCAGACCGACATCGAGCTCGAGAAGATGAACTACCTCGTCGAAGGGGTGGTGGGCAGCGTCGGATGAGCGGCGCGACCACGCCGCCGCGCGCGCTGCTCGGCGCGGTGGCGCTGCCGGTGTGCGCCATCGCGGCCGCGCTGCTGCTGTTCGGCCTGTTCGTGGCGCTCGCGGGTGCCGATCCGGTCGAGGTCTGGGCGACGCTCTTCAAGGGCGCCTTCGGCGACTGGTTCTCCTGGCAGAACACGCTGCAGCGC
>CBHTTS010000115.1:0-14419 GCA_966095775.1 uncultured Variovorax sp. | reverse complement strand
CCGAGGCCCACGCCGAGAAGATCTGCAAGGTGATGGACCAGGCGATGAAGGTCGGGGCGCCGGTCATCGGCCTCAACGACTCGGGCGGCGCGCGCATCCAGGAGGGCGTGGCCTCGCTCGGCGGCTATGCCGACGTGTTCCAGCGCAACGTGCTGGCCTCGGGCGTGGTGCCGCAGATCAGCCTGATCATGGGCCCGTGCGCGGGCGGCGCGGTGTATTCGCCCGCCATGACCGACTTCATCTTCATGGTGAAGGATTCGAGCTACATGTTCGTCACCGGTCCCGACGTGGTGAAGACCGTGACGCACGAGACCGTGACCGCCGAGGAGCTCGGCGGCGCCGTGACCCACACCACGCGCAGCGGCGTGGCCGACATGGCGTTCGAGAACGACGTCGAGGCGCTGATGATGCTGCGCCGGCTCTACAACTACCTGCCGCTCAACAACCGGGAGAAGCCGCCGGTGCGCCTGGGCAACAACGGCCAGGGCGATCCGGCCGACCGGCCCGACTACTCGCTCGACACGCTGGTGCCCGAGAATCCGAACAAGCCCTACGACATGAAGGAGCTGATCTTCAAGGTCGTGGACGACGGCGACTTCTTCGAGCTGCAGCCCGACTACGCGAAGAACATCGTGATCGGCTTCGCGCGCATGGAGGGCCAGACGGTGGGCATCGTCGCCAACCAGCCGCTGGTGCTCGCGGGCTGCCTCGACATCAAGTCGAGCATCAAGGCGGCGCGCTTCGTGCGCTTCTGCGACGCCTTCAACATCCCCGTCGTGACCTTCGTCGACGTGCCCGGCTTCATGCCCGGCACGGGCCAGGAATACGGCGGCATCATCAAGCACGGCGCCAAGCTGCTCTATGCCTACGCGGAATGCACGGTGCCGAAGATCACCGTCATCACGCGCAAGGCCTATGGCGGCGCCTACGACGTGATGGCCTCGAAGCACCTGCGCGGCGACGTCAACCTCGCCTGGCCGCGCGCCGAGATCGCGGTGATGGGCGCCAAGGGCGCGGTCGAGATCATCTTCCGCGAGGACAAGAACGACCCCGCCAAGCTCGCGGCGCGCGAGGCCGAGTACAAGGCCCGCTTCGCCAACCCCTACGTGGCCGGCGCGCGCGGCTACATCGACGACGTGATCCTGCCGCACGAGACGCGCAAGCGCATCTGCCGCTCGCTCGTGATGCTGCGCGACAAGAAGCTCGAGAACCCGTGGCGCAAGCACGGGAACATTCCGCTCTGAGCTCGCCCGAATGCGCAGCCATTACCCCCAGTTTCGCGAGGGCGCGGAACCCGGCCTGGTGCCCAAGCTGGGCGGCCTGCCCCGGGGCCTGCCCGCGCGCCTGTGGCCCATGTGCGGAGAGTGCCACCGCGCCATGAGCCACCTGGCCCAGTTGCCGGCCGACGGCGAGGCCCTGCCGCTGGGCGAGGGCGAGGTGCTGTTTCTCTTCAAGTGCGAGTGGGACAGCATCTGCAGCTTCTGGGAACACGACGGCGGGGCGAATGCCGCGTTCGTGGTGCAGCGCGCAGATCTGGGCAGCGGGCCCACGATGCCGCCGACGGACGCCGCGGGCGAGTCGCCGGTCCTGCTAAACGAGATCGCCATCACCGGCTGGCGCGCCGACGACGATGGCGTGCCCGCTGAGCTGGAAGAAGCCTTCTACGACTACCAGGCGCATTTCGACCTGCCGGAAGAAACCGCCAGGCCGCACGGCTGGGCGAGCGCGTGGCGCACGAAGAGCGGCGGCGTACCGTACTGGACGGCCAATGGCGCCCAGCAGATGCCAGCGGGGAGGCTTTTCCTGCAGATCGACAACTGGATCGATCTTCCCGATGGCGCCGGGGCCGAGGTGGCGAACTTCTGCTCCGACGGCACGGCCTACGTGTTCGTCGATCGTTCGCAGGCGCAGCCGGTGTATTCGATGTTCATCAACCGCTGAGGCGGCCAACAAGAAAACGGATTCAGCATGTTCAAGAAAATCCTGATCGCCAACCGCGGCGAAATCGCCTGCCGCGTGATTCAGACCGCAAAGAAGATGGGCATCCTCACCGTCGCCGTCTATTCCGACGCCGACAAGGAGGCCCGCCACGTCGAGCTCGCCGACGAGGCGGTGCACATCGGCGCGGGGCCGAGCCGCGAGAGCTACCTGCAGGCCGACCGCATCATCGCGGCCTGTAAGGCCACGGGCGCCGAGGCCGTGCACCCGGGCTACGGCTTCCTGTCCGAGAACGAGGGCTTCGCGAAGAAGGTCGAGGAAGAGGGCATCGTCTTCATCGGGCCGAAGCACTATTCGATCGCGGCGATGGGCGACAAGATCGCCTCGAAGAAGCTCGCGAGCGAGGCCAAGGTCAACACGATCCCGGGCTGGAACGACGCCATCGAGACCGCCGAGCGCGCGGTCGAGATCGCGAAGGACATCGGCTATCCGGTGATGATCAAGGCCTCGGCCGGCGGCGGCGGCAAGGGCCTGCGCGTGGCCTTCAACGACAAGGAGGCGTTCGAGGGCTTCACCTCGTGCCGCAACGAGGCGCGCAACAGCTTCGGCGACGACCGCGTGTTCATCGAGAAGTTCGTCGAGGAGCCGCGCCACATCGAGATCCAGGTGCTGGGCGACGCGCACGGCAACGTGATCTACCTCAACGAGCGCGAATGCTCGATCCAGCGCCGGCACCAGAAGGTGATCGAGGAGGCGCCGTCGCCCTTCATCAGCGAGGAGACCCGCCGCGCGATGGGCGAGCAGGCGGTGGCGCTGGCCAAGGCCGTGAAGTACCAGAGCGCGGGCACGGTGGAGTTCGTGGTCGGCAAGGACCAGAGCTTCTACTTCCTCGAGATGAACACCCGGCTGCAGGTGGAGCATCCGGTCACCGAATGCATCACGGGGCTCGACCTGGTCGAGCTGATGATCCGCGTCGCGGCCGGCGAGCAGCTGCCGATCGCGCAGGCCGACGTGCAGCGCAACGGCTGGGCGATCGAGTGCCGCATCAACGCCGAGGATCCGTTCCGCAACTTCCTGCCCTCGACCGGCCGGCTGGTGAAGTTCCAGCCGCCCGCCGAGACCATGTTCGCGGGCGACACCGAGCGGCTCCACGGCGTGCGCGTGGACACCGGCGTGTACGAGGGCGGCGAGATCCCGATGTACTACGACTCGATGATCGCCAAGCTCATCGTGCACGGCCGCGACCGCCAGCACGCGATCGCGCGCATGCGCGAGGCGCTCAACGGCTTCGTGATCCGCGGCATCAGCAGCAACATCCCGTTTCAGGCGGCGCTGCTCGCGCATCCGAAGTTCGTCGCGGGCGACTTCAACACCGGCTTCATCGCCGAGCATTACGGCGGCGGCTTCCATGCCGAGGACGTGCCGCACGCCGATCCCGCCTTCCTGGTGGCGCTCGCGGCCTACGTGCACCGTCGCTACCGCGCGCGCGCCTCGGGCATCAGCGGCCAGCTCGAAGGCCACGGCGTGAAGGTGGGCGAGCAGTTCGTGGTGGTCGCGCTCGATGCGCAGGGCGCGCACTCGCACCATCCCGTGACCGTGACCGACTTCCAGGGCAAGACCGGCGCGAGCGCGATCACGATGGACGGCCGCAGCTACAAGATCGACAGCGGCTCGGCGCTCGGCGCGATCCGCGTGCAGGGGATGGTCAACGACAAGCCGTTCACCGCGCAGGTCGAACGCGGCGCGGGCAAGAACCCGCTGGCGCTGCGCGTGTCGCACGACGGCCGCCAGATCGAGGCCATGGTGCTCTCGCCGCTGGGCGCGCGCCTGCTCGCGCTGATGCCGCACAAGGCGCCGCCGGACCTGAGCAAGTTCCTGATGTCGCCGATGCCGGGCCTCCTGGTCGAGGTCTCGGTGCAGCCGGGCCAGCAGGTGCGCGCGGGCGAGAAGCTCGCGGTCATCGAGGCGATGAAGATGGAGAACGTGCTGTTCGCCGCGCAGGACGGCGTGGTCGGCAGGATCGCGGCCGGCAAGGGCGAATCGCTCGCGGTCGACCAGGTCATCATGGAGTTCGAATGATGGGCGCCGACGACCTGCGACAGACGGTCACGCTGCACCGCCCCGCGCCCCGGCGCGCGGCGCCGAAGGGGCCGTGGTCCGTCGAGGCCGTGCAGGCGCTGCTCGACAAGCCGCTGATGGAACTGCTCTACGAGGCGCAGACGGTGCACCGCGCGCACTTTCCCGAGGGCGACATCGAGCTCGCGACCTTGCTGTCGGTCAAGACCGGCGGCTGTCCCGAGAACTGCGGCTACTGCCCGCAGTCGGCCGAGTTCGACACCGGCGTGAAGGCGCAGAAGCTGATGGAGGTCGACGAGGTGCTGCGCGCCGCGCAGGCCGCCAAGGACGCGGGCGCCACGCGCTTCTGCATGGGCGCGGCCTGGCGCGCGCCCAAGGACCGCGACGTCGAGAAGGTGGCGGTGCTGGTCGAGGCCGTGAAGGGCCTCGGCATGCAGACCTGCGCCACGCTCGGCATGCTCGAGCCGCACCATGCGCACCAGCTCAAGGCCGCCGGCCTCGACTACTACAACCACAACCTCGACACCGCGCCCGAGTACTACGGCGACGTGGTGGACACGCGCACCTACCAGGACCGGCTCGACACGCTTGCGAACGTGCGCGGCGCCGGCATCAGCGTGTGCTGCGGCGGCATCGTGGGCATGGGCGAGCAGCCGGTGCACCGCGCGGGGCTGATCGCGCAGCTCGCGAACCTCGACCCGTACCCCGAGTCGGTGCCGATCAACAGCCTGGTGCGCGTGCCCGGCACCCCGCTGGCCGACTCGGAGCCGGTCGATCCCTTCGACTTCGTGCGCATGATCGCAGTCGCGCGCATCACCATGCCGACGGCGCGCGTTCGCCTCTCGGCCGGCCGCCAGCAGCTCGGCGACGCGGTGCAGGCGCTGTGCTTCATGGCCGGCGCGAATTCGATCTTCTATGGCGACAAGCTGCTCGTGACCGGCAACCCCGACGTGGAAGCCGACACG
The DNA here is from genome assembly GCA_966095775.1 of uncultured Variovorax sp. Lineage (GTDB taxonomy): Bacteria > Pseudomonadota > Gammaproteobacteria > Burkholderiales > Burkholderiaceae_C > Variovorax. Next base: position 9,440 of record CBHTTS010000115.1, on the reverse strand, counting down.
GTGCTGCTGAAGAAACTCGGCCTCAACGCCACGCGCACGCAGGAGCCGCAGGCATGACCGCTTCCCCCCGTCCCTTCAAGGTGCTCGGCATCCAGCAGATCGCGATCGGCGGCCCCGACAAGACGCGGCTGCAGAAGCTCTGGGTCGACATGCTCGGGCTCGAGGTCACGGGCACCTTCAAGAGCGAGCGCGAGAACGTCGACGAGGACATCTGCGCGATCGGCAGTGGCCCGTTCAAGGTCGAGGTCGACCTGATGCAGCCGCTCGACCCCGAGAAGAAGCCCGCGGTGCACGCCACGCCGCTCAACCACGTGGGCCTCTGGATCGACGACCTGCCCAAGGCCGTCGAATGGCTGACCGCGCAGGGCGTGCGCTTCGCACCGGGCGGCATCCGCAAGGGGGCCGCGGGCTTCGACATCTGCTTCCTGCATCCCAAGGCCAGCGACGAGTTCCCGATCGCGGGCGAAGGCGTGCTGATCGAGATGGTGCAGGCGCCGCCCGAAGTGGTGGCCGCGTTCGCGGCCCTGGCCGCTACGCGTTGACCACCTTCCGGATCGGCGGCTTCACGTCGGAGCGGTGCGGCGGCAGCATCGGCTGGTGCTCGCGCGCGGGGTTCAGGATGATCGAGGTCGCGGTCTCGGTGAGGATGCAGAACTTGGTGACCACCGCGTCGAGGTGGCTCACGTCGATCACCGCGATCTCGAGGATCCAGCTGTCCTCGCCGGTCACGTTGTAGGCATTGACGCATTCGGGCGTCTGCTGGATCAGCTGCACCACGCGGTCGTATTCGGCGCGGCCGACGCGGATCAGCGCGCGGATGCCGTAGCCGAGCTTGGCGAGGTTGACGGTGGCGCGGTAACCGCTGATGACGCCCGCGGCCTCGAGCTTCTTCACGCGCTCGGTCACGGCGGGCTGGCTCAGGTGCACGCGGCGGCCGAGCTCGGCCATCGTGAGCCGCGCATCCTTCTGCAGTTCGGCGAGGATGCGGGTGTCGTGGGCGTCGAGGGCGGGGTTCAAGGCGGAATCCATGGAAGTCCTTCAAATCAACGGCGCGGACGCGGCAGAACCATGAAAGACGCATGGTTGCCGAGGGGCTGCTTTCATACCATGGGCCGCTCGATCTTCCAACAACGACCAGATCCCTTCCCATGCCGACCCTCGCATCCCCCGCGCCGGCCGCGCGCGGCTCCGCCGCCGGCGCGCTGCCGCCGATCCTCTGGCTCTGCCTCGCCGCCACCTGGCTGGTCTGGGGCTCGACCTACCTCGCGATCAAGTACGCGCTGATCAGCTTTCCGCCCTTCCTGCAGATGGGCTCGCGCTTCCTGTTCGCGGGCGTGGTGCTCGCGGTCTGGATGCGCTGGCGCGGCGCAGCCTGGCCGTCGGCGCTGCAATGGCGCAATGCCTTCGTCGTGGGCGCGCTGATGCTCGGCGGCGGCATGGGCGGCACGGCGCAGGCCGAAGTGACGATCGGATCGGGGCTCGTGACGGCGTTCATCGCGGTGGTGCCGCTGCTGATCGCGCTCTTGAACCTGATCTGGGGCATCCGGCCGACGCGCATGGAAGCCGCGGGCATCGCGCTGGGCCTCGTCGGCGTGCTGATGCTCACGCAGGGCAGCGGCTTCCAGGCCTCGCCGTCGGGGCTGGCCGCGATCTCGATCGCCTGCCTCTGCTGGTCGATGGGCAGCGTGCTGAGCCAGCGCAGCCTGCCGCTCGCGCCGGGCGCGATGGGTTTCGCGAGCGAGATGATCTGCGGCGGCGTGGTGCTGCTCGCGCTTGCGGCCATGGCCGGCGAGCCGCTCGCGTGGCCGCCCGCGCCCGTGGCCGCGGCGGCCTGGCTGTACCTCGTGGTGTTCGGCTCGCTGATCGCCTTCAACGCCTACATGGTGCTGCTGGCGCGCGCGCCGGCGGCGCTGGCCTCGAGCTACACCTTCGTGACGCCGGTGATCGCGATGCTGCTGGGCGTGTGGCTCGCCGGCGAGACGGTCACGCGCTTCGAGTGGTATGCGGTGTCGGTGGTGCTCGCGGGCGTGCTGCTGCTGCTGGTCCGGCGGCCGAGGAAGGGCTGAGCGGGAAGGCGCTCAGGCCGGCCGGCGCCAGAAGGCCAGCATGGCGGCCAGCGCCCACATGCCGGCCGCGCAGCCGCGGTTGAGCAGCCGCAGGCCGCGGCGCGAGAGCCAGCGCACGGCCTGGGTGCCGGCGGCCGCGTAGGCCAGCATCACGCAGGTATCGAGCGCGACGAACACCGCCCCGAGCAGCAGGTACTGCGGACCCTGGGGCCGGCCGACGTCGATGAACTGCGGCAGGAAGGCCGCGAAGAACAGCACCGTCTTGGGATTCGAGAGCGCGACCAGCAGGCTGCGCACCAGCGCCACGCGGCCTTGCGGGCGCGCTTCGGCGGCCGTGGCGGCGAGCGCGGCGCGCAGGTCGGCGGCCTCGCTGCGCCAGAGCTTGATGCCGAGCCAGACCAGGTAGGCGACGCCGGCCACGCGGATCGCGTCGAACAGCATCTCCGAGGCGGCGAGCAGCGAGCCGAGCCCGAGCGCGACCACCGAGATCAGCACCGCGCTGCCGAGCGAAGCGCCCGCGATGCCCCAGCTCGCGCGCCGCATGCCGCCCTCGATCCCGTTGGAGAGCGCGAGCAGCATCGTGGGGCCGGGGATCACCGCCAGCGCGAGCGAGGCGACGACGTAGACGAGCAGGGTGTCGAGGGTCATGGCTTGGCGGGGGGCGGGCGTTGCTGGGCGGCGGCGCGCGCGCGTGCGAGCGCGGCCTCGACGATCGAGCGCTTGCGGGTGTCGGCCGCCTGGGGCTCGGCCGCCGCGACGGCGGGCGCCTCGGCCTCGCGGGCGAGCCGGCGGTGCGCGCCATGCAGCCGGTAGCGCTGCAGCGCGGTGTCGGCCTGGGCCTGCGACCAGGCGGCCCAGCCGCTGCGCCCGGGCGTCTCGACCTCGAGCGAGATGCAGTCGACGGGGCAGACCGGGATGCAGAGTTCGCAGCCGGTGCAGTGCGCCTCGATCACGGTATGCATGCGCTTGTGGATGCCGACGATCGCGTCGGTCGGGCAGGCATCGAGGCAGAGCGTGCAGCCGATGCACCAGGCCTCGTCGATCACCGCCATGCTGCGCGGGCCCTCGGTGCCGAACTGCGGATCGAGCGGCAGCGCGTCGCGGCCCGTGAGCTGCGCGAGCCGCGCGATGCCTTCGGCGCCGCCGGGCGGGCATTGGTTGATCGCGGCCTCGCCGTCGGCCACGGCCTGCGCGTAGCCGGCGCAGTCGGCGTAGCCGCAACGTGTGCACTGCGTCTGCGGCAGTGCCTGGTGGATGCGTGCGGCCAGCGTGTTCACTTGCGGCGCGCCGCGGGCTTTCTGGCGGCGACCGCGACCGCCTTGGCGGCCGCGGCGGCGGCCGGGGTCTTGCGGCCCGGCTTGATGCGGTCCTCGGCCGGCAGGTTCTCGCGCGTGCCGGCGCGGCGCTGCGGCTGGTCGTGCGCGGCGATGAACTTCGCGACCCGCGGGTAGACGAGTTCGCGCCAGCGGCGGCCGCTGAAGATGCCGTAGTGGCCCGCGCCCTTGACCTCGTAGTGCTCGCGGTCCGCGCCGGCGATCCCGGTGCAGAGGCTGTGCGCGGCCTCGGTCTGGCCCGAGCCGGAGATGTCGTCGAGCTCGCCCTCGATCGTGAGCAGCGCGCTCGCGCGGATGTCCTGCGGCCGCACGCGCTCGAGCCGGCCTTCGGGGCTGCGCACGTCCCAGGTGCCGTTCACCAGGTCGAATTCCTGGAACACCGTGCGGATGGTCTCGAGGTAGTAGTCCGCATCCATGTCGAGCACGGCGTTGTACTCGTCGTAGAACTTGCGGTGCGCCTCGGCGCTCGCGTCGTCGCCCTTGATCAGGTCCTTGAAGTAGTCGTAGTGGCTGCTCGCGTGGCGGTCGGGGTTCATCGCGACGAAGCCCGTGTGCTGCAGGAAGCCCGGGTAGACGCGGCGGCCCTCGCCCGGGAAGCCCTGCGGCACCCGGTAGATCACGTTGTTCTCGAACCACTCGTAGCTCTTGTTCATCGCGAGGTTGTTGACCGCGGTGGGCGACTTGCGGGCGTCGATCGGGCCGCCCATCATCGTCATCGTGAGCGGCAGCGGCTCGCCGCGGCTGGCCATCAGCGACACGGCCGCGAGCACCGGCACGGTCGGCTGGCACACGCTGACCACGTGGCAGTTGCCGTACTCGGCCTGCAGGCGGCGGATGAACTCCTGCACGTAGTTGACGTAGTCGTCGAGGTGGAATTCGCCCTCGGACAGCGGCACCAGGCGGGCGTTCTTCCAGTCGGTGATGTAGACCTTGTGGGCCTGCAGCATCGTGCGCACAGTGTCGCGCAGCAGCGTGGCGTAGTGGCCCGACAGCGGCGCCACGATCAGCACCACGGGCTGGCTCTTGAGCGTCTTGAGGATGTGCGGCTCGTCGGTGAAGCGCTTGAAGCGGCGCAGTTCGCAGAAGGGCTTGTCGAGCTCGACGGCCTCCTGGATCACGACTTCCTCGCCGTCGACCTTGACCGACTTGATGTTGAACTCGGGCTTCTCGTAGTCCTTGCCCAGCCGGTAGAGCAGGTCGTAGCCCGCGGCCATGCGCTGCGCCATCGGCAGCTGGCCCCAGACCGCCCCCTGGCTGTAGAGCTTCGAGGCCGCTTGCGCGAAGTCGGCAAACGGCTCCATCAGGGAGCGCTGGGCTTCGTAGAGTTGGTAGAGCATCGCTGGGGTCCGGAGAAACAATTGTTGCAGTGCAATATATCAGCGTGCGTGCCGCGCTGCAGCAGGCCGAACCCCTGGCCGGCACCGTCTTGGTGCCGTTTCGCGCAGGAGCGTGAAGGATTGGACAGTTGTCTCGCGTCCTTCACGTTCCTGCTGTCGCCGAGGCGACCCGGGGTCAGACGACCTTGGCGATCGAGGCGCAGACGTAGTCGATGTTCTTGCTGTTGAGCGCCGCCACGCACATGCGGCCGGTGTCGGTGCCGTAGACGCCGAATTCGTTGCGCAGGCGCACCATCTGGTCCTTGGTGAGGCCCGAGTAGCTGAACATGCCGATCTGCGTCGTGATGAAGCTCATGTCCTGCTTCACGCCGGCGGCCTTGAGGCCGTCGACGAGCTTCTGGCGCATCGCCTTGATGCGGGTGCGCATCTCGCCGAGTTCCTTTTCCCACAGCGCGCGCAGTTCGGGGTTGCCGAGCACCGCGGCGACCACGGCGCCGCCGTGGATGGGCGGGTTGCTGTAGTTGGTGCGGATCGCGATCTTGAGCTGGGAGAGCACGCGGGCGGCTTCCTCCTTGTTCTCGCACAGCACCGAGAGGGCGCCGACGCGCTCGCCGTAGAGGCTGAAGCTCTTCGAGAACGAGGTCGAGACGAAGAAGGTCAGGCCCGCGGCGACGAACTTGGCGACGGCCGCGCCGTCTTCCTTGAGGCCGTAGCCGAAGCCCTGGTAGGCCATGTCGAGGAAGGGCACGAGGCCCTTGGCCTCGACCGCGGCGACGACCTGGTCCCACTGGGCGGGCGTGATGTCGTAGCCGGTCGGGTTGTGGCAGCAGGCGTGCAGCACGACGATGGTGCCGGCGGGCGCTGCGTTGAGCGCGGCCAGCATGCCGTCGAAGTCGACGCCGCGCTTGGCGGCGTCGTAGTACGGGTAGCTCTCGACCTGGAAGCCGGCCTGGGTGAACAGGGCGCGGTGGTTCTCCCAGCTCGGATCGCTGATCAGCACCTTGGCGTTCGGGTTGAGCTTCTTGAGGAAGTCGGCGCCGACCTTGAGGCCGCCGGTGCCGCCGATCGCCTGGATCGTGGCCACGCGGCCCGACTGCACGGGCTCGCTGTCGGCGCCGAAGACCAGGGCCTTGACCGCGTTGTCGTAGGCGGCGATGCCGTCGATCGGCAGGTAGCCGCGGGCGGCGGGCGCCTTCATCATGTCCTGTTCGGCGGCCTGGACGCACTGCAGCAGCGGCAGCTTGCCGTTGTCGTCGTAGTAGACGCCGACGCCGAGATTGACCTTCTGCGGATTGGTGTCGGCTGCGAATTGCTCGTTGAGGCCGAGGATCGGGTCGCGCGGTGCCATTTCGACCGCGGTGAACATAGACATGGAAAGGTCCTTTGGGGTGAAAGCTTCGCTGGCAACCGGGAGGAGGTTTAAGCTTACCGGTTGCCTTGAATTTTACCGGCCGCGCGCCACCTGTCGGGAACAGCCATGCCAGAGAACAACGAAGCCATAGCAGACCTGAAGAAGCTCGACCCCATCGGTCCTGCCAAGCAGGGCGAATTCGTCAGATTCCCGGGGTCTCCCTTCGAGCTCTTCCAGCCCTATCCGCCCGCCGGCGACCAGCCGAAGGCGATCGAGGGGCTGGTCGAGGGCGTGCTCGACGGCGAGGTCTACCAGACGCTGCTGGGCGTCACGGGCTCGGGCAAGACCTACACCATGGCCAACGTGATCGCGCGGCTCGGCCGGCCGGCGATCGTGTTCGCGCCCAACAAGACGCTGGCGGCGCAGCTCTACAGCGAGTTCCGCGAGTTCTTCCCGAAGAACGCGGTCGAGTACTTCGTCAGCTACTACGACTACTACCAGCCCGAGGCCTACGTGCCGCAGCGCGACCTGTTCATCGAGAAGGACTCCTCGATCAACGAGCACATCGAGCAGATGCGGCTGTCGGCCACCAAGAGCGTGCTGGAGCGGCGCGACACCGTGATCGTGGCCACGGTGAGCGCGATCTACGGCATCGGCACGCCCGAGGACTACACGCAGATGCGTTTCATCATGCGGGTGGGTGACAAGATCGGACAGCGCGACGTGATCGGCCGGCTGATCCGCATGCAGTACACGCGCAACGAGCAGGACTTCTCGCGCGGCACCTTCCGCGTGCGCGGCGACACGATCGACGTGTTCCCGGCCGAGCACAGCGAGCTCGCGATCCGCATCGAGCTGTTCGACGACGAGATCGAGACGCTGCAGCTGTTCGACCCGCTCACGGGGCGCATCCGCCAGAAGATCCCGCGCTTCACGGTCTATCCCTCGAGCCACTACGTGACGCCGCGCGACAAGGTGCTCGGCGCGGTCGAGACCATCAAGATCGAGCTCGCCGAGCGGCTCAAGGAGTTCGTCGACCAGGGCAAGCTGGTCGAGGCCCAGCGGCTCGAGCAGCGCACCCGCTTCGACCTCGAGATGCTGGCCGAGATCGGCCACTGCAAGGGGATCGAGAACTACACCCGCCACCTCTCGGGCGCGGCGCCCGGCGAGCCGCCGGCCACGCTGACCGACTACCTGCCGAAGGACGCGCTGATGTTCCTCGACGAGAGCCACCAGATGGTCGGCCAGCTCGGCGGCATGTACAACGGCGACCGGGCGCGCAAGACCACGCTGGTCGAGTACGGCTTCCGCCTGCCGAGCGCGCTCGACAACCGGCCGCTCAAGCTCGAGGAGTTCGAGGCCCGCGTGCGCCAGTGCATCTTCGTGTCGGCCACGCCCGCGGACTACGAGAAGGAGCACACCGGCAACGTGGTCGAGCAGCTGGTGCGGCCCACCGGCCTGATCGACCCCGAGGTCGAGGTGCGTCCGGCCACCCACCAGGTCGACGACGTGCTGGGCGAGATCCGCGCCCGGGTCGAGAAGAACGAGCGCGTGCTGATCACCACGCTGACCAAGCGCATGGCCGAGCAGCTGACCGACTACCTGGCCGACAACGGCGTCAAGGTGCGCTACATGCACAGCGACATCGACACGGTGGAGCGGGTGGAGATCCTGCGCGACCTGCGGCTGGGCGCGTTCGACGTGCTGGTGGGCATCAACCTGCTGCGCGAGGGCCTGGACATCCCCGAGGTGTCGCTGGTGGCGATCCTCGACGCCGACAAGGAGGGCTTCCTGCGCGCCGAGCGCTCGCTGATCCAGACCATCGGCCGCGCGGCCCGCAACCTCAACGGCAAGGCGATCCTCTACGCCGACCGGATGACCGACTCGATGAAGAAGGCGATCGGCGAGACCGAGCGCCGCCGCGCGCGGCAGATCGCCTACAACGAGGCCCACGGCATCACGCCGCGCAGCATCAACAAGCAGGTGCGGGACCTGATCGACGGCGTCTACAGCGAAAAGAGCGGCAAGGAGGCGGCCAAGCTCGAGCTCGAGCGCGCCAAGGTCGAGGACATGAGCGAAAAGGACATCGCGCGCGAGATCAAGCGGCTCGAGAAGCTCATGATGGAGCACGCCCGCAACCTGGAGTTCGAGAAGGCGGCCCGGGTGCGCGACCAGCTCGCGCTGCTGCGGGAGCAGGCTTTCGGGGCCTCGGGCGGCGACAATATCGCGATCCTTCCCTCCTAAGACGCAGCCCTCGCTTCATCAAGTGGGTACCCGCTGGGGTTTACCCGAGCAGACTCCGGGGACATCTGCTATACTTGAGCGAAATACTCAACAACAAGAAAAAAGAACTTCGCGATGAAGGTTCGACTCCCACCGGCTGGTTCACCAGCGCCGGGGGTCGGGCAGGGCGGAGACGAAGTCACCGCGGCCCAGGGCCGAGGTGTCGTTTCAACGGTAAGCACTTGAAGGAGCTTGCGATGCGTCTCACTACCAAAGGCCGTTTTGCGGTCACAGCAATGATCGATCTGGCGCTGCGTCAGAACACCGGTCCGGTCACGCTGGCTGCGATCAGCCAGCGGCAGCAGATCTCGTTGTCGTATCTCGAACAGCTGTTCGGCAAACTTCGCCGCCATGAACTGGTCGAGTCGACCCGCGGCCCCGGCGGCGGCTACAGCCTCGGCCGCAAGGCTGCGGATATCACGGTCGCAGACATCATTGTTTCTGTCGATGAACCCATCGACGCCACCCAGTGCGGCGGCAAGGAAAACTGCCTCGGCGAGCAGGGCCGCTGCATGACGCACGAGCTCTGGGCCTCGCTGAACCAGCGCATGGTCGAGTTCCTCGACTCGGTGACGCTGCAGAAGCTGGTCGACGACCAGATCGCCAAGGGCGTCCAGATCGAGAACAAGCCCGTGGTCAAGCGCGCGATCTCGGCGCAGCCCGTGGTCAAGCCGATCCGCGTGAACGCGCCGAACTCGGTCTTCGCGCTCGGCAACGCCTTCGCGAAGTCCTGAGGACGAAGCGCAGCGCCAGCGTCACCCGATGGCGCGGCGCCTTCGGGCGCCGCGGCGAGAAGCTTCAGCCAGACATCGATACATAACAACCCACGCCAGCACGAGCCAGCCATGGACGTCACTCCTCATTTCCCGATCTATCTCGACTACGGCGCGACCACGCCCGTCGACCCGCGCGTGGTCGACGCCATGATTCCCTGGTTGCGCGACCATTTCGGCAACCCCGCGTCGCGCAGCCATGCCTGGGGCTGGGAAGCCGAAGAGGCGGTCGAGAAGGCGCGCGGCTACGTGGCCGAGCTGATCGGTGCCGATCCGCGCGAGATCGTCTGGACCTC
>CBHTTS010000114.1:0-14475 GCA_966095775.1 uncultured Variovorax sp. | reverse complement strand
GGCTGATGAACTTCATCAACCTCGCGCACGGCGCCTTCGCGATGGCGGGCGGCTATCTCACCGTGTTCGCGATGCAGAAGCTCGGCGTGCCGTTCCTGGCCTGCCTGCCGCTGGCGTTCGTCGCGACGGCGCTCACGGGCGCGCTGCTCGAGCGCACGCTCTACCGGCCGATGTACGGCAAGCCGCACCTCGACCAGGTGCTGTTCTCGATCGGCCTGGCCTTCATGGCGGTGGCGGCGGTCGACTACTTCGTCGGCTCCTCGCAGCAGAACGTGCAACTGCCCGAATGGCTGCGCGGCCGCACCGAGGTCGGCGACGGCGCGCTGCTGCTCGGCATGGGGCACTACCGGCTGTTCATCATCGCGGTCTGCGCGGTGCTCACGGTGGTGCTGCAGCTGATCCTCTCGAAGACCCGCTTCGGCAGCCGGCTGCGCGCCGCGGTCGACGACCCGCGCGTGGCCGCGGGCCTGGGCATCAACGTCAACGTGGTGTTCCTGCTGACCTTCGCGGCGGGCTCGGGCCTCGCGGGCCTGGGCGGGGCGCTCGGCGCCGAGATCCTCGGCCTCGACCCGACCTTCCCGCTCAAGTACATGATCTATTTCCTGATCGTGGTCTCGGTCGGCGGCACCTCGTCGATCACCGGGCCGCTCGCGGCCGCGCTGCTGCTCGGCATCGCCGACGTGGCGGGCAAGTACTTCATCCCGAAGATGGGCGCGTTCACCGTCTACCTGCTGATGATCCTGATCCTGATGTGGCGCCCGCAGGGCCTGTTCACGCGCAAGGGAGGCCGATGATGGGCGCCTCCGTGCATGAGGCCGCGCTGCTGCGCAAGGCGCGCTGGCGGCCGCTCGAATTCGTGGTCTGGGCCGCGGCCTTCGCGCTGCCCTTCGTCGTGCCCTCGCATTCGCTGCTGGTCAACGAGATCGTGATCGTCGCGCTGTTCGCGATGTCGCTCGACCTGATCCTCGGCTACACCGGCATCGTCTCGCTGGGCCACGCGGCCTTCTTCGGCTTCGGCGCCTATGCGTCGGCGCTGTTCGCCAAGCACCTGATGCCCGACCCGGTCGTCGGGCTGCTGTTCGCGACCGCGCTGTCGGCGCTGCTCGGGCTGGTGGCGAGCGTGACGATCCTGCGCGGCAGCGATCTCACGCGGCTGATGGTCACGCTCGGCACCGCGCTGCTGCTGCTCGAGCTGGCCAACAAGCTCGACTGGCTCACCGGCGGCGCCGACGGGCTGCAGGGCGTGGTGATGGGGCCGGTGCTCGGCCTGTTCGAGTTCGACCTCTACGGCCGCACGGCCGCGTGGTATTCGCTCGCGGTGACGCTGCTGCTGTTCCTGCTGATGCGGCGGCTCGTGCATTCGCCCTTCGGCGCCACGCTCAAGGCGATCCGCGACAACCGGCTGCGCGCGATGGCGATCGGCGTCCCGGTGGTCTCGCGGCTGGCGGTGATCTACACCGTGGCCGCCGGCGTGGCGGGCGCCGCGGGCGCGCTGCTGGCGCAGACCACGGGCTTCGCCTCGCTCGACGTGCTGGCCTTCGACCGCTCGGCCGACGTGCTGCTGATGCTGGTGATCGGCGGCGTCGGCTGGCTCTACGGTGGCGTGCTGGGCGCGATCGTGTTCAAGCTGCTGCAGGACACCATCTCGCAGGTCACGCCCCAGTACTGGACCTTCTGGATCGGCCTGGTCCTCGTGGTGCTGGTGCTGGTGGGACGCGACCGGCTGCTCAAGCCGTGGACCTGGTGGAGGAAGCGCGCATGAGCCGCCGGGCCGCTCCCAAGGCGAATACCGCAGCCCGTAGGGCGGAGGTTGCACAATGAGCGAGATCGTGCTCTCCTGCGAAGGCCTGGTGAAGCGCTTCGGCGGCATCACGGCCACGAACGACGTCACGCTGCGGCTGCGGCGTGGCGCCCGGCACGCCCTGATCGGCCCCAACGGCGCCGGCAAGACCACGCTGATCAACCTGCTGACCGGCGTGCTCGACGCCACCGAAGGCCGCATCACGCTGGAAGGCCAGGACATCACGCACCTGGCGCCGCACCAGCGCGTGCGCCGCGGCATGGTGCGCACCTTCCAGATCAACCAGCTGTTCGCCTCGATGACGCCGCTGCAGACGCTGGCGCTCGTGGTCTCGCAGCAGCGCGGGCAGGGCGGCCGCTTCTGGCAGCCGCTGGGCCGCGACCGCGCCGTCGCGCAGCGCGCCGAGCAGCTGCTGGAAAGCTTCCGCCTCGCGGAGGTGATGGACGTGCCCACCGAGCAGCTGGCCTACGGCAAGCGGCGCCTGCTGGAGATCGCCATCGCGCTGGCCTGCGAGCCGCGCGTGCTGCTGCTGGACGAACCGGTCGCGGGCGTGCCCGCCGGCGAGCGCGAGGAGATCCTGCAGACCGTGGCCGCCCTGCCGGCCGACGTGTCGGTGCTGCTGATCGAACACGACATGGACCTGGTGTTCAGTTTCGCCAGGCGCATGACGGTGCTGGTCAACGGCGCCGTGCTCACCGAGGGCGAGCCCGACCAGATCGCCGCCGACCCGCGCGTGCGCGAGGTGTACCTGGGCCACGGCGAGACCGCGGGCGAGGAGGAGCCGGTCCATGCCTGAACTGCTCAAGGTCGATCGCCTGTCGGCCGGCTACGGCCAGGCCGTGGTGCTGCAGGACGTCTCGTTCTCGCTGGACGAGGGCGCCACGCTGGCCCTGCTGGGCCGCAACGGCACCGGCAAGACCACGCTGATCAACACGCTGGCCGGCGCCACGCGCCAGCACGGCGGCACGCTCACGCTGGGCGGGGTGGCGCTGCACAAGCTGGCCTCGCACCAGCGCGCCGCGGCCGGCATCGGCTGGGTGCCGCAGGAGCGCAACATCTTCAAGTCGCTCACGGTGCACGAGAACCTCACCGCGGTGGCGCGGCCGGGGCCGTGGAATCCGCAGCGCGTCTACGAGATGTTCCCGCGGCTGGCCGAGCGCAAGGCCAACCTCGGCACGCAGCTCTCGGGCGGCGAGCAGCAGATGCTCGCGGTCGGCCGCGCGCTGGTGCTCAACCCGCGGCTGCTGCTGCTCGACGAACCGCTCGAAGGACTCGCGCCGATCATCGTCGAGGAGCTGCTGCGCGCGATCCGCCGCATCACGCAGGACGAGGGCCTGGCCGCGATCATCGTCGAGCAGCATCCGCAGGCGATCCTCGCGATCTCCGACCAGGCGGTGGTGCTCGACCACGGCACCATCGTCCACAGCGACAGTGCCGCCGCGCTGCGCGGCCAGCCGCAGGTGCTCGAAAGGCTGCTCGGCGTCTCGCGGTAGCGGTCGCGGCGAATCGAACGACAAAGGAGACAGACCATGGCGTTCCCGACGACAACCTTCCGCGGGAGCGCCATGCTGGCGGCCGCGGCCCTGCTCGCGGCCTGCGGCACCACCTCCGGTCCGCAGAGCCTGTCGCTCGGCAGCAACCCGGCCGCGGCCTGCGCGGCGCTCGCGGCGCCGATCGCGCCGTCGGCGATCGGCCTGCCGAGCGGCGCGGCGACCATCGACTCGGCCACGCTCGTGCCGGCCTCCGCGCTCGCGGTGGCCGAGCGCGGCCCGACGCCGGCCGCGCGCATCACGCCCGCGCTGCCCGCGCATTGCAGGCTGCTGGGCCGGATCGCGCCGCTCGACCCGCAGGCGCCGCCGATCCTGTTCCAGGTCAACCTGCCGCTGGCCTGGAACGGGCGCAGCGTGCAGTACGGCGGCGGCGGCTTCAACGGCACGCTGATCACCGGCCTCGCGCTGGTGCCGGCCGCGCGCTTCGACCTGCCGGCGCCGCTCGCGCAGGGCTACGTGACCTACGGCACCGACTCGGGCCACCAGAACGCGCCGGGGCGTCCGCCGCAGGCCTTCGCGCTCAACGACGAGGCGCTGGTGAACTTCGCGCATGCCTCGTACAAGAAGGTGCGCGACGTGGCGGTGGCGCTGATGCGGCGCGCCTACGGCCAGGCGCCGCAGAAGCTCTATTTCATGGGCAGCTCCGAAGGCGGCCGCGAGGCGCTCACGATGGCGCAGCGCTACCCGCAGGACTTCGACGGCATCTTCAGCCGCGTGCCGGTGATCCACTGGACGGGGCTGCAGCATGCCGGCACGCGCAACGGCATCGCGAGCTTCGGCGAAGGATGGCTGCGGCCGGCGCAGGTGCAGCTGGTGCACGACGCGGTGCTCGCGGCCTGCGATGCGTCCGACGGCGTGGCCGACCGCATCGTGTCGAACCCGGTCGCCTGCCTGCAGCGCTTCGATCCCGCGAGCCTGCGCTGCGCCGCCGGCACGAGCGGCGACAACTGCCTCAACGACGCGCAGGTGCAGGCGGTGCGCACGCTGCGGTCGCCCTGGCGCTCGCCGGTGCCGCTGGCGCACGGCGTGAGCGAGTACCCGGGCTGGGGCATCGGCGGCGAGGCCACGCCGGCCTTCGCCTCGACCGGCGGCTGGACCGCCTGGTGGACCGGCACCGCCGCGCCCACCGTGCCGCCGCAGCCGGCGAACGGCATCGCCTGGTTCTACGGCAGCGGCGCGCTGCAGTACTTCTATGCGCGCGATCCCTCGCTCGACGTGCGCAACTACCGCGCCGAGAACTACGCGGCGCGCATCGCGGCGGTGTCGCAGCTGATGGACTCGACCGATCCCGACCTGTCCGCCTTCAGCGCGCGCGGCGGCAAGCTGCTCGTGCTGGAGCACATGGCCGACTACGCGCAGAGCCCGTTCGCCGGCATCCGCTATGTCGAATCGGTGGTCGCGCGCATGGGGCGCGAGAACGCCGAGCGCTTCATGCGCCTCTACATCGCGCCCGGCGTGGACCACGTGGGCAGCGGCGCGCCCGCCAATGTCGACATGCTGGGCGCACTGGCCGACTGGGTCGAGCGCGGCCGTGCGCCGCGCGGGCTGCAGCTGGCCGAGCAGGAGCCGCAGCCGCCGTTCCGCGTGCTGCGCACCCGGCCGCTGTGCGAATGGCCGCTGTGGCCGCGCTATGTAGGCGGCGATGCGGCGCAGGCCGCGAGCTTCCAGTGCAGCCGCTGATGCCCGGGAGCCCGGCAGGCGCCTAGACGGCGCAGCCGTCGGGGCCGCAGGCGGCGGCGTCCGAGGCCGCGGACCGCGGCGCCGGCGCGGCGGAGCGCGCGAGCTGCGCCTTCCATTCGTCGGCACGGCCGAGCCAGGGGCCGACCTCGATGCGGCTCGCGCTGCCGTCGGGTTGCACGAGCACGAAGGTCGGAAAACCCTGCCCGCCTGCGCGCTGCAGCAGCGCGCGGCTTTCGGCGATGTGGCGCGCGGTCGCTTCGCCCGCAAGGCGCGCGTACGCGGCGGCGAAGGGCTCGGCACCGAAGCCGAGCGCACCGGCCAGGTCCTGCAGCACCGCGGGATCGGCGATGCGGCGGCCCTCGACATAGTGCGCGCGCTGCAGGCGGTGGATCATGTCGAGGCCGCCGCCCGCGCGCAGCGACTCGGCCGCGAGCACCGCGGTGGTCGGCGGCTCGGAGTCCATCACCGCGCCGCTGTCGCACAGCAGGCCGTCGAAATAGGCCGCGCCGAAAGGCTGGCCCGTGAGCTCGGCGATGCGCCGGTCGTGCGGCATCACGTACGCGCGCCACTGCGGCGAGATCGCGCGGCGGTTCGGGCCGGTCATCATGCCGCCGCCGTGGAAGGCGACCGCGAGGCCCGGCACTTCGCGTGCCGCGTCGACCAGCGGCGCGGCGGCATAGCACCAGCCGCACAGCGGATCGAAGATGTAGTGCAGCGTGGCGCTGCCTTGCTTGATTGCGTTCATTTCGTTGCGGCCAGGAAAAAGGCATGGCGGCCGGACCGATGTTAGGTCCCGCAAGACGAGTCGAAAACCGCTGCCGCCGCAATGGACCGTTGCCGAATCCGTTCGGATCAGAGGCGCGCGGGTTCGTCGGTCGCGCAGCGGCTCAGGTGCGCGACCAGGAGCTGCGCCGAGGGCGAGAGCGTCGCCTCGTCGCGGAAGCAGATCGCGAAGCGCCGCCGCGCCCAGGCGTCGGTCAGCGGCATCAGCCGCAGCCCGTAGGCCTCGGCGAAGGGGCGTGCCACCTCGGCCGGCACCACGCTGATCGCGAGCCCGGCGCGCACCACGCGCAGCGCGGCATCGAAGTTCGACACCAGCACGCGGTGCACCAGCGGCTTGCCCGCGACCGCGGCCTCGCGCGCGAGCATCAGCTGCACCGCGCTGAGCGCGGGCATGCCCACGAACTCGTGGTCGAGCACTTGCTCGAAGCGCACCGACGCGTGGCGCGCCACCGGATGCGTGGGGTGGGCGACGATCGCGAGATGGTCCGAGCGGTAGTCGCGCCGCTGCAGGCCCTCGAGGTCGGCCGCGTCCCAGCACAGGCCGATCGAGGCGCTGCCCTCGCGGATGCCGCGCACGATCTCGGGGCTCACGCGCTCCTCCATGTCGACGCGGATGTCGCGGTGCGCGGGGTTCTGGAGGAAGTCGGCCACGTCCTCGGCCAGTGACTCGGCCATGACCGAGGCCGAGGCGAGGATGCGCACGTGCCCGCGCGCGCCGCCCGCATAGGCGGCCATGTCGCGCTCGATGCGCCGGGCGCTGCCGAGCATCGCGCGCGCATGCTCGAGCAGCGTCTCGCCCGCGGGCGTCGGCACCACGCCGCGGCGCCTGCGCAGCAGGCGCGGCGTGCCGACCGCGTCCACGCGCAGCGCGAGGCGCGTGCAGATCGCCGAGCCGACGATGCTGGCCTGCTCGCCGGCGCGCGCGATGCTGCGGGTCTCGCAGACGGAGACGAACAGGCGCAGGGTGGTGAGGTCGAGGTCTCTCATGATGTTCCATTTCGGAATCGAACGGCTTCCGAAATATAGCTTGTGGATCGATTCGGAACTTCTAAGATCCGGGCCATTCCCCTCACGACGGAGACAAGCCACTTGATCCACGCCTTCCTTCCGCCGCGCGCGGTCGTCCGCGAAGTCGGCCTGCGCGACGGCCTCCAGAGCATCGCCCGCGTGCTGCCGACCGCCAGCAAGCTCGAATGGATCCGCGAGGCGCATGCCGCGGGCCAGCGCGAGATCGAGGTCGGTTCCTTCGTGCCGGCGCGCCTGCTGCCGCAGCTCGCCGACACGGCCGAGGTGCTGGCCTTCGCGAAGACGCTGCCGGGCCTGTTCGCGTCGGTGCTGGTGCCCAACCTCCGGGGCGCGGAGCGCGCGATCGAGGGCGCGGCCGACCTGATGGTGGTGCCGCTTTCGGCCAGCCATGCGCACAGCCTCGCGAACCTGCGCAAGACCCCCGACGAGGTGGTGGCCGAGGTGGCGCGCATCCGCGCGGCGCGCGATGCCGCGGGGTCGCGCACGCTGATCGAGGGCGGCGTGGGCACCGCCTTCGGCTGCACGATCCAGGGCGAGGTCGATGCCGGCGAGGTGCTGCGGCTGATGCAGGCGCTGCTCGACGCCGGCGCCGACCGCGTGAGCCTGGCCGACACCGTGGGCTATGCCGATCCGGCGATGGTGCGCAGCCTGTTCGAGCGCGCTCTGCGCATCGCGGGCGATCGCCTCTGGTGCGGCCATTTCCACGACACGCGCGGGCTCGGGCTCGCCAACGCCTATGCCGCGCTCGAGGTCGGCATCGCGCGCTTCGACGCCTGTCTCGCCGGCATCGGCGGCTGCCCGCATGCGCCGGGCGCGAGCGGCAACGTCGACACCGAGGACCTGGTGTTCATGCTCGAGCGCATGGGCGTGGCGACCGGCGTCGACCTGCCGCGGCTGCTCGCGCTGCGCCGCCGCGTGGCCGGCTGGCTCGAGGGTGAGACGCTGCAGGGCACGCTCTGGCGCGCGGGCTTTCCGAAGACCTTCGTGCCGGGCAGTGCGGAGGCCGTGGCATGAACGCGCCGGCAGCGAACGAAACGAAGCGCCTGCCGCTCGCGGGCATCCGCGTGGTCGAGTTCACGCACATGGTGATGGGACCGACCTGCGGCATGGTGCTCGCCGACCTCGGCGCCGAGGTGATCAAGGTCGAGCCGATCGAGGGCGACCGCACGCGCCATCTGCTCGGTGCGGGCGCGGGCTTCTTCCCGATGTTCAACCGCAACAAGAAGAGCATCGCGCTCGACCTGCGCCATCCGCAGGGGCTCGAGGCCGCGCTGCGGCTGTGCGTGGGCGCCGACGTGGTGGCGCAGAACTTCAGGCCCGGCACCATGGACAGGCACGGCCTGGGCTATGCGGCGCTGCGCCGGCTCAACCCGCGGCTGGTCTACGTCAATCACACGGGCTTCCTGCCCGGGCCCTACGAGCACCGCACCGCGCTCGACGAGGTGGTGCAGATGATGGGCGGGCTCGCCTACATGACGGGGCGTCCGGGCGATCCGCTGCGCGCGGGCACCAGCGTCAACGACATCATGGGCGGCATGTTCGGCGCCATCGGCGCGATGGCCGCGCTGATGCAGCGCGCGGCGACGGGCGAGGGCCAGGAGGTGAACTCCGCGCTGTTCGAGAACAACGTGTTCCTCGTCGGCCAGCACATGCTGCAATACGCCATCACGGGCCAGCCCGCGGCGCCGATGCCCGAGCGCATCTCGGCCTGGGCGCTGTACGACGTGTTCACCGTCAAGGACGGCGAGCAGATCTTCCTCGCCGCGGTCAGCGACGCGCAGTGGAACGTGTTCTGCGATGCGCTCGGCTTCGACGACCTGCGCGCCGACCCGGCGCTTCGCACCAACAACGACCGCGTGCGCCTGCGCCCCACGCTGCTCGCCGAACTGCGGCGTCGCCTGGCCGGGCGCACGGCGGCCGAGCTGTCGGCGATCTTCGAGGCCCGCGGCCTGCCGTTCGCGCCGATCACGCGGCCCGAGGACCTCTACGACGATCCGCACCTGAAGGCCACCGGCGGCCTGGCCGACATCCGGCTGCCCGACGGCGAGCGCGCGGGCGAGACGGCGCAGACCACGCTGTTCCCGATCACGCTCGGCGGCGAGCGCCTCGGCGTGCGCCTCGATCCGCCCACGCTCGGCGAGCACACGCGCGAGCTGCTCGCGGGCCTGGGCTATGCCGAGGCGCAGATCGCGGCCATGCAGGCCGAGCGCGCGGTCGCCTGAGCACGCCCTTCGTTTTCCGAACCACGAACACAGAGACAAAGAGAGACAAGCCATGCAGACGACGACTTCCCCGATGACCCGCCGCGCCGTCCTGGGCCTCGGCGCCGCGGCCGCGGCACATGCGGTGCTGCCCGCGTTCGCGCAGGGCGGCGACAAGCCGGTGCGCCTGATCCTGCCGATCAGCGCGGGCTCGGGCGTGGACGCGATCGCGCGCTCGGCCTCGGCCGCGCTCGGCAGGGCCTTCGGCCAGCCGGTGGTGATCGAGAACCTGCCCGGCGCGGGCGGCATCACCGGCGCCTCGGCGGTGGTCAAGGCCGCGCCCGACGGGTTCACGCTCGGCATGGTGTCGAACAACCACGTGATCAATCCGTCCGTCTACAAGAAGATGCCCTTCGACGCGATCAACGACATCACGCCGATCACGGTGGTGGGCGCGACGCCGCTGGTGCTGGCCGTCAACCCGAAGCTGCCCGCGAAGAACGTGAAGGAGCTCGTCGCGCTGCTGCGCGCGAAGCCCGACGGCTACAACTACGCCTCCTCGGGCAACGGCACCATCATCCACCTCGCGGGCGAGATGTTCCTCGACCAGGCGGGCGTGAAGGCGCGGCACATCCCCTACAAGGGCACGGGCCCGATGGTGACCGACCTGATCGCAGGGCAGGTCGAGATCGGCGTGGTGGCGCTGCCCGCGCTGCAGCCGCACCTGAAGAGCGGTGCGCTGCGCGCGGTCGGGCTGTGCGGCCCGGCGCGTTCGCCGGCCGCGCCCGAGATCCCGACCATCGCAGAGCAGGGCCTGCCGAACTACGCCGTCGAAGGCTGGTTCGCGGTGATCGGCCCCGCGAAGATGCCGCCCGCCGAGGTGCAGCGCGTGCACGACGCGGTGGTCGCGGCCTTCGCCACGCCCGAGGTGCGGGAGGCGATGGACAAGCAGGGCAACATCGTCAAGCCCACCACGCCCGAGCAGGCCGCGAGCTACTTCCGCAGCGAGGCCGCGCGCTATGCGGCGCTCGTGAAGAAGGCCAACGTGGTGCTCGAATAGCAGCGCCGCTCAGTGCGGGCTCGTGAGCTTCAAGCCCAGGATGCCCGCGACGATGAGGCCGACGCAGACCAGGCGCGCGGCATTGGCGGGTTCGTGGAACAGCACGATGCCGAGGATCACGGTGCCGACCGCGCCGATGCCGGTCCACACCGCGTAGGCCGTGCCCACGGGCAGCGTGCGCATCGCCCAGCCGAGCAGCACCACGCTGAGCACCATCGACAGCGCGGTGCCGACCGATGGCCACAGCCGCGTGAAGCCCTCCGTGTACTTGAGACCGATGGCCCAGCCCATCTCGAGCAGGCCCGCCACGAACAACACCACCCACGCCATGCGTGCTCCTTGAGGAAAAGGGATTTCTCTTCAGTTCTCGGGCCGGACGGCACGGTAGAGCGCGCGCACGAAATCCGACTGCGTGATCATGCCGGTGAGGCGCTTTTCATGGTCGATGATGGGGATATGGTGGTGGCCGCCTTCGGAGAACAGCGGCACCAGGTCGACCACGGGGCGGTCGGCGCTCGCCACGCGCACCTGCCGCGTCATGATCTGGCCCACGACCTCGGGCTTGTTCGAGACCACGGTGCGCGTCGCGCGGATCAGGTCGCGCAGGCGGCCCGCGATGCCTTCGTGGTGCTCGAGGTCGAGCTGGCGGAAGAAGTCGGCCTGCGTCACGATGCCGACCACGCGGCGCGTGCGGTCGGTCACCGGCAGCGCCTTGATACGGCGCTGCTTCATCAGCATCCATGCTTCCTGCAGCGGCGTTCCGAACTCCACCGACACCGGGTCGCGCGACATGATGTCGTCGCAGTGCAGCGTGCCGAGACGCCGCTTGTACGACTCGAGCTCGGTCTGCTGGATCAGCGACTCGAGATCGTCTCGGCTGATGTCGAGCACCTGGTTGTAGCGGGCGAGCACCGCGTCGATGTCGGCCTGGCTGAACCGCGCCTCGGGCGCGGGCGGGCGCGCCACCTGCACGTGCGGATAGCGCCGGCCCGTGAGGGTGTTGTAGGCCACGCCCGCGAGCACCAGCAGCAGCGAGTTCGCGAAGGCCGGGAAGATCGCCGCCGAGTAGTCGGTGGTGTGCGTGAGCACCGCGAGCAGCGCCGCGGCGCCGCCCGGCGGATGCAGGCTGCGGGTGGCGAACATCAGTCCGATCGCGAGCCCGACGGCCGCGGCCGCGGCCCAGGCGGTGTCGGGAATCCAGTGCACGCAGGCGATGCCCACCAGCGTCGAGAGCGTGTTGCCCACGAGCACCGACCAGGGCTGCGCGAGCGGGCTCGCCGGCACCGCGAACACCAGCACCGCGCTCGCGCCCATCGGCGCGATGAGCCAGACGCTGTGGCCGGTCCATGGCGCCATCCATCGGCACAGCAGCGCGGTGACGATCAGGCCGAATGCGGCGCCGAGCACGGCGCGCATGCGCTCGCGCGCGTCGACGGTGTTGCGGCCCGGCAGCCAGGCGCGCGCGAAGGTGAGCAGGGTGGCGTTTCTGTCCATGGCTTGCTTCAGGTGTCCGCGGCGACGCGGCGGCCGATGTCCGGCCAGCGCTTGTGCAGCCAGACCCAGGCGACGAGGCCGATGCCGAGCATCAGCATCGAGGTCAGCGCGAGCGCGAGCGTGGAGTGCATGACCAGCGGCGCGACCACGCCGGCCACGATGCCGTTGGCGGTCGAGCCGATCACGGCCTGCAGCGAGGACGCCATGCCGCGCCGGCCCGGGTGCAGGTCGAGCACCAGCAGCGTCACCACCGGCACCATCAGCGCCCAGCCGAAGGCGAACACCGCGATCGGCCACAGCGCCCAGGCGGCGTGCGCGGTGAACAGCGCGTTGGCCGCCACGTTGACCAGCGAGGTCAGCAGCATGATCAGGAAGCCGTCGCGGATCTGCCGCTTGGGCGCCACCTTGCCCGCCATGCGGCCGCTGGCCCAGGCGCCGGCCATGATGCCGCCGATGGTCAGCAGGAAGAACCAGAAGAACTGCGTGGGCGCGAGCGCGAGGTGGCCGCCGAGGAAGGCGGGCGCGGCGAGCACGTAGAGGAACATGCCGTTGAACGGCACGCCGCTCGCGAACGCGAGCAGCAGGAAGCGCGGGTCGGAGCACAGGTCCCAGTAGCCGCGCATCAGGTGCCGCAGCTGGAAGGGCTGGCGCTGGCTCGGATGCAGCGTCTCGGGCAGCAGCCTGTAGTTGGCCGCGAACAGGATCACGCCGACGGCGACCAGGAACCAGAAGATCGCATGCCAGCCCGCATGCACGAACAGGAAGCCGCCGACGATGGGCGCGATCGCGGGTGCCACGCCGAAGTAGATGGTCACCTGGCTCATCACGCGCTGCGCGTCGGCGGGCGGGAACATGTCGCGGATCACGGCGCGCGAGACCACGATGCCGGCGCCGGTCGACAGGCCCTGCAGGCCGCGGAACAGCACGAGCTGCGCGATGTTCTGCGACAGCGCGCAGCCCAGCGAGGCGAGCGTGAACACCGCGAGCCCCCAGAGCACCACGGGCCGGCGGCCGAAGCTGTCCGACAGCGCGCCGTGGAACAGGTTCATGAACGCGAAGCCGAACAGGTAGGCCGAGAGCGTCTGCTGCATCTCGGCCGGCGTCGCGCCGATCGAGCGCGCGATGCCCGAGAAGGCCGGGATGTAGGTGTCGATCGAGAAGGGCCCGAGCATGCCGAGCACGGCGAGCAGGATGGCGAGCGCCCAGCGCGGGGCGTGCCAGAGTTTGTCGGCGTCGGGATTCATGGTCGCGGGAAGGGAGCGCGCGCGGCGCGCGCACCGAAAGAGTGCGAGCGTAGCAGACGCGCCGCGCGCCCGCTGCCGCGCGGGCACTACACTGCGCGCCGGCACAGGCATTGACGGAAGAAGAACCGGAGGGAAGAAGAATGGTCCAGGAGTTCCTCTCGATCAACCGGGGCGAGCTGTGGCTGCGCGGCGGCGACGGCACGGCGCGGCAGATCGGATCGCTGTTCGCGCGCGAGCTGATCCAGCGCGAGGCGGACAGCCGCCGCACCACGTCGTGGAAGCATGCCGAGCGCGAGGAAGCGGGCGGCATGCTGTCCGGCGCGGCGCTCTGGGGCCGCGGCGGCGCGGGCGGCCCGATGGCGCCCGCGCGCTTCCTGCACGTCTGCCGCGGCGAGGCGCGCCACATCTACTACCTGCTGAGCGTGGGGCGCAGCATCGGGCTGTTCCGCTACGGGCTCGACGACGGCCGCGAGCTGCGGCTCTTCCATCGCCAGCAGGTGCCGGTGCTCGGCATGACCTACGTGCCCGGGGCCCGCCACCTGGTGCTGGCCGTGGGGCAGCCCGACGGCACCGCGCAGCTCGAGGTGTACGACGAGGAGGGCAACGCCAAGGGCGCGGTCACCGGCGGCGATGCGCTCGACGCCGCGCCGGCCGCGATGCCCGGCGCCGCCTCCACGCTGGTCTACCAGTCGTGCGGGGTGGCGCGGCATCCGGCCAGCGGGGTGGTGGTCGCGATGTCGCATTCGACCGTCAACTGGATCGACTACCGCAGCGCGCAGATGGACAGCCTGCTCGACGATCCCGAATGGGACTTCATCGCGCCGCGCATCGCGGCCGACGGCACGCTCTACGCGATCCGCCGGCCGGTCGAGAAGCCGGCGCACGAGCGCGCCGGCGGCGCGGTCAAGGACACGCTGATGATGCCGCTGCGCCTGGGCAAGGCGGTCTTCGGCTACCTGAACTTCTTCTCGATGATCTACGGCAAGGAGCCGCTGCGTTCGGCGGGCGGGCCGCGCCGGCCCGAACTCGACCAGGACCTGGGCCAGCTGTGGCTGCATGGCCGGATGATCGAGCTCTCGAAGGTGCAGAGCGACCCGCGCCACGCAGGCAACCTGGTGCCCGGCTCATGGGAGCTGATCGCACAGGAGGGCCGCCGCGCGGCGCCGCGCGTGGTCGCCTCGCACGTCGCGCACTTCGACCTGGCGCCCGACGGCACGGTGCTCTACAGCACCGGCTACGAGGTCTTCGCCTCGGTCCGCGGCGAGCAGCGCAGGCTGGGCCGGCACGACCTGGTGGAGGGCCTGGCGGCGCTCTGAGGCGCGCGCGCAGCTCCATGAAAAAAAGCGCCTGGCGCCCTCGCGGGCCCAGGCGCTTCGCACGTCCGGCGGGGAGTGCGTCAGAGCGTGTCGATGAAGCTGCGCAGCTTGTCCGAGCGGCTCGGGTGCTTCAGCTTGCGCAGCGCCTTCGCTTCGATCTGGCGGATGCGCTCGCGCGTCACGTCGAACTGCTTGCCGACTTCCTCGAGCGTGTGGTCGGTCGACATCTCGATGCCGAAGCGCATGCGCAGCACCTTGGCTTCGCGCGGCGTGAGCGAGTCCAGGATGTCCTTGACCACGTCGCGCAGGCCGGCCTGCAT
>CBHTTS010000113.1:0-14486 GCA_966095775.1 uncultured Variovorax sp. | reverse complement strand
GAAGGCCTCGCCGTAGATGTGCGAGGAGGTGCCTGCACCGAAGGAGGCGTAGCTCACCTTGCCGGGGTTCGCCTTCACGTAGGCGACGAGTTCCTTCACGTTGCGCGCCGGCACGGTGGTGCTCGCCGACAGCACCAGCGGCCCGCGGCCGCCCATCGAGATGGCGGTGAAGTCCTTGAACGGGTCATAGGGCACCTGCGAGAAGGTGTGCGGGTTCTGCGCCATGGTGGAGGAGGGCGCATAGAGCAGGGTGTAGCCGTCGGCCAGCGCGCGGGCCACCTCGCTCGCGGCCAGCATGGTGCTGGCGCCGGGCCGGTTGTCGACGATCACGCTGGTGCCCAGCACCTCGCCGAGCTTCTGCGCCACGATGCGCGCCTGCGCATCGGTGCCGCCGCCGGCCGTGAAGCCCACCACGATGCGGATCGGCTTGCCGCCGCGCGCGGGAAAGTCTTGCGCCAGCGCCAGGGGCGCCGCGCCCAGGAGGGCCGCCGCGCCGAGCACCGCGCCGAGTGCCCGGCGGGTGCCGCAGGGTTTCTTCATCGAATGTCTCCGTCAGGAATGTCATTCAAATATTGAACTCAGAGTTCATAAAAATCCACATCATCCAGGGAATACCCTGAGAAGAGCCCAATCCATGGCTTTTGTGAGTTGACAAAATGAACATCAAAATCAAAATACGAAGCACCCACCCAAGACACCCCATCCATGAAAACTGTCGTCCGCACCGACGAGCGCATCCTGTCCTCCGACATCTTCGACCGCGACAGCCGCGTCCAGCGGCCCGACCACGGCACCTGGGCCGAGCCCGGGAAGGACATTCCGGTCTACCACCGCTGCGGCGTGCTGGTGGTGGGCGGCGGGCCGTCGGGCACCGCCGCGGCCGCGGCCGCGGCGCGCGCCGGCGCCGACGTGGCGCTGCTCGAGCGCTACAACCACCTGGGCGGGCTTTCTACCGGCGGCCTCGTGATCTGGATCGACCGCATGACCGACTGGGAAGGCCGATTGGTGATCCGCGGCTTTGCGGAAGAGTTGTTCGACCGCCTCCCGGCCGACGCCATTGCCGGTCCGGCGCGCGAGGACTGGGGCTCGAAGGATCCAGGCAAGGCCGCGCACTGGTCGCAGCGCACGGCGGCCTACCACGGCGTGGTCACGTGGTCGCCCACCATCGACCCCGAGCGCCTCAAGCTGCTGTCGCAGGAGATCGTGCTGGAGCGCAAGGTCAAGCTCATCTATCACTCGTGGGCCGCGATTCCGATCGTGCAGGACGGCGCGGTCAAGGGCGTGGTGTTCGAGAGCAAGGAAGGCCGCATGGCGATCATGGCCGACGTGGTGGTCGACGCCACCGGCGACGGCGACCTGTTCGCGCGTGCCGGCGCTGCTTTCGTGAACGACATCGAGGAGGCCGACGTGCACCATTGCATGAACACCTCGTGGCTGTTCGGCGGCGTGGACATGAACCGCTGGATCGAATTCAAGGCCGGCCAGCCCGAGGCGTTCAGCGCCTTCATGGCGCGCGGGCGCGAAGTGTGCGGCCTGTTCGAGCGGCCCTTCGTCTCGTGGCGCAACGACGTCGCGCTGTTCATGGGCCCGCGGCAGTCGGGCTACTCGGCGCTCGACGTGGACGACCTCACGGCCGTCGAAGTGCGCTCCCACCGCGCGATGGCCGCGCACCTGGACTACTTCAAGGCGCATGCGCCGGGCTTCGAGCAGGCCTACCTGATGCTGAGCGCGCCGCAGATCGGCGTGCGCCATGCGCGGCGCCTCTGCGGGGTGGGCGCGGTGCTGCGCAGCCAGTGGCCCGACGGCGTGGCGCTGGCCGACGAGGTGGGCGTGACGCCCGCGGTGTCGCCCAGGTTTCCGAACATCTCCATTCCCTACGGCGCGCTGGTGCCGCAGCAGCTCGATGGCCTGCTGGCCTGCGGCCGGCACATCTCGTGCGACCGCAACTCGCACGGCTTCATGCGCGAGATTCCGCAATGCTGGATCACCGGCCAGGCCGCCGGCGTGGCGGCGGCGCTGGCCTCGCGGGGCGGCATCGAGCCGCGCCTGGTCGACGTGGGCGTGCTGCAGTCGGCGCTGCTCGCGCAGGGCGTGTACCTGCGCGCCGGCGCGGGGCAGGGCGCGCGGGCGCGGGCCGAGGCCGAAGCCGGGACCTGAATCGCATGGACCCGGCCGACGCGCCATCGCCAGCCTCTACATTGCAGAGTCTTGCAAAGGGTTCCACCATGTCCATCGACAAGAACGACACCTCCTTCTCCGCCGCCGATGCCGCCGACGGGCGCGGCGACCGCGCCGACACCGTGAGCGCGCTGGAGCGCGGCATCTCGGTGCTGCGCTGCTTCAGCGAGGCGCGCCCCGTGCTGGGCCATGCCGACATCGCGCGCATGACCGGCATCCCGCGGCCGACCGTCAACCGGCTCGTCGCGACCCTGCTCTCGCTCGGCATGCTCAAGGCCGCGCAGGCCGCCGACCGCTTCATGCTCGGCCCGGGCGTGGTGTCGCTGTCGCGCGTGTTCCTCGCGAGCCTCGACGTGCGCGCCGCCGCGCGGCCCAGCATGCAGGCGATGGCGGAGGAGGCGGGCGCCTCGGTCTACCTGGCCATACGCGACGGCATGGAGATGGTGCTGATCGAGGCCTGCCGGCCGCGCTCGTCGATGCTGTCGGCGCGGCTCGACGTGGGCTCGCGCGCGCCGCTGGCCAACTCGGCCCTGGGCCGCGCCTATCTTTCGGCGCTGCCCGAGGCGCAGCGCAACCAGCTGATCGATTCGATGCGCCTGCTGCGCGGCCCCGAGTGGGACGGCATCGCGCCCGGCATGATGCGCGCCATCGGCGAAGCCCGGCGGCTGGGCTACTGCCTCTCGCTCGGCGAGTTCCACCGCGAGATCAATTCGGTGTCGGTGCCGCTCATCGGGCCCGACGGCGAGGTGATGGCGCTCAACGGCGGCGGCGCGGCCTTCGTCTTCACCGAGGAGCGCCTGCGCAACGAACTCGCGCCGCGGCTGCACGACATCGCGCTCGGCATCGCGCGCGACATCGGCGGCCACGTGCCCGCACCCGCGCCCTAGCGGGCGCGGGGCTTCCCCCGCGACATGAACGACAGAAGAACGGAGACACCAGGCCATGCACCTGAGCGATGAAGAGAAAGCCATGTACGACGGCCGCGACGGCCCGGCCGTGCAGAAGGCGATGGACCTGCTGATGCGCTACGGCGAGGCGCTGGGCGCCGAGCGGCTGGTCGAGACGCGCAACGTCTGCGCCTCGATCACCTCGACCACGCCGTTCCAGCGCGACTTCGCGCTCGCCCGGGGCGGCGGCATGGACGCGGTGTTCTCCGAATTCAGCCTCGACAGCGCCGAGACCGTCGAGATCCCGAAGTTCAAGGTCTTCACCAGCCACCTGCAGCTCGGCTTCGACCCCGGCCAGCCCGAGCGCATGGGCGTGAGCGAGGAGATCGTGCAGTTCTACGCGCGCAGCGAGCGCCATGCCGCGGGCCTGGGCGCGCAGATCATGAACACCTGCACGCCCTACCAGGTCGGCAACATCCCGACGCGCGGCGAGCACTGCGCGTGGATGGAGTCGTCGGCCGTGGTGTATTGCAACTCGGTGCTGGGCGCGCGCACCAACACCGAGGGCCGCGAGAGCACCGGCGCGGCCATGCTCACGGGCCGCATCCCGTACTGGGGCTACCACCTGGACGAGAACCGGCACGGCACGCACGTGGTCGAGCTCGAGGTGGAGGTCGAATCGGTGCAGGACTGGGGCCTGCTCGGCTACTTCATCGGCGAGCAGGTGCAGGAGCGCGTGCCGGTGGTGCATGCGCGGCGCGGCATCGGCCGGGTGCCGAACCTGCCGCGGCTCAAGCACTTCGGCGCCGCGGCCTCGTCCTCGGGCGGGGTGGAGATGTACCACATCGTCGGCGTCACGCCCGAGGCGCTGACGCTCGAGCAGGCGCTCGGCGGCCGCCGGCCGGTCGAGGTGCTGCGCTACGGCGAGGCCGAGCGCCGCGCCACCCACGAGAAGATCAACGCCACCGCGAAGGCGTCCGAGGTCCAGTACGTGATGCTCGGCTGCCCGCACTACACCATCGAGCAGATCTGGGAGGCTGCGCAGCTGATCGAGGGCCGCAAGGTCCATCCCGGCTGCGAGCTCTGGATCTTCACGCCGCGCGCGATCAAGTCGCTGGCCGACCGCAACGGCTACACGAAGATCATCGAGGACGCGGGCGGCGTCCTCATGACCGACAGCTGCTCGGCCATGAGCCGCGCCGTGCCCAAGGGCACGCGCACCGTCGCGCTCGACTCCGCCAAGCAGGCCCACTACCTGCCGGCCATCCTCGGCGTGCAGGCCTGGTTCGGCAGCACGGCCGAGTGCATCGACGCGGCGTGCACGGGACGCTGGAACGGAGGCCTGCAATGAATCGATTTTTCTCCCTCCCCCTTTGGGGGAGGGCAGGGGTGGGGGCCGGCGGCGCTTCCATCAAGCGCTCTGGCGGGGGCGCCCCCCCCCCCCACCCCCCCCCGGGCGCCGCACAACCAAGACCCCCCCCCCCCGCCCCCCCCCCACAAACCCCCCCCCCCGCGGGGGCGCCCGCCGCGCCGGCGCGCGCCCCCCCCCCCCCCCCCCGGCGGCGCTTCCATCAAGCGCTCTGGCTGCCCCCATCCCAACCTTCCCCCAGCGGGGGAAGGAGCAAAGCCATGACCGCGCGCGAGATCCCGCTCATCATTCGCGGCCGCAAGGTGGTCGGCGGCGTGGCCGAGGGCGAGGCGCTGGTCACGCGCGACCGCATCTCGGGCTGGGGCGGCATCGACCCGCGCACCGGCACCGTGATCGAGACGCGGCACGCGCTGCGCGGCCAGAGCTTCGCGGGCAAGGTGCTGGTGTTCCCGGGCGCCAAGGGCTCCTCGGGCTGGTCGGCCATGTTCCACATGACGCGGCTCATGAACGTGGCGCCCGCGGCCTTCCTGTTCAACGAGATGACGACCAAGATGGCGCTCGGCGCGGTCGTCACCCATGCGCCCTCGATGACCGACTTCGAGCGCGATCCGCTCGAATGCATCGCCACCGGCGACTGGGTGCGCGTGGACGCCGACCGCGGCCTGATCGAGATCGTGAAGAAGAACGACAACGCATCCGGAGACACCCTATGACCCGCCCCCTGCGCAGCAACTTCCCGCGCGGCTCCTACCTCTGGTCGGTGCGCAACGCGCACTGGCGCGCGCTCGGCATTCCCGAGGAGGACTGCGAGAAGCCCAAGATCGCGATCGTCAACAGCTCCTCCGAGCTCGCGGCCTGCTTCAGCCACCTCGACCGCGTGGCGGCCGAGATCAAGGGCGCGATCCGCGCCGCGGGCGGCGTGCCGTTCGAGATCCGCACCGCCGCGCCGAGCGACTTCATCACCGGCGCGGGCGCGCGCGGCGCCTACATGCTCGGCGCGCGCGACCTCGTGACCAACGACATCGAAGTGGCGGTCGAGGGCGCCCAGCTCGACGGCATGGTCTGCCTCACCTCGTGCGACAAGACCGTGCCGGGCCAGCTCATGGCGGCCGCGCGGCTCAACATCCCGACGCTGCTCGTGCCCTGCGGCTACCAGCCCAGCGGCGAGTACCGCGGCCGGCACGTCGACATCGAGGAGGTCTTCATCGGCGCCATGCACGCGGTCACGGGCCACCTGCCTGTCGACGAGCTCGTGGGCATGAGCCGCGAGGCGATCCGCGGCCCCGGCGTGTGCTCGGGCCTGGGCACGGCCAACTCGATGCACATCGTCTGCGAGGCGCTCGGCATGGCGCTGCCCGGCAGCGCGCCCGTGGCCGCGCTCAGCGACAAGATGATGGCGGACGTGCGCGCCGCGGGCGCGCGCATCGTGCAGATGGTGTGGGACGACCTCAAGCCGCGCGACAGCCTCTCGCCCGGCGCCTTCGCCAACGCGGTGCGCGCGGTGCTCGCGATCGGCGCCTCGCTCAACACCGCCAAGCACCTGCAGGCGGTCGCGACCGAGGGCGGCTGCGGCGTCGACGTGTACGGGCTGTTCGACCGGCTCGGCCCGGTCACGCCGGTGCTCGCGGGCGTGCGGCCGATCGGCGAGCACAGCATCGAAGCGTTCGAGGCCGCGGGCGGCGCCCGCGCGCTGATGAAGCAGCTCGAGCCGCTGCTCGACACCGGCGCGCGCACCGTCACCGGCGGCACCGTGGCCGACAACCTGCGCGACGCGGCCGTGGCCGATGCCGAGGTGATCCGGCCGATCGAGCGCCCGGTCGCGCCGCTGCCCGCCATCGTGCTGCTGCGCGGCAACCTCGCGCCCGAGTCGGGGCTGGTCAAGGCCGGCATCGCCGAGCGCAAGGTGCGCCGCTTCACCGGGCCGGCAGTGTGCTTCTGGACCGCCGACGCCGCGATCGCCGCGCTCAAGAACGGCGGGATCGTGCCCGGCCAGGTGATCGTGATGCGCGGCGCGGGCGCCTGCGGCGGACCGGCCATGGGCGGCGGCGCCTCGCGCGTGGTGTTCGCGGTCGACGGCGCGGGTCTCGGCGACCAGGTCGCGATCCTCACCGACGGCCATCTCTCGGGCCTGGTCTGCAAGGGGCTCGTGGTGGCCGAGGTCGCGCCCGAGGCCGCGCTCGGCGGGCCGCTCGGGCTGGTGCGCGACGGCGACCGGATCACCATCGACCTCGACGCGCGCCGCCTCGACGTGGCGCTGACCGAGGCCGAGCTGCAGGCGCGCCGCGCCGACTGGCAGCCGCCGCCGCCGGCCTACGACACCGGCTGGCTGCAGCAGTACCGGCGCAACGTGAGCCCGCTGTCCAAGGGCGCGGTGCTCGTTCGCACCGAAGACGCCGGCTAGCGCCTCCTTTCCTTTCCCCGGCATCGCAACCGGTGCGGACCGCGCGTCCGCAGCCGGTGGCGCGGCCGTGCGCGCGTTCCGAGTTGTTCAACCAGAGAAGAAGCAGGAGACAAGACCACCATGAAGCGACTTTTGTTGATGTGTTCGGCCTTCGGGCTGGCCGGCGGCGCGGCCCAGGCGCAGTCGAGCGTGACGGTGTTCGGCGTGATGGACGTCGGCGTCCAGTACACCTCGAGCGGGGGCGGCGGCTCGGTCAAGGCGCTGTCGAACGGCGGCCTGTCGACCAGCCGGATCGGCTTTCGCGGCACCGAGGACCTCGGTGGCGGCCTGCGCGCGGGCTTCTGGCTCGAGGCCAGCCTGAACCCCGACACCGGCGGCGGCCGGCCGAGCAACAGCAACAACCAGTCGAACGGCGCGGGCCCCGCGGGACCGATCACCTTCGACCGCATGTCCTTCGTGAGCCTCTCGCACCAGACGCTCGGCGAGCTGCGCTTCGGCCGCGACTTCATCCCCACGCACTACAACAGCATCTACTTCGATCCCTTCAACGCCAACGGCGTGGCGCGCGCGGGCAACCTCACCTTCGCGGGGCCGGGCACCGGGCCGCTGCCCACCGCGATCACCGGCAGCAACACCGTGAGCTACTGGCTGCCGGCCGGGCTCGGCGGGCTCTACGGCATGGCGATGATCGGCACCGGCGAGAACGACTCCACCGCCCCGAACCGCGACGACGGCAACTTCGCGGGCGCGCGCATCGGCTTCGCCGCGGGCGCCTTCGACATCGCCGCGGCCGTCACGCGCACGCACTTCGACGCCACCGCCGCGATCGGCAACTACACCCACGCCAACGTCGGCGCGAGCTGGGACGCGGGCTTCGCGAAGTTCTTCGCGCTCTACAACAAGGTGACGGTGAAGCTCGCGGGCGGCACGGTGCGCAAGAACACCACCGAGATCGGCGCCCACATCCCGGCCTTCGAGGTCGGCCGCATCCGCCTGAGCTACGCCTACCTCGACGACCGCAGCGACGAGAGCCTGCGCAACCCCAACGGCCTGCCGCGGCACCGCGACGACGCGCGCCAGTTCGGCATCGGCTACGTGCACAACCTGTCGAAGCGCACCGCGCTCTACGGCACCTACGCGCGGCTCATGAACAGCGGCCAGGCGCGCTACGTGGTGAGCGGCGGCGTCGCGCCCGCGGGCGGCCGGCGTTCCTCGGGCTGGGAGTTCGGCGTGCGGCACCTGTTCTGAAAGGAGCGACACCATGCAACGCAGACACCTGAACCTCGCGGCGCTCGCGGCCGCCGTGCTGCCCGGCGCCGCGGTCCGGGCCGCGGGCGGCGGCTATCCCGACAAGCCGCTGCGCCTGATCGTCGGCTTCGCGCCCGGCGGCGGCGCCGACGCGCTCACGCGCATCATCGCGGAAGGGCTCTCGAAGCAGCTCGGCCAGCAGGTGATCGTGGAGAACCGGCCCGGCGCCGACGGCGTGCTCGCGGCGCAGGCCACCTCGTCCGCCAGGCCCGACGGCTACACCCTGCTGATGGGCACCAACACCTCGATGGTGGCCGCGCCCACGCTGCGGCCCACGCCGCCCTACGACCCGTTCAAGGCCTTCACGCCGATCAGCTCGGCGGGGCAGTTCTCGATGTTCCTGGTGGTGCCGTCCAGCCTGCCCGCGAAGAGCGTGAACGAGCTGCTCGCGCTCGTGGCCGCCAGGCCCGGCGCCTACAACTCGGCCTCGAGCAACAGCGCCTCGGAGCTCGCGATGCTGCAGCTGCTGGGCGAGCGCAAGGTGGTCAACGCGCGCTACAAGGGCGACATGCAGGCCATGACCGACCTGCTCGGCGGCCAGATCCACATGATGTTCACCACCGGCACGCTCGCACCGGGCTTCGTGAAGGAGGGGCGCATCCGCGCGCTGGTCACGCTGCTGCCGCAGCGCAGCGCCTTGCTGCCCGAGGTGCCCACGGGCGCCGAGCTCGGCCTCGGCAAGCTCACGATCACGCCCTGGGCCGGCTTCTTCGGCCCGCCGGGACTGCCGCAGGCCATCACCGACCGGCTGTCGCAGGAGCTGCAGAACACCCTCAAGCGGCCCGAGGTGCATGCGCAGCTGGTGCAGCAGGGCTTCGAGGGCTACGGCATGAGCCCCGCGAAGTTCGCCGAGTTCTTCCGCACCCAGTACGAGGCCTTCGGCGCCACCGTGCGCCAGCACAACGTGAAGTTCGAGTAGCGGCAGCGGCGCGGCCGTCTTTGCTTCAGCGCTCGATCGAGGCCGCGTTGCTGCGCCAGAAGGCCGCGTCGGGCAGGGGGCCCGCGCCCGCGGCGGCGTTGTCGGCCATGTGCTCGGCGCGGCTCGTGCCCGGGATCGCGCAGGTCACGGCCGGATGGCTCAGCACGAACTTCAGCAGCACCTGGGCCCAGCTGGTGCAGCCGATCTCGGCGGCCCAGGCCGGCAGCGGCCGGTCGCGCAGCCGGCGCAGCAGGCCGCCGCCGCCGAAGGGCATGTTCACGATCACCGCCACGCCGCGGTCGGCCGCGAGCGGCAGCAGGCGGTGCTCGGCGTCGCGCGCGTCGAGCGAGTAGTTGATCTGCAGGAAGTCGAGCTGCTTCTCCGCGCGCAGCACCGCCTCGACCTCGCCGTAGGCCGAGGCCGTGTAGTGCGTGATGCCGATGTAGCGCACGCGGCCCTTCTTCTTCCAGGCGCGCAGGGTCGCGAGCTGGGTCTTCCAGTCGACCAGGTTGTGCACCTGCATCAGGTCGATGCGGTCGGTGCGCAGCCGCGCGAACGACTGCTCCATCTGCGCGATGCCGGCCTGCCGGCCCGTGGTCCAGACCTTGGTCGCGAGGAACGCGCGCTCGCGCTGCTTCGCGGCGGCCAGCAGCTCGCCGGTGGTCTCCTCGGAGCGGCCGTACATCGGCGAGCTGTCGATCACCCGGCCGCCGGCGGCGAACAGGGCGTCGAGCACGCCCGGCAGGCGCCGGTACTCCTCGCTGCCGGGGCGGCGGTCGAAGCCGATCCAGGTGCCGCAGCCGATCACCGGCAGGGCTTCCTGGGTGGAGGGGATGGGGCGGGTGTTCATCTTGCTGGCTGGTGGTTGTTGCGCCATGGCCTTCATCGCAGCCGCCAGCGGCAGCGCAGCAGCGAGCCGCAGGAAGCTCGCGCGGTTCATGGCCGCATCGGGAATCGGCGCCGGCAGGGAGGCGAGCGGGGCGGAATGCTTCATGGGAAGGATGGGCTCCATGCGTCCGGAGGAAAGCCGCGGCAACGATAGCACCGGAGGATCGGATTGCGCAGCGAAGCAACAGCGCGCAGGCGATGGCTTGCCCTCGGATGTTTCAGCATGTATCGTCGCCCGCGCAGGCGGAGGGCCTGCTTCCATCCACAAGAACATCGCCGCCGTCGCGCGCGCCGCGCCGCTGGCCTTCGCTGTCCATGAACTCCATCCCACATTCCGTCTCCCGCCTGTTCCACGGGCTCTTCCTGCTGCTCGCGACATGGCTGCTGGCCGCATGCGCGGCCGCGCCGATCACCTCGGAGCAGACCCTCTCCGGCGAGGAGGGCGCGGTGGTGATGAAGCTGATCACCAACAGTTCCGGCGAGGCCGATCCGGCGGAGACGCTGTCGGCCGTGCGCCTCGAGCGCGTGCTCGGACCGGGTGAGAAGCAGACCGGTCGGGACATCGTGGTGCTGACGCGCACCCGCAAGGCCACCTACACCACCGCCGTATTCAGCGGCATGGTCAGGCCCGGGCGCTACATCATCAAGCACATCACGGGCGCGAACGCCAACATGTTCTATTCCTACCCCATCGACGAGAAGTTCGGCAGCTTCGATGTGGTGCGCGGCGAGGTCACGCTGCTCGGAACGCTGTTGGTCCAGCCGCGCTTCGGCACGCGATTCGTGGTCGCCTACGTGCCGCCCGAGGCCGAGTTGCAGAAGACGTTCGAGACGCTGTATCCCGCCCTGGCCGCGCAGACCCGCGGCCGTCCGCAGCACGGCTTCATTCCCACGCCCGACCTCGACCGTCGCGCGGCGCTGGCGCCGCAACTCAAGCGCCTGGCGTCGATGTGGCACGGGCTGGCGCAGACGGCTGACGGCGAATTCATGGCCGGCAGCAAGCTGGGCAAGGTGCTGTGGCGCAAGAGCGGCGAGCGCCGCTGGAAGGAACTCGACGTGGGGACCTGGCGCGAAGTGCTTTCGATGCGTCCTTACCGCGGGGGGCTGTTGGTGGCCGGCGAAGAAGGCCTGCTTCGCCATTCCTCCGACGAGGGCCTGACGTGGAAGAGCCTGGTGCCGCCCGACGACGGCCTGATCCAGCTTGCGCAGCCGATGCGCGACGGCAGCGTGGTCGCGATCTCGCGCCGCGACAGCCTCTGGACCGTCTACGCGTCGAAGGACCTCGATGCCGGCGCGTGGCAGAAGCTCGGTGAATTTTCCGACTCCCGTTCGATCAACATGCCCTGGCAGCGCAGCATGAGCTTCGGGCAGCCCGATCGCGTCGGCGTGATGATGCCCAACGGCGAACTCCATGCCACCGATGGCTGCACGATGTTGCGCTCCTCCACCGGCCGCTCCACCTTGGACGTGAATGCCTTGCCCGACGGCACCCTGGTGTCCCAGGCGGCGATCATGACCAAGACCACCCTGCTGTCGTCCGATTGGGGACAGAACTGGACCGATCTCGACACCAGCCGTTTCCTCTTGACGATCGCCTTCAAGGACAGGCAGACGGCCTATGCCGTGGCCCCGATCGAACCCGGCCTGATGCCCGGAAAGCTCGGCCTGATGACCACGCGCGACGGCGGCAGGAGCTGGTCGCACACCGGCAGTTCTCCGGGAATGACCAATCCCTACGCGGTGCGGCAGATGATGGTCGACCGCGCCGACGGCTCCCTCATCGCCTTCCTTCCCGACAACCTGATCGTCCGTTCGACGGACGAAGGAAAGAGCTGGAAGATCGTCAAGGACGACTGAACCCGCCCCCTGTGCTCCAATCCGCCTTTTCACCCCCTCCTAGTCGCCATGGGAATGCCACTGCCCCTGCTTCGCCTGCCTTCGCTGGACCTGGTGCGCGGCTTCGTCGCGGTCGGGCGGCGCATGAGCATCTCGCTCGCGGCCGAGGACCTGTGCCTCACGCAGTCGGCCGTGAGCAAGCAGATCCATGCGCTCGAGGCCCGGCTCGGCGTGGCGCTGCTGGTGCGCGGCCACCGCTCGATTGCCTTCACGCCCGAGGGCGAGCGGCTGTTCCGCAGCGCCGACGGCGCCCTGCAGCAGCTGCAGGAGGTGATGGGCGGCATCTCGCAGGCCGGCGAGCAGCGGCCGGTGACGCTGAGCGCGAGCATCGGCCTGACCGGGCTCTGGCTGCTGCCGAGGCTCGGGCGGGTGCAGCAGCTGCATCCGGGCATCGACGTGCGCGTGTCGGCCAACAACCGGCTGGCCGACCTGCGCAACGACGGCATCGACCTCGCGATCCGCTACACCGCGCCCGCGCTCGCGCCGGCCGGCGCGGTGCGGCTGTTCGGCGAGACGGTGGCGCCGGTGGCGCATCCCTCGCTCGGGCCGCGCGCGCTCGACGGGCCCGAGGCGATCGCGGGCCTGTGCCTGCTCGACTTCGACGATCCGCAGCATCCGTGGCTGCAGTGGAACGACTGGCTCGCGGCGGTGGGCTGGGCCGACGCGAAGCCGCGCGCCGTGCTGCACTTCAACCAGTACGACCAGCTGATCCAGGCCGCGCTGGCCGGGCAGGGCGTGGCGCTGGGGCGGCTGGAGCTGATCCAGCCGCTCGTCGATGAAAAGCGCCTCGCGCGCCTGGCCGGGCCCGTGCCGGCACAGGTCTCGGGCCATGCCTACTGGCTGATCCAGGCCGAGGAAGCGCCGCGCGCCGAGGTGCGCCAGGTCGCCGCCTGGCTGGTGGACGAGGCGCGGGGCTCGGCCGCGGTCGGCTGACGGCCCGGCGCCGGCCGGCGCTCAATCGAACACCACCAGGCAGCGCGCCTCGATGCTCTCGCGCAAGGGCGCGTCGGCCGGCGTGTCGGGATGGTCGAAGGCCGCGTGCGGCGTATAGCGCGAGACGCCGCCCAGCTGCGAGTCGTACTGCTTGAACACCAGCGCCTCGTGCCGGTCCATGGCCGAGAAGTACGACCAGCGGTGCGCGGGCGAGTGCGTGGCGAGGTAGATCTCGCCCGTGCGGTGCGGATAGCGCACCTCGGCGTCGACCAGGTCGCGGGCCATCACCGTGCGCGCATCGCACAGGGCCAGCGGCGTGTCGAGCACCGGCCCCTTGATCGAGCGCCAGACGTTCACGATGCAGTAGCGCCGCACCGCCGCGGCCTCGGCGGGATCAGTCAGCACCAGGCCGAGCCGGCGGCGGCCCGAGGCCTCGGTGTAGTCGTTGTGGATGCGGCCGTTGGCGGCGGCCCGGCCGTCGGTTGCGCGGCGGCCGAAGCTCAGCGCCACGCGGTCGGCCTCGCGCCGGCGCACCAGGTGGTCGAAGACGAAGGCGCGCGCACCGCCGGTCACGGCCAGCGCGAGCTCGGCCACCTCGCGGTGGTAGACGTCGGCGACCTCCGCGTCGTCGAGGAAGTCGCGCACGGCCGTGGGCGCGTCGCGCAGCACGAAGCCTTCGCGCTCGATCCGGGGCGGCACGGCGGCGGTGCGCGCGTCCTCGATGGGCATCGGGTGCAGCATGTAGCTGCCGCTTTCCCAGGGCGTGCCGGGCGGCGGCGCGCTGATGTAGCTGAAGGGGCGCAGCGCGGAAGGCTGGAGGTAGTTCAGGCCGGCGGTGACGGTGTGCGCAATGGTCATGGTGGGCTCCTTGGACGCCTCCATTGGAGCCGGGCGCAGCGCGCGGCTCAAACGACTTGTGCGCGCGTTCGCATGAACGCGAGGAATATGTAGCGCCCCCGTCCGGTTTTCCTGTTGTGGCCTGCGGAATACTGTATGAAAATACAGTTAACAGTGATTTGCCATGGGCCTCCCTTTCCTCGACTCCCTTTCCTCCGCCGCCGGCCGCGGCGTCTGGCATGCCGACGAGCTCGACAGCGCCGAGGCGCAGGTCGTCGGCACCGGGCATGACGCGCTCGACGCGGAACTGCCCGGCGGCGGCTGGCCGGTCGGCGCGATGACCGAGCTGCTGCAGGCCGCGCCCGAGGACCACGTCTGGCGGCTGCTGCTGCCCGCGCTGGTGCAGGCGGTGAACGCGCGCGGCGGCCCGGTGGTGCTGGTCGGGCCGCCGCGCGAGCCCTTCGCGGCCGCGCTCGCGGCGCACGGCCTCGGGCCCGAGGCGCTGCGGTGGGTGCGCAGCGAGGCCGCGGCGGCGCGCCTGTGGGCCTGCGAGCAGGCGCTGCGCTGCGCCGAGGTGGGCGCGGTGCTGGCCTGGCTGCCGCAGGCGCGCGTGGGCGAGCTGCGGCGGCTGCAGCTCGCGGCGGCGCAGCACGAGGCGCTGCTGTTCGTCTGCCGGCCCGAATCGGTGGCGCAGTCGGCCTCGCCCGCGCGGCTGCGGCTGCGCATCGCGGACTGCGCGGCCGACAGCGCGCGGATCGAGCTGCACATCCTCAAGCGCCGCGGCCCGCCGCTGGCGGCGCCGGTGGTGCTGCCGGCGCGCGGCGAGCGCATGGCGGCGCTGCTCGCGGCGGCGCGGCTGCGGCGCCGGCT
>CBHTTS010000112.1:0-14578 GCA_966095775.1 uncultured Variovorax sp. | reverse complement strand
AGATCAGCGGCGGCAGGACCAGCACCAGCGGCGGGATCAGCCACAGCGGCATCGACACCACCAGCGCGATCAGCGCCAGCACCGTGAGGCCCAGCGAACGCGCCATGCTGCCGAAGAAGGAAGCGCCCTTCTTGCGCCCGAGCGAGGGGAAGCGGCGCGCGGCGACCAGCATCGTGAGCGGCGAGGCCATGAGGCCGGCCACCACGAGCAGCGAGACCACCACGATCACCGGCGTGGCCGCGAAGACCACCACCAGGGGCGCGAGCACCGCGGTGACGTCGCCCGAGAAGAGCCGGCCGATCCAGCCCCAGAAGCTCGACAGCAGCGGCCAGGCGTCGAGCGCCTCGCGCGTCCATGCGACCGCCGCGTCCCAGAAGAAGTAGCCGAAGACCGCCGCCAGCAGCACCATCAGGCCGAGCGGCAGCAGCGACAGCACGATCACGCGCGGCAGCATGCAATAGGCGGCCGCGCGCCAGAAGGAGTCGAGGAGCAGACGCATTGGGTGCGAAGGATAACCGCCCCGGCCGGCGCGGGGCTCAGCCTGCGCCGAACATGCGCTTCAGCCCCAGCCACTGCTGGGACCAGAAGCCGCGGCCGTAGTCGCGCAGCCGCCCGTCGGCGCCGGGCTCGACCTGGTCGCGGATGCCGGTCGGGTCGTAGCGGTCCTCGAAGTTGGCGGTGCGGAAGAGCATGTCCCACCAGGGCAGCAGCACGCCGAAGTTGCTGCCGCCGAGCGTGTGGGCGCCGCGCGACTCGTGCCCCAGGCCGATGCTGTGGTGCAGGCGGTGGAAGCGCGGGCTGATCCAGAGCCGCTCGCCGAGCCTGCCGAAGCCGAGGC
This sequence comes from uncultured Variovorax sp., assembly GCA_966095775.1. Taxonomy (GTDB): domain Bacteria; phylum Pseudomonadota; class Gammaproteobacteria; order Burkholderiales; family Burkholderiaceae_C; genus Variovorax. Next base: position 13,740 of record CBHTTS010000112.1, on the reverse strand, counting down.
GCAGGTTGGCGTGCTGCAGGCTCTCGCTGAGCTGGGTGAAGGCGACGAAGGCGATGAACTGGCCCGGCGCCACGCCGATCAGCTGCGCGACGATCACGATCAGCGTGTCGTGCAGGATGTCGTCCACCAGGTGGTTGCGGTCGTCGCTCCACATGGTCATCTGGCGCTGCGAATGGTGCAGCGAATGCAGCCCCCACCACCACCTGAACTGGTGCTGGCCGCGGTGGATCCAGTAGCCGACGAAATCGAGCACGACGAGGTAGATCGCGAACGCCACCACGGGCACGTCGGTCACGCCGGGCCAGAGCGCGTCCAGGTGCAGCGTGCGCCAGCCCGCGATGCGCAGGCTGCCGATGATCTCGTCGAACACCGGCTCGAGCGTGAAGAACATCGCGAGCCGAAACAGCCCCAGCCGGTGGATCAGCGTGTAGAGGATGTCGGTGCGGACCGCGCGCCGGTCGGTCACGGGCTCGACCGCGCGCCAGCGCTCCAGCGGCCCGATCACCGCGAGCAGCACCAGCACCTGGATCAGCCCGACGAGCAGCCAGCCGGTGGCGTCGAACGCGTCCTCGGTCCATCCGCCGAGGCCGACGGCATAGACCAGCGGCTGGACCAGGGTCTCGAAGAACCAGCCCTGCAGCGCGGAAAAGCCATCCGTCAAAGCTTCGATCACGGCGGCGCCTTCAGGGATGCGAGGCGATCCAGTCGCGGTACTGCGGATGGCGGCGCAGCGTCTCGAAGCAGAAGCCCCTGGCCTTGAGTCCGACGATCAGCGGCTCCAGGTTGGCGGGCGCCCACGGGTCCTTGCGCGACCAGATGCCCAGGTGCGCCAGCAGGATGTCGCCGGCGCGGATGTTCTCGAGCGCCTGCGCAAGCAGCTTCTCGTTGCTGAACTTCTCGCTCGGCAGCTCGTCGCCGAGAAAGCCCGCGGGCGACCAGCCCACGTGCGCGAAGCCGCAGGAGCTGGCCGTGGCGAGCAGCCGCGGCGAGGTCTTGCCGCCCGGCGCACGGAACAGCGGCAGCGGCTTCTTGCCGGTGACGGCCTCGAGCCGATCGGCGGCCTTGCGGATGTCGGCGCAGTACTCGGCCCCGCTCCAGGTGAATTCGCGCCCGGCCAGCGCGCCGGCCGAGGGCCGGATGCGGAAGCTCGGCTCCACGCCGCGGAGGTCGGCGCGCCAGTAGGCATGGTCGTAGGTGTGGGAGGCGAACTCGTGGCCTTCGGCCGCCCTCGCCTTCCACCACGGCGCCCAGCGGCGGTCGAGGCTGTCGCCGCCGTCCTGCGTGCGCTCGGCCGCGGCGAAGAAGGTCACGCGCACGTTCTGGCGCTTGAGCACCTCCGCCACCAGGTCGGCCACGCCCATGTGGCCGGTATCGAAGGTCAGGTACACGGGCTTTTCGCAGGCCGCGCCCTCGGCCCGGGCCGCCGGCATCGCGCCGAGGACGACGAGCGCGGCCAGGGCCGCGGCCGCCGCGCGCCGGCGGCCGGCGCGTGCCGCTTCAGGTCCTCTTGGCATGGTCCAGGGTCCAGACGCCGTGCGGCGAACGGCCGACGTTGATCTGCCGCACCACCTTCTGGCTCACGAGGTCGATCACGCTGAGCTTCTTGGCCCAGCGCGAGGTCACGTAGAGCGTCTTGCCGTCGGCCGACAGGTCCATGCAGTCGGGCCCGCCGGGCACGGCATAGGTGGCCGTCACCTTGAGCGTCGTCAGGTCGATGCGGCTGATCGAATTGGCCACCCGGTTGCTCACGAACACGCTCTTGCCGTCGCCGGCCGCGCGGAAGGCGTGGGCGCCCTTGCCGGTCGGGATCTTGCCGACGAGCTTCGGCTCGGGGCCCGCGACGTCGAACACCTGCACGCCGTCGCTGCCCGTCAGGCCCACGAGCAGGGTCTTGTCGTCGTGCGCGCCGTAGACGTCGGCCGGCATCGGGCCCGTGGCGGTGCGCCAGCGGATGGTCTGCGTCGGCAGGTCGACGGCGATCAGCTCGTCGCTGTCTTGCATCGTGACGTAGGCGACGGTGCTGGTCTTGTCGATCCAGATGTGGCTCGGCGTCTTGCCGGTCGGAATGCGCTTCGCGAGCTTCAGGTCCTTGCCGTCCCAGCGGTAGACGTCGACGTGGTTCAGCCGGTTGGCCGCGGTCACGAACCACTTCATGTCGCGCGAGAACTGCAGCTGGTAGGGATCGAGGATCCCGTAGACCACGCGCTGGACCTCGGCGGTGCGCGGATTGACGAAAGTCAGCGAATCGCCGGCCGAATTGGCCACGATCACCGACTTCTCGTCGGGCGTCATGTAGATGTGGTGCGGCTCCTTGCCCGTCGGGATGCGCTGCTTTTCGGTCCAGTCGACGGGATTGATCACGCTGACGCTGGCATCGAGCGAGTTGAGCACGAAGATCGGCGGCGGCTCCGGCGGCGCCGCCACGGCGGCAGCCGGTGCCAGGAAGGCGGTCGCGCAGGTCAGGCAGGCGTACAGCAGGGCCGCGGCGCGGCCGTTCGGGCGGGCAGGAAAGCGCAAGGGAAATTCCGGAAAAGGGCTGCGGATCTTAACGGCCGGACCCGACTGCCGGCTGACTGCCGGAGCGCCGAATTGTCGATATGTTTCGCGCTCATTTCGCCGGCGCGCGCAGCGCGGCGACCTCCTCGGCCGTCAGCCAGCGCCATTGGCCGGGCGCCAGGTCGCCGGGCAAGGCCACCGGGCCGATGCGCGAGCGGTGCAGCGCCTCGACCCGGTTGCCCACCGCCGCCAGCATGCGCTTGACCTGGTGGTACTTGCCCTCGGTGAGCGTGAGCCGCAGGTGCAGCGGCCCGTCCGACTCGCAGGCGGCCGCGCGCACCGGCTTCGGGTCGTCGTCGAGCACCACCCCGGCGAGCAGGCGCTCGATCTGGGCCGGCTGCACCGGGTGCTTGGCCGTGACCTCGTAGACCTTGGGCACGTGGTGCTTCGGCGATCCCATGCGGTGGATGAACTGGCCGTCGTCGGTCAGCAGCAGCAGCCCGGTGGTGTCCTGGTCGAGCCGGCCGATCGCCTGCACGCCCTGCACCGCGCCCTTGTTGGGCCGCATGCGCAGCGGCGAGGGCAGCAAGGTGTAGATGCTCGGGTAGGTCGAGGGCTTCTGCGAGCACTCGGTGCCCGCGGGCTTGTGCAGCATCAGGTAGGCCTTGTCGTGGTAGGCCCATTCGGTGCCCTGGACCGTGAACCTCAGGCCTTCGGTGTCGAGGTCGGCGGCCGGGTCGTCGACCACCGCGCCGCCGACCGCGACGAAACCCTGCTGGACCAGGCCGGCGCACACGCGCCGGGTGCCGAAGCCCTGGGTATAGAGGATGTCTTGCAGTTGCATGGGAAAAGAAAAAGGCGGCCGCGCTCGCACGGCCGCCCCGAGTGTCTCAGGCTTTCAGTAGCCGGCGGCCAGGCCCGTGTTGCGGCGCGGGTCGTTGGCGCCGTAGAAGCGGTTGGCGCCCACCGGCTTGCCGCCCAGCGACGGCGCACCCACGATGATCGCCGCCATGTGGTTGGCCGGCTGCGGCACGCCGAGGTTGTGGCCCATGTCGGTGAGGATCCTGCGCGTGTCGGGGCTGAGCGCGAAGGCCTCGACATTGGTCACGTCGGGCAGCCACTGCTGGTGGAAGCGCGGCGCGTCCACCGCCTCCTGCACGTTCATGCCGTAGTCGACCACGTTGAGGATCGTGTGCAGCACCGCCGTGATGATGCGGCTGCCGCCGGGCGTGCCGACCACCAGCACCGGCTTGCCGTCCTTGCTGACGATGGTCGGGCTCATCGAGCTCAGCGGCCGCTTGCCGGGGGCGATCGCGTTCGCCTCGCCCTGCACCAGGCCGTAGAGGTTGGGCACGCCCACCTTGGAAGTGAAGTCGTCCATCTCGTTGTTCAGCAGCACGCCGGTCTTGTCGGCCGTGACCTTGGCGCCGAACCAGTCGTTGAGCGTGTAGGTGACGGCGACCGCGTTGCCCCACTGGTCGGTGATCGAGTAGTGGGTGGTGTTGCTGCCTTCGTGCGGCGGCACGCCGGGCTTGATGTCCTTCGAGACGCCGGCCTTCTTCGGGTCGATCGCGGCGCGGATCTTCGCGGCGTAGCCCTTGTCGAGCAGCCGCTCGAGCGGGTTCTTCACGAAGTCGGGGTCGCCGAGGTAGCTGTTGCGGTCGACGTAGGCATGGCGCATGGCCTCGATCTGGTAGTGCACCGCCTCGGCCGAGCGGAAGCCCAGGTCCTTGAGCGGGTAGCCCTCGAGGATGTTGAGCATCTCGCAGATGATCACGCCGCCGGAGCTCGGCGGCGGCGCCGACACCACGCGGTAGCCGCGGTAGTCGCACTCGACCGGCGCGAGCTCGCGCGTGCGGTACTGGTCGAGGTCGGCCTGCGTGATGATGCCCTTGCCGGCCTGGCTCGAGGCCACGATGGCGGCGCCGACCGGCCCCTTGTAGAAGCCGTCCACGCCCCTGGTGCTGATCGCGCGCAGGGTCTTGGCGAGGTCCTTCTGCACCAGCTTCTGGCCGACCGCGAAGGGCTCGCCCTTGTTCAGGAAGATCGCGGCCGAGGCCGGGTCCTTCTTGAAGTCGCCGGTCGCGGTCAGCAGCATGTCGACGTCGCCCTGCTCGAGCGCGAAGCCCTTGTCGGCGAGCTGGATCGAGGGGGCGATCAGGTCGGCGCGCTTCATCGTGCCGTACTTCTCGCGCGCGTACTCCATGCCCGAGACCGTGCCGGGCACGCCCACCGCGAGGTGGCCATGGGTGCTCAGGCCCTTGACGACGTTGCCGTCCTTGTCGAGGTACATGTTGGCCGTCGCGGCCAGCGGCGCCTTCTCGCGGAAGTCGAGGAAGGTCTTGCGCCCGTCGGCCAGCTGCAGCGTCATGAAGCCGCCGCCGCCGAGGTTGCCCGCGGCCGGATACACCACCGCGAGCGCATAGCCCACGGCGACCGCCGCATCGACGGCGTTGCCGCCGCGCTTGAGCACGTCGACGCCGACCTTGGTGGCCAGGTGCTGCGCGCTCACGACCATGCCGTGCTCGGCCGCGACGGGCGCCTGCGAGGCCGCATGGGCGCCGGCGCCGCCCAGCACGAGCGCGGCCGCCAGCGCGGCGCGCAGTTTCGGGGTCCAGGGGAATTGCTGCATGGTGACGAAGGTCTCCTTGGGGTGGGAATGACGAGACGGACGGCCGGGTTCAGGCGACCAGCAGCGCCTTGCGCCGCAGGCCCTCGAGGCCCGCTGCCACCTGGGTGCGGGCGAAGGCGGCGAGCGCCGCGGGATCGGTCAGCGGCCGGTCGTCCTGGACGAAGCGCAGGCGGTCGGCGCGCACCTCGGCGGCGAGGTGCTCGGCGAGCATCTCGTGCGAATGCGCGCCGTCGAGCAGCGGCACCAGCGAGCGTTCGAGCGGCGACAGCGCCACCGGGTCGTGCCACTGGTTGCAGGCGGTCGCCGCCGGCCCGGCCGCGAGCGCCAGGCCGGGCGCGGCGCGCACCGAGGGCAGCGCCCGGGGCGCGGCGCTCACGGCCGCGGCCGTCGCCACCGGCGTGCGCCGGATGCGCACGGCGCCCACGATCAGCAGTTCCTCGAGCATCGCGAGCACCACCGGCTCGACCGAGGCGCGCGGCGTGCCGGTGCGCTCGACGACGGCATCGACCAGCGCCGCCGGCGCCATGCTCGCGGGATAGCGCGCATCGAGCACCTGGGCCAGCGCCTTCTGCACCGGCAGGCGCAGCCGGACCGTGACGTTGCGCAGCGCGGTGCAGGACTGCTCCTCGCCGTCGAGCGCGAGCGGGCGGCCGTCGGTGGGCGTGAAGACGCCCGCGAACTCGAGGCCGCGCACGCGCGCCGCATCGAGCCGGTAGCGGATGTCGCCGGCGCGGGCCTGCTTCACGAGCAGCGTCTGGCGGAAGGTGCGGTTGACCAGGAAATCGAGGTACTGCTCCATCAGGATCTGGCTGCCGCCGCACTCGCGCAGCAGCGGCTCGCGCACCTGCTCGGCATAGTTCTGCACGAACATCGTCGACGGTTCGGCATCGGCGAGGTAGGCCAGCCCCTTCTCCGCGGCGCGCGCCGCGAACTCCTTGAAGTAGCACGGCGCGTTGCACGGCTCGAGGAACTCGTGCAGCAGGTAGTAGCCGCCCGCGTTGCGCACGATCGGCATCGTCTCCTCGAGCGTCTTGCGCAGCACGCTGTCGGGCCGCGCCGACTGCTCGAGGAACTCGAGCATGCCGCGCGCGTAGGCGAGCTTCTCGTCGGGCGTGTCGCGCGGGCCGCCGCGCAGGATCATCGCGTCGCGCACGATCTCGCGCGCCTTCCAGCCCGGGTAGACGTTGTAGCTCACGTAGGCGATGCCGTCGGGCGCGAGGTTCTCGGCGCACACGCGCAGGATCGCGTCCTGCACCGGCTGCGGCACCCAGCTGTAGACGCCGTGGCAGACGATGTAGTCGAACTGGCCGAACGAGGCGTCCACGTCCGCGAGATTGAAGGTGCGCAGCGAGACGTTTCCGAGTCCCGCGCGCTCGATCGCGCCGACGCCCTGCTCCACCTGGACCCGAGACAGATCGAGGCCGAGCGCGCTGGCCCCGGGATGGCGCGCCGCGAAGGGGATCAGGTTGCCGCCGGCCGCGCAGCCGAGCTCCAGCACCCGGGCGCGCGAGGGCGGGGGCGCGTCGAGTCCGAACAGGAAGGCCAGGGCTTCGAGGTGCTCGACGGCGGACTGGGGGAACGGATGCGATTCATAGGGCACCGTGTCGTAGTAGCTCGTGAGCGTCGAAATCGATGGATCGGGCACGGCGTCCTTTGGTGGATCGCGGCCGCATGCGGCGGCGCTGCGGGAATGAAGGCTGCGGTCGCGGTGCGACTGCGCTCGCCGACTATAGCTTCGCGCCAGGGCAAAAAGAAGCCGCCCCTCCGCGGGGCGGCACGCGCCGATGCGCTCAGCCGACCTTCGGCAGGCCGAAGCCGAATCCGAAGCCCGCCGCGGTGCTGTCGGGCCTGCGCGACTCGGCCTCGGGCTCGCGCGGGCCGACATCGAGGTCCTCGACCATCTTCTGCAGCGCGAGCAGCCCCGCGGCCATCGCCGCCTTGTAGGTCTTCGCGGCGCGCGGCTGCTCGCTCAGCACCTGCCAGCGCTCCTCGTCGAGCTCGACCAGGCGCCAGCGGTAGGCGCCCTCTTCCTCTTCGGTGACCGTGACGGCGATGCTTCGAAGCAGCGACATGGCAGCCACTGTGCGGCCCGATCGTGCGCCGCGGCGTCGGACGACGGCCACTTTCGCGACCCAAAATACTGTATATTCATACATGTCTCGCAGACATGCCAATGGCAACGCACCATGAACCAAGCTGAACTCTTCTACCGGCAGCCGGAGATGCCGCAGCCGGTCCCGATGCCGCCCGAGCCCCCGCGCGAGCCGGCGCCGCCACGCTTCGACGACGTCGCGCTGGCGCCGCCCGCGCCCTACGCGGTGGAACTCGTCGACTACGCGCATGCCGGCGCCGATGCGGTCCGGGTCGCGACCCGGCGCTTCGAACGCGAGCTCGAACGGCTGCTCGGCAACGACGTGCTGCCCGCACTGCGCGCGTTCCAGAACGCGAGCGAGTCGAGCGAAAGCGATCTTGCGAAGGAGGAGCTGGCGCTGGCCAGGCGCTGGGCCAAGGCGTACGAGGCTGCCAGGACCGCGGGCTTCCGCGACCTGGGAGACACCGACGAAGCGTACTTCGAGGTGCGGCCGCTCTAGGGAGCCGGCCTCGTCAGGGCGCGGGCCCTGCAGATGCCGCGGGTTCGGGATGACGCAGCCCGCCTTCGACGAAGCGCGTCAGCGCCGCCAGCAGGGCGTCGCCATCGGCCGGGTGGAGGCGGCCCTCCGACAGGGTCGTGATGCGGTTCGACTGTCGGCGGTCGGTGGCGGCCAGCACCACCGCCCCCGCCATGAACATGTAGCGCCAGGCGAACTCGACCGGCGCGACGTCGGGACACGCCATGGCAAAGGCACGGATGTACTGCTGCGCCATCGGATCGAAATGGCGTGCGATGACGCGCTGCGTCATGGCGCTGGGCGCGAGCCGGTGCTTGAGGACGAGCTGGGCCAGCAGGCCGCCGTCCTGGGCATGCTCCGGTGCGAAGTAAGGCCGGGCGAAGCTGGCCACGATGTCGGCCACCGCCGGCCGCGCGCCCGCGCGCGCGGCAGCGTCGAGGATCTGCGCGAGCTCCCGCATGCGCACGGCGTTCAGCCGCGGCGCCAGTTCCTCGAAGATCGCTTCCGTCAGCCCTTCCTTGCTGCCGAAGTGGTAGTTGATGGCCGCCACGTTGGCACCGGCCAGGGCCGTGAGTTCGCGCAGCGTCACGTTCTCGATGCCCCGCTCGGCAAAGGCCGTCGTGGCCACGGCCAGGATGCGGCTGCGCGTGTCGTCGGACAGGAGCGAGGACGCAGGAGAAGCAGGCGTTCGAAGCGGCACGGGCACAAGTGCGTCGGAGGAGGCGGGATCGCCCCGGTTCACGAGGCATCGACGAGGATGAATGCCATTTTGACCGGCTGGCCCGAACGGTTGGCCCAGGCGTGCATGGTGCCGCGCTGGATCAGCACGTCGCCGGCGCGCATCACCTTCTCGCCCTCGTCCATGATCGCGACGATCTCGCCTTCCAGCACCAGGGCGTAGTCCACCGTGTTGGTTTCGTGCATGCCGGGATGGCGATCCGAGTGGGGGCGGTGGTCGGCGTCGGGATACATGGCCTTGAAGGTCTGCGCGAGCCGCTTCTGCAGCGCCTCCGGACTCTGGTCCTCGGCCGGCCACTCGATGATGCGGAACACCGTCCCGCCCTTGGGCGGCAGGACGCCTGCATGCTGCGCGATGCTGTCCGCCGCATCCACTGCGCCGCCCGGAAGGGTGCGCCACAGGTTGGTGACGCGGTAGCCGGGGCGTTCCGGCAAGGTCTTCTGCGCCGGCGAAGCGCCGTCCTCGACGAAGACCGAACGCCCGTCGGCGTCATGGCCGGTGACGATGCGGCGGATCGGGGGCATGGGGTCGTTCCGGCTCATGTTCGTGTCGTGTCCTGTGTCATTTGGCTTCGAGCTTCATGCTGGGCACCAGGGTCGCATGGATCTTGTAGGTCTGCGCAATGCGCTCCTGGAATTGCGTGGCGGGCAGATAGGCGGGCACCTGGTACAGGTTCTTCGCGCTCTCGGCGAACGCCGGGCCCTGCGTCACCTGCTTGCAGATGGCTTCGAGCCTGGCGACGACCGGCCTGGGCGTGCCCTTGGGCACGTACAGCCCGTTCAGGCCGGGGCTGATCACCGTGTGGCCCGATTCCTTGACCGTGGGCACGTCGGGATACGCGGGATGGCGCTTGTCCGACAGCACGGCCAGCACGCGCAGCGGCTTGCCGGGCAACGAAGAGATGGCCGGCGCGCTGAAGTCGACGACGCCCCCCATGAGGTCTTGGATGGCCGGGCCGTCGCCGCGGTAGGCGATGGCGTTGAACCGCACGCCCGCGTCGCGCTCGATGGCGGCCATGGAAAGATGCGGAATGCTCGCCGGTCCGGCGTGGCTGTAGGAAACAGACCCAGGCTGCGCCTTGGCCTTGGCGACCAGCTCGTCGAAGCTGCGGATCGGCGAACTCTCCTTGACGGCCACACTGAACACGTTTTCGAAGATCTGGCAGATCGGCTCGATCTGGCTCGCCTGGAAGGGCATCTTCGCATTCACGAACGGCGAATTGGTCAACGGGGAGGCCGGCGAGAACGCCACGCTGTAGCCTGTGGGCTTGGCATTGGCCAGGGCCGTGAAGCCCACCACGCCGCCCGCGCCTTCGCGATGCACGACCACCCAGCTCTGCCGCGTGACCGCCTGTGCCTGCTGAGCGAAGGCCCGCGCCATGGCGCCGACGCCGCCGCCCGCCGAGTAGGGAACGATGAGCTCCACGTTCTCGCTCGGATAGTCGTTCGCATCGGTCTGCGCCCACGCAGCGTTCGCGGCCGCGAGCGCCGCCGTGGCGAGGCCCCAGGTCGAAATGTTCATGGCAGAAGCTCCCTTTTTTCCTGTTTCTTCGGAACACGACGGATCGGCACAGGCAGCGCCAACGCCGACGAGACGGGTTTCAAACGATGTTTGAAACAGCGTTCATTCTGGTTGGGCGACGAGATTTTTTGCTTGGGTCTAACCCTGCTTCGGTGGTCGGCCCAATGAAAAAAGGCGTCCGCCGGATACCGGTGGACGCCTTCTGGGCGGTGTGATGGTGGAGCTGGGGGGATTTGAACCCCCGTCCGCAAGCCTTCTTCGCGCAGTTCTACATGTTTAGCGATCTGTTTTGAGTCTCGCTTCCGGTGTCGCGCAGTCGCACGCTACACCGGACGCCAGCACCCTATTTTCTCGCCCCGACCCAAGGTACCCGGATCGGAGCCAGCCCATGTAATTATCCTTGCAGCCGGGAGGTCAGGATTGCTCCAGACCCCCTTGCCCAGCCCATCGGCCAACTGTTGCAAGGCTCACTGGCAATTAAGCAGCGAGTGCGAAACGTTCGTCGTTTGCAGTTAGTTTGTTTGAATCTGTTTTACGAGCGCATTCAGCTCGACATGCCCCGCTGCGATTCCGAACCCACGTCGAAACCAGTGCAGCCCCAAGACGCTCATTTTAGGCCGGATCGAGAAACTTCAAGAGCTCCATGGGCGCTGCGATCGCGGCATCGGCATTCCAGAGCGTGACGTCGGCCTGCGCGCCCATGTAGCCGTAGGTCGCGGCGATCGTCGTCATGCCGGCGGCGCGGCCCGCGATGATGTCGCGCTCGTCGTCGCCGACGTAGATGCAGGCATCGGACGGCACTTCAAGCCGCCGCGCGGCTTCGTGCAGCGGCTCGGGATGAGGCTTCGAATACGGCGTGGTGTCGCCGCTCACGATCGCGCCGGCCGAGCCGAACAGCGCGATCGCGCGCGTCAGCGGATCGGTGAAGCGCGCCGACTTGTTGGTGACCACGCCCCAGGCGAGGCCGCGCGCGCGGATCGCGTCGATCAGCGAGGCGACGCCGTCGAACACCTGCGTGTTGAGCAGCATGCGCCGCTCGTAGGCCACGAAGAACTCCTCGCGCAGCGCCGGGAACTCGGGCGCATCGGGCGTGATGCCGAAGGCCACGCCCAGCATGCCGCGCGCGCCGGCGCCGGCCATGAAGCGGTAGCGCTCGAGCGGATACGACGGCAGGCCGCGGTCGGTGCGCATCTTGTCGGCCGCCGCGCCCAGATCGGGCGCGCTGTCGATCAGCGTGCCGTCGAGATCGAACAGCACGGCGCGGATCGCGGGGCGCGTCACGTCCGGCTTTCCGGCGCGGCCGGCTTCTGCGTCGCGAACATGTAGTTCACGCTGGTGTCGGCGCTGAGCCAGTAGCGGCGCGTGAGCGGGTTGTGCTCGAGGCCCCGCGTGTGCCGCAGTTCGAGGCCGGCCGCGCGGCAGTGGGCGGCAAGCTCGCTCGGGCGGATCAGCTTGGCGTACTCGTGCGTGCCGCGCGGCAGCATGCCGAGCACGTACTCGGCGCCCACGATCGCGAGCGCGAACGACTTGAGGTTGCGGTTGATGGTGGACAGGAACACCCAGCCGCCCGGCTTGACCAGGGTAGCGCAGGCCTGCACGACCGAGGCGGGCTCGGGCACGTGCTCGAGCATCTCCATGCAGGTGACGACGTCGAAGCTGCCGGGCTGCTCCGCGGCCAGCGCCTCGGCGCTGATCTCGCGGTACTTGACGCCGCTGGTGCCGGCCTCGAGCGCATGCAGCCGCGCCACCTTCAGCGCCTTGCCTGCGAGGTCGATGCCGAGCACGTCGGCGCCCTTGCGCGCCATCGAATCCGCGAGGATGCCGCCGCCGCAGCCGATATCGAGCACCTTGCGTTGCGAAATCGGGGCAATTGAATCAATCCATTCGAGCCGCAGCGGATTGATTTCGTGGAGCGGTCGGAATTCGCCGTCCATATCCCACCACCGATGGGCCAGTTCCGAAAACTTGGCGAGTTCCGCCGGATCGGCATTCACTTGGTCTGTCATCCCGCGATTATGAAACGGCGGGCATAAAAAAACCCCGCCGAAGCGGGGTTCCTTTTAGCGATTCAATCGAATCAGCGGGTGGCGCGGGTGCCGACCACTTCGATTTCCACGCGACGGTTCTTGGCGCGGCCTTCCTTGGTGCGGTTGTCAGCCACAGGCTGCTTCTCGCCCTTGCCTTCGGTGTAGACGCGGTTGCGTTCGATGCCCTTCGAGACCAGGTAGGCCTTGACGGCTTCGGCGCGGCGGACCGACAGGCGCTGGTTGTAGGCGTCGGTACCGATCGAGTCCGTGTGGCCAACGGCGATGATCACCTCGAGGTTCACGTCGCGGATCTTCGAGACGAGATCGTCCAGCTTGGCGCGGCCTTCCGGCTTGAGCACGGACTTGTCGAAGTCGAAGAAGGCGTCGGCGGCGAAGGTGACCTTCGATGCGGCGACGGCCGGCGCCGGAGCCGGAGCGGCCGGGGCGGGCGCCGGAGCGGCAGCTGCGGGCGGGGGAGGAACGAGGGCGCCGTCGCAGCCGGCGGCAGCGGTCGCAGGCGTCCAATTCGCGTCGCGCCAGCACAGTTCGTTCGTGCCGTTCTTCCAGACCAATTCGCCGGTGCCGTTTTGCCAGTTGTCGATCACGGGCCCACCGTTCGCGGCGGTGACACGGGTCTGCGCGCCGGCGGCAGTGGCGAGCGCAGCGACTGCAAACATCATCGCCACTTTATTCAGTTTCTTCATGGTTCTCCTCTTGGGGAAAAAGCCGCAGCCGCGCTGCGAATCAAGGACGCTTTAAGTGACCACCACCCAAAACGTTGAGGCGATTGTGCCATAGGGTCTTTGGCAAACAGGCCGCCGGACGCCCCTGAAGCGTAGGACGGAGGCGGAATAGCGGCCTTGTGTTGCGGCGGAGCGACACCCCTCAGAGCGTAAAATTTCCCCTTCTGCCGCCAGCCTCTCCGCTCAATGACCTCCTTCGCCAAAGAAACCCTGCCCATCAGTCTCGAAGAGGAAATGCGCAGCAGCTATCTCGATTACGCCATGAGCGTGATCGTGGGCCGAGCGCTTCCCGACGCGCGCGACGGCCTCAAGCCGGTGCACCGGCGCGTGCTCTACGCGATGCACGAGCTCAACAACGACTGGAACCGGGCCTACAAGAAGTCCGCCCGTATCGTGGGCGACGTGATCGGTAAGTACCACCCGCACGGCGACCAGTCGGTCTACGACACCATCGTGCGGCTGGCGCAGGACTTCTCGATGCGCCACATGCTGGTGGACGGACAGGGCAACTTCGGGTCGGTCGACGGAGACAACGCGGCCGCAATGCGGTATACGGAAATCCGGCTGGCCAAAATTGCGCACGAAATGCTGGCCGATATCGACAAGGAAACGGTCGATTTTCAAGACAATTACGACGGCTCCGAAAAAGAACCCAAGGTTCTTCCGAGCAAGCTGCCGAATTTGCTGGTCAATGGCTCGGGCGGTATTGCGGTCGGCATGGCGACGAATATTCCGCCGCACAATCTCAATGAGGTGGTCGACGCCTGCCTCTACCTGCTGCGCAATCCGCAGGCGAGCATCGACGAGCTGATGGAGATCGTGCCGGCGCCCGACTTCCCGACCGCCGGCATCATCTACGGCATCAACGGCGTGCGCGACGGCTACCGCACCGGCCGCGGCAAGGTCGTGATGCGCGCGAAGTGCCACTTCGAGGACATCGACCGCGGCCAGCGCCAGGCGATCATCGTCGACG
>CBHTTS010000111.1:0-14724 GCA_966095775.1 uncultured Variovorax sp. | reverse complement strand
CCACAGCGCCGGGCAGCCGCACACGCGGCTCCCGGGGCGTCGGCGGCGCCGCGGCGCGGGGGGGGCCGCCCCCCGGTGGGGGGAGGCGGCGACACGCAGTGCGCCGCGTCGGGGGGCGTCCCTAATCCGCGGTGATGTTGGCGCGCGCCGCGACGGCGCGCATCAGCGGCAGCTCCCTGGCGATGAGTTCGCTCACGGCGGCACCGCTGGCGAAGCCGGGTTCCAGGCCCTGGGCCGCGAGCTTGGCGCGCGTCTCGGGGTCGGCGATGGTCGCGGCGAGCGCCTTCTCGAGCGTCGCCCTCGCCTCGGGCGGAATGCCCTTGGGCGCGGCCACGGCGAGCCAGGTGTCCATGTCGATGCCGGGATAGCCGCTCTCGGCCATGCTCGGCACCTCGGGCAGCAGGGTGGAACGCTTCGCGGTGGTGACCGCGATCGCCTTGATCTTGCCGCTCTTGAGCTGCGGGATCGCGGCGCTCACGGTGTCGATGGCGAACGGCACCTGGCCGCCCATGAGGTCCGTCATCGCGGGCGCGCTGCCCTTGTAGGGCACGTGGGTCATGCGCAGGCCCGCGGCATGCAGCAGCGTCTCGCCCGCGAACTGCGCGGTGGTGCCCGTGCCGTAGGAGGCGTACGAGTATTTGCCGGGCGCGGCCTTCACGTGGTCGACGAACTGCTTCAACGTCCCCACCGGCACTTGGCTGTTGGCCAGCAGGATCATGCCCACGCGGCCCGCGAGTCCGATCGGCTCGAAGCTCTTCACCGGGTCGTAGGGCAGGTTGGCGCGGATGGCGGGGTTGACGGTGAAGGTGGTGCCCGAACTCACGAGCAGCGTGTGGCCGTCGGGCGCGGCCTTCGCGACGTAGGCCGCGCCGACCACCGTGCCCGCGCCCGCGCGGTTCTCGATCACGACCGGCTGGCCGAGCGCCTTGCCGAGGCGCTGCGCGATCACGCGCGCGTTCACGTCGGTGGCCCCGCCGGGCGGGAAGGGCACGACCAGCGTGACGGGGCGCGATGGAAAGGCGCCGGCGCCTTCCGCGGCCGCGAGCGGCGGCACGGCGCCGAGGCAGGTCGCCAGCGCGAGGCCGGCCAGTGCGGGGAGGCGTTTCATGGGGGCTCCTGTGACGGTTCGATGTCATCCTAGGAGCGCGCACGCGCTGCCACAAGCGCAATGTTTAGAATTGTGGATTGCCGAATCGGCAATCGAAGAACAGCGGCCGCATGCGCCGCGCAGGAGGAAATCGATGCTGCTGCATGCGCTGCAGGAGACCGCGGTGCGCTACTTCCTCGAGGTCGTGCGCACCGGCTCGGTCAAGGAGGCCGCACTCAAGCTCAACGTCGCGCCCTCGGCCGTGAGCCGGCAGGTGGCGCGGCTCGAACGCGAGCTCGACACGCTGCTGTTCGACCGCCATGCGCGCGGCATGGTGCCCAACGCGGCCGGCGAGCTGCTGGCCGCGCATGCCAAGCGGGTGCAGCAGGACATCGAACGCGTGGCCAGCGAGATCGAAGGCCTGCGCGGGCTGCGCAGCGGACGCGTGCGCGTGGCGAGCACCGAGGGCTTCGCCTTCGACTTCCTGCCCACGCTGATCTCGCGCTTCCGCGCGAAGCATGCGGGCATCCGCTTCCACCTCGAGGTCTGCGCGCCCGGCGACATCCCGGCGCGCATCCGCGACGGCGAGGCCGACGTGGGCATCACGCTGAGCGCGCTGCCCGAGCCCGGCATCCGCGTCGAGCTGCGCCATCCGAGCCCGGTGCTCGCGGTGATGGCGAGCCGGCATCCGCTCGCCGCGCAGCGGCAGCTCTCGCTGCGGCAGGTGGTGGGCTATCCGCTCGGGCTGCCGACGCGCGACACCTCGATCCGCCAACTGCTCGATACCAGCTGCAGCCGCCAGGGCCTGTCGTACCAGCAGGCGATGACGAGCAACCATGCGAACGCGCTCGTGAGCTTCGCGGCCGCGGGCGGCGGCGGCATCGCGTTCTACGGCGCGCTCTCGATCCGCACGCAGCTGCAGTCGAAGGCGCTGGTCGCGATCCCGCTCAAGGACCGCGAGATGAACGAGCGCCACCTCGAGGTGCAGACGCTCGCGGGCCGCTCGCTGCCGGACGCGGGCAAGGCCTTCGTGCAGTTCCTGACCGACGCGATCCGCGCCGCGGGATGACGCGGCGCGCCGTCGCGCTGCAGAGTGCCCTGCGCGCGTGCGCTACACTCCGCGCCGCTTGCAGCGACTCCAGTGCTGCGCCGTCATAGGCAACATGACGAGAACAATCCGAAGGAAATTTTTCAAGTGAACCGTATCGAACTGGTCGAAAAGATCGCCACCGCCCACAACGTCAGCAAGGCCGAAGCCGCCCGCATCCTCGAAACCGTCACCGGCTCGATCATCGCCGCCGTGAAGAAGGGCGATCCCGTGCAGCTCATCGGCTTCGGCACCTTCAAGCAGGTCGCGCGCGCCGCACGCACCGGCTTCAACCCCCAGGCCGGCGCCAAGATCAAGATCGCCGCCCAGAAGGTGCCGAAGTTCGTGCCGGGCGCCGCCTTCAAGGCCGCGATCGACCCGAAGGCCGCCAAGCGCAAGGCCGAGAAGGCCGCCGCCAAGCCCGCAGCCAAGAAGGCTGCCCCGGCGAAGAAGGCCGCCGCGCCCGCGAAGAAGGCCGCCAAGAAGTAAAGGCAGGCAGCCGCGGCCGACGGGCTGCGCTGCAACGGGAACGGCCCTTCGGGGCCGTTTTTCTTTTCAGCCCAGCCGTTCGAGGATCAGGTCATGGAGCGTCTGCGCCGCCACCGACAGGCTGCCTTCGCGGCGCTGCACCAGGTAGATGGTGCGCGTCAGCCCGGGCAGCGGCAGCGGCCGCGTGACCAGCGTCTCGCGCCGGAAATGGAACAGCGTGAGCTCCGGCACCACGCTGATGCCGACGCCGGCCTCCACCAGTCCCATCACGGTCGCCAGATGCTCCACCTCGAACACCGCATTGAGCCGCAGCGGATGCAGCGCCGCGTCGAGCGACTGCCGCACGCTGCTGTTGCGCGCCATCTGCACGAAGGGCCAGGGCGCGAGCTGCCGGGCCGTGAGGCGGCGCGCGGCGGCGAGCGGATGGTCCTTGCGGCACACCAGATGGAAGCGGTCGTCGCAGAGCTTGCGCCCGCGCAGGTCGCTCGCCGCGGCCGCGCCCGCGCCGGTGGCGGCGAGCGCGAAGTCGGCCTGGTGGCTGCGCAGCTGCGCGATGCAGGCGTCCGAAAGCGCGTCGTGCAGCTCGACCGTGATGCCCGGCCAGGTCCGCATGAACTCGGCCAGGATCGCCGGCAGCCAGCCGGCCGCGAGCGAGGGCAGGGCCGCGATGCTCACGCGGCCCTTGCGCCGCTCGGCATGGTCGGCGAGGTCGCCGATCGCGCCCTGCATGTCGTCGAGCAGCCGGCGCGCCGAGGGCTCGAACAGCCGGCCCTCGGGCGTGAGCTGCACGCTGCGGGTGTCGCGGTCGAACAGCCGCGCACCGAGGGTTTCCTCCAGGGTCCGGATCAGCGCGCTGAAGGCGGGCTGCGACAGGTGGCAGGTCTGGGCGGCGCGAGTGAAGTTGCGCTGCTCGGCGAGCGCGACGAAGGCGCGCAGCTGGCGGCTGGAAAGGTCGGGCGCGGGCATGGGGCGGCAGGCCGGTCGGGGCGGAAGGGACGGGGGAATTCGGACCTGCGGATGGTATGCCTGTGCCCTGCACGCAACGAGCCCGTCGGGCGCCGTCGCCGCGATGCCCTAAAACAGGCCGTGTTGGAAAAAAGTTGTGACTTTTCGCACGATTCGGCATCATGATTCAAGCCATGAAGTCCGGCGAAGCATCTCCTGCCTGGCGGCATGCCCTCGGGGTGGTTGTCGCCTTCATTCTGGCTTTCGCGGCGACGAGCAGCGAGGCGCAGCCGTCCGCGCCTGCGCCGAGGCTGCGCATCGTGGGCGGCCTGGGTGGCATCAGCCAGTACACCCTGCACGAATCGCGCTTCTGGAACGACGACCTGCGCCGGCTCAGCGGCGGCAAGTACAGCGCGGCGATCGTGCCGTTCAACCAGGCCGGCGTGCCGGGCCAGGAGATGCTCAACCTCGTGCGTCTCGGCGTGATCCCCTTCGGCACCGCGCTGCTGAGCCAGGTCAGCAACGAATACCCCGAGCTCGGCATGCCCGACATCGCGGGCCTGAACCCCGACATGCCCTCGCTGCGGCGCGTCATCGCGGCCTTCCGGCCCTGGCTCGAGAAGAACCTGCGCGAGCAGCACGGCGTGGAGCTGCTGGCGGTGTACGCCTATCCCGCCCAGGTGATCTTCTGCAAGCAGCCGGTGAAGCGGCTGGCCGACCTCGCGGGCCGGCGCATCCGCGTCTCGGGCAGCAGCCAGGCGGACTTCGTCCGCGCGCTGCGCGCGGTGCCGGTGCTCACCGAGTTCTCCGAGATCGTGGCCAACGTCCAGTCGGAGAACGCCCAGTGCGCGATCACGGGCGCGATGTCGGGTAACGCGATCGGGCTGCACAAGGTGACCCATTCGCTCTACACCATGCCGATCAACTGGGGCGTCGCCGTGTTCGGCGCCAATATCGACGCCTGGAACGGGCTGCCCGCCGACCTGCAGGCGCTGCTGCGCACCGAGCTGCCGAAGCTCGAGGCGGCGGTCTGGAGCGAATCGGAGCGCGACACCGACAACGGCGTGGCCTGCAACACCGGCGCGGCGAGCTGCGTCAAGGGCACGCGCGCCGCGATGGTCGAGGCGCGCCCCTCGGCGGAGGACGAAAAGCGCATGCGCGAGATCTTCGCCGCGAGCGTGCTGCCGCGCTGGCTGCAGCGCTGCGGCCGGGTCTGCGGCCAGGTCTGGGATCAGACGGTCGGCCCCGCGGTGGGCATCAAGGCGCCTGCCGCACAACAGTGACCAAGACGCTGCCCACCCGGATCACCGGCTTCGTCTACGGCGTGGCGGGGCTGTTCCTCGTCGCCGTGCTCGCGATCGCGGCCTTCATGACCTGGCAGATGCGCGAGAAGGCGATCGCCGACAGCGAATCGCAGGCGGTGCGCTTCGTGAGCACCTCGGAGGCCGCGCTCAACCGCAGCCTGCTCGGGGTCGACGTGCTGCTCGCGGGCCTGGGCCAGTTCCTGCGCAAGTCGACCGAGGCCAGCATCGCGGCCGACATCGGCCATCCCGAGGCCGCGCAGCTGATCGAGACCGTGGTGCGCCAGAGCCTGCTGGTGCGCTACATCGCGTTCCTGACGACCGAGGGCGAGGTCATCGGCTCGTCGGACCGGCGCGGCGCCAAGCTCCCGGTGCAGCTGCCCGATCGCTTCCTCAAGGACCTTTTGAGCCGGCCCGGCTCGATGCTCGCGATCAGCACGCCCGCGGTGAGCCTCGCGACCTCGCAGCAGGTGCTGTACTTCGCGCGCGTGCTGCGGCTCGCCGACGGCGGACGGATCGTGGCGGTGGCCGAGGTGCAGGTCTCGATGCTCACCACGATCCTCGCGCAGGGCGCCAACATCCGCGGCCTCGAGGTCACGCTCGAGCGCGACTCCGGCCCGCTGCTCGCGAGCCTGCCGCCGCGCGACGACCTCGCGGGCCGCACGCTGACGCCGATGCTCTCCGACCAGGTCAGCGACGGCCGGCCCCACCGCATGCTGTCGCGGCTCGGCGGCGTCCCGGCGATCGTGGCGGCGCGGCCGGGGCTCTACCGCAACGTGCTGATCGTCGCCAGCATCCCGCTCGACGCGGCGCTCGAGGGCTGGCGCCGCGAGCGCAACTTCATCATCGGCGCGGCGCTGGCCTTCACGCTGCTGATCCTGGCGATCAGCTACTTCGCGCACGTGCAGCTGCGCCGGCAGTGGCGCGCGCGGGTGGAGCTGATCCGCTCCAAGGCCACGCTCGACCAGGCGCTCGAATCGATGGTCGACGGCTTCGTGCTGCTCGACCCGCAGGACCGCGTGGTCACCTGGAACCGCCGCTTCATCGACTTCTTCCCCTGGGCCGAGCCGCTGATGCGCCAGCGCGCGCCGTTCCAGCGCGTCGACGAGGAGAACGCGCGCCACCTGCTCGGGCAGAACGACCAGGAGCTCACGATGCTCAACGGGCAGGTGATCCTGGTGGTCAAGAGCCCCACGCCCGACGGCGGCATGGTGTGCGTCTACCGCGACGTCACCGAGCGCAAGCGCCACGTGGCCGACATCCTCGAGGGCAAGGCGCAGCTGCAGGCCACGCTCGACGCGCTGCCGGACGTGCTGCTCGAGGCCGGCATCGACGGGCGCTGCTACCGCTTCCATTCGCCGCGCCGGCCCAAGCCCTCGATCAAGGTGCGCGAGCCGGTGGGCAAGCTGATGTCGGACCTGCTGCCGAAGAATGCCGCGGCCGAGGTCATGGTCGCGCTGCGCGACGCCTTCGAGACCGGCTTCTCCTCGGGCCGGCAGTTCGAGAACCGCGCCGCGCGCGGCACCACCTGGTTCGAGATCTCGGTCTCGCGCAAGCTGATCGGCGAGGGCGCGGCCGCGCGCTTCATCGTGATCCTGCGCGACATCACCGAGGCCAAGCTCGCCGCGCGCGAGATCGAGCACCTGGCCTTCTACGACATCCTGACCGGCCTGCCGAACCGCCGGCTGCTGCTGCACCGGCTGCAGTCCACGGTGGACTCGAACATCCGCCGCTCGCGCCACGGCGCGCTGCTGTTCCTCGACCTCGACGACTTCAAGACGCTCAACGACGCGCTCGGCCACGCCACCGGCGACGGGCTGCTCAAGCAGGTGGCCGTGCGGCTGCAGGACTGCCTGACCGAAGGCGGCACGGTGGCGCGGCTCGGCGGCGACGAGTTCGTGGTGCTGCTCGAGAACCTCAGCGACGATCCCGCGCTCGCCGCGATGCAGGCCAACTTCGTGGGCGAGGCGGTGCTCGCGAGCATCAACCGCACCTTCCAGCTCGACGACCACCAGTACCACAGCACCTGCAGCATCGGCGCCGTGGTCTTCAGCGGCGCGCACCAGACGCTCGAGGACCTGCTCAAGCAGGCCGACATCGCGATGTACTACGCCAAGTCGGCGGGCGGCAACGCGCTGCGCTTCTTCGAGTCGGCGATGCAGACCGCGATCACCGCGCGCGCCACGCTCGAGAGCGAGCTGCATGCGGCGCTCGAGGGCGAGCAGTTCGTGCTGCACTACCAGAGCCAGGTCCGCTCCGACGGCCACATCGAGGCCGCGGAGGTGCTGATCCGCTGGATGCATCCGGTGCGCGGCCTGGTGCCGCCGGGCGGCTTCATCGAGCTGGCCGAGGAGACCGGTCTGATCGTGCCGATCGGCATGTGGGTGCTCGAGACCGCCTGCCGGCAGCTCGAGCGCTGGAGCCGCGACCCGCGGCGCAGCCACGTCAGGCTCGCGGTCAACGTGAGCGCGCGCCAGTTCCGCACCGACGACTTCGTCGACCGGGTGCGCGAGGTGCTGCGCCGCACCGGCGCCGATCCGTCGCGGCTGGAGCTCGAACTCACCGAGACGCTGCTGCAGGACAAGGTCGACGAGACCATCGAGAAGATGCAGGCGCTGTCGGCGCTGGGCGTGCGCTTCTCGATGGACGACTTCGGCACCGGCTATTCCTCGCTGTCGTACATGACGCAGCTGCCGCTGAACCAGATCAAGATCGACAAGTTCTTCGTGCAGAACGCCGGCAACGACCCCAAGGTGCGGCTCATCGTGCAGGCCATCATCGGCATGGCGCGCAACCTCGACCTCGAGATCGTCGCCGAGGGCGTGGAGACGCAGGCGCAGTTCGAGTTCCTGCAGGCGCACGGCGCGATGCTGTGCCAGGGCTACCTGTTCAGCAGGCCCGTGCCGATCGAAGCGTTCGAGGCCCAGCTGGACCTCGAGATGGCGAGCTGAGGACGGAGGGCCGCACCGTGCGCTTCCCCGCCCTGCGCCTGCCCCGGCTCAGCCTGCGCGCGCGGATGTCGGCGGGCGTGGCGGCGATCGTCTTCCTGACCGCGGTGGGCGTCACCGCCGCGGCGCTGTACGTGGTCAAGCGCAGCATGCAGGCCGCCATCGCCGAGGAGGAGTTCGAGCGGCTCTCGCAGATCGCGAGCGCGGTCGACCAGAAGTTCCGCAGCCGGCGCACGCTGCTCAAGACCTTCGGCGACAGCCTCGAGAGCCACCAGGTGGCGGGACCCGAAGGGCTGCAGGCGCTGGTCATGCGGCACCCGGCGCTCAAGGAGTCGTTCGACAACATCGCGGTCACCGACCTCGCCGGCGAGCTGGTCGCCAACTTCAACGGCGCGCACCGGATCGGCAAGGTCAACGTGAAGGACCGCGAGTACTTCGTGCGCACCGTGGCCTCGAAGGCCGGCGTGGTCTCGCAGCCCTTCCGCAACCGCCTCAACGGCCTGGCGCAGATCGTCATGACCGAGCCGGTGCTCGACGCGCGCGGGGCGGTGGCCTACGTCGTCTCGGGCTTCGTCAACCTCGGGGAGGCGAACTTCCTCGGCGAGCTCGCGAACGTGAAGTTCGGCAGCAGCGGCTACATGTTCATCACCGACTCGCACGGCGTCGTGATCGACGACCCCGACAAGTCGCGCCAGCTGCAGCCCGCGGTCGACGGCGGGCCGCACGGGGCGGCGATCGCGCGCGCGCTCGCGGGCTTCGAGGGCAGCTTCGAGGCGGCCGACCGCGGCGGCGTGCACGGCCTCTACGCCTTCAAGCGCATCCGCGAGACCGACTGGGTGCTCGGGGCGATGTATCCGCGCGACGAGGCCTTCGCGCCCATCGCGCGGATCGAGCGCTATGCCTGGCTCGGCGCGCTGCTGCTCACCCTGCTCGCGGGCGGGCTCGCCTTCGCCACCGCGCGCGAGCAGCTCGCCCCGCTCGCGCGGCTGCGCGAGCACATGCAGGTCTCGCGCGGCGCCGCCGACTACGCGCCGATGAAGGAGGCGCCGCCGAACGACGAGGTCGGCGACCTCGCGCGCACCTTCGACCTGCTGATGCAGGAGCGGCAGCTCGCCGGGCGGCAGCTCGCCGACAGCGAGCGCTTCCTGCGCGACGTGACCGACCACCTGCCGGCCGTGGTGGCCTACTTCGACCGCCACGACCGCTGCCTGTTCGCCAACCGGGCCGGGCTCGCGATGCGCGGGCGCACGCGCGCCGACATCGGCCGCATGAGCATGCGCGAGTCGCTGCCGCCGCTGGTCTACCGCCAGCTCGAGCCGCAGATCGCGAAGGTGCTCGCGGGCATTCCCTCGCGCACCGAGGGCGTCTACGACCGCCGCGGCAGGGAGGGCTTCTTCGAGTGCCACCTCGCGCCCGACATCCGCGAGGACGGCGAGCTCGCGGGCTACTACGTGATGACCTTCGACGTCACCAAGCGCAAGCAGGCCGAGATGCGCAGCGCCGAGAGCGAGCGGCGCCTGCGCGGCCTCACCGACAGCGTGCCGGTGCTGCTGACCGAGGTGGACCTCGACGAGCGCGTGGTGTTCTGCAACGGGCGCTACCAGACCTGGCTCGGCGTCGACCCGGCCTCGCTGCCGGGCCGCCCGCTGCGCGAGGCGCTCGGCGAGGCGCAGTACGAGCAGCGCCGGCCGCTGCTCGCGCGCGCCTTCGCGGGCGAGGTGGTCAGCTTCGAGCAGCCCGCGAAGCTGCTGATCGGCGAGCGCATCCTGCAGACCACCTACCTGCCGCACATGGACGCCGAGGGCACGGTGGTGGGCCTCTACATCCTCGCCAACGACGTGACCGAGCTCAAGCGCCAGCAGATGCAGCTCGACGCGCTCGCGCGCGAGGACGCGCTCACGGGACTGCCGAACCGCCGCTCGTTCGAGGAGCACCTGCGCGACGCGATGGCGCGCGCGCGGCGCTCCGGCCTGCCGGTGTGCCTGATGTTCCTCGACGTCGACTACTTCAAGACCATCAACGACTCGCTCGGCCACGCGGCCGGCGACGCGGTGCTCAGGGAGTTCGGCCGGCGGCTGCGGCAGAACGTGCGCGAGACCGACATGGCGGCGCGCTACGCGGGCGACGAGTTCGTGGTCCTGCTCGAGGCCGTCTCGGGCGCGGCCGAGGCGCAGACCGTGGCCGGCAAGGTGCTGGCCGCCATCCGGCCGGCGTTCCAGCTGACGGGCCGCACGCTGCAGGTCACGACCAGCATCGGCGTGGCGATCTCGGCGCCTGACGAGGAGCCGGCCGCGCTGATGGCGCGCGCCGACACCGCGCTCTACATGGCGAAGAAGGAGGGCCGCAACCGTTTCATGATGGCCGCCTCCGAGGCGCCGGGCGGCGGTTCGTCGTGGGCGCGGCTGTGAGCCGGAGCGCGCCGCCGCGCGGCGGCCTCGGCGTGGTCTGGGCCTTGTCCTACGCCGGAAGTACCCGGCGGGGCCCTAAATTGGCGACACCGTCGCACAACCGGGCGCATGCGGCCCGCCTCGACGCGCGGGCATTGGAGGAAGACGCGCAATGGCAGATCACGGCGGTGTGAGTGCACCCCTGAATCAACGCACTCTGACCGACGCCGACTACCGGCTGATGGTCGATACGGTCACCGACTACGCCATCGCCATGCTGGACCCTGGCGGCGTCGTCATCAGCTGGAACGACGGCGCCCGCCTGCTCAACGGCTACGAGGCGCCCGAGGCGATCGGCCGGCATTTCTCCCTGTTCTATCCGAGCGAGATGCTCGACCAGAACCGGCCCGAGCAGCAGCTCGAGGCCGCGCGCCGCGACGGGCGCGTCGAGGAGGAGGGCTGGCGCCTGCGCAAGGACGGCACGCGCTTCTGGGCCAGCGTCCTCATCACGCGGGTCGACGGCCCCAACGGCGAGGTGCGCGGCTACTCGATGATCTGCCGCGACTTCAGCGAGCGCCGCCGCCAGGACGAGGCGCTGCGCATGAGCGAGGAGCGCTTCCGGCTGCTGGTCGAGGGCGTGAAGGACTATGCGATCTTCATGCTCGACCCGGGCGGCCACATCGTGAGCTGGAACCTCGGCGCGCAGAAGAACAAGGGCTACGAGGCCTCCGAGATCATCGGCCAGCATTTCTCGAAGTTCTATCCGCCCGAGATCGCGGCGATCGGCTGGCCCGAGCAGGAGCTGCGCAACGCGCTGCGCGACGGCCGCTTCGAGGACGAGGGCTGGCGCATCCGCAAGGACGGCAGCCGCTTCTGGGCCAGCGTGGTGATCACCGCGCTGCACGACGCGAGCGGCCGGCACCGCGGCTTCGCCAAGGTCACGCGCGACCTGACCGAGCGGCGCCGCGTGACCGCGCTCGAGGACGAGGGCCGCCGCGTCACCAACTTCCTCGCGATGCTCGGCCACGAGCTGCGCAATCCGCTGGCGCCGATCTCGAACGCGCTCGAGCTGCTCAAGCGCGAGAAGACCGAGTCGGCCGTGGTGCTGCACACGCGCGACATCATCGGCCGGCAGCTCAGGCAGATGACGCGGCTGGTGGACGACCTGCTCGACGTGGGCCGCATCACCAGCGGCAAGATCCATCTCGAGAGCAAGCCGGTGCGGCTGCGCGACGCGATCGCGCAGGCCATCGAGGCGGTGCGGCCGCTGATCGACGGCAAGTCGCAGAAGCTGCACTTCCAGCCCGGCGCGGCCGACCCCTGGGTCGCGGGCGACGGCGCGCGAGTGATCCAGATCGTCAGCAACCTGATCCACAACGCGGCCAAGTTCACCCAGGCCGGCGGCAACATCCACGTCTCGCTGTCGCAGAACGGCAGCGACGCCGACATCAGCGTGCGCGACGACGGCCCCGGCATCCAGCCCAAGGACCTGCAGCGCATCTTCGACCTGTTCGTGCAGGGCGAGCAGGACATGGCGCGCTCGCAGGGCGGGCTGGGCCTCGGGCTCAGCCTGGTGCAGCAGCTCGTCTCGCTGCACGGCGGGCGCGTCAGCGCCTTCAGCACCGGCCGCGTGGGCGAGGGCAGCGAATTCGTGGTGCAGTTCCCGACCACGCCGGCGCCCGCGATGCTGCTCGAGGCCGAACCGCGGCCGCTCGGCGAGCAGCGCGTGCTGGTGGTGGACGACAACAGGGATGCGGCCGAGACCATGGCGCTGCTGCTCGAGGCGCTGGGCTACAAGTCCAGCGTCGCGCACGACGGGCTGAGCGGCATCGAGGCCGTGCGCACCCAGGACCCCGACGTGGTGCTGCTCGACATCGGCCTGCCCGACCTCAACGGCCACGAGGTGGCGCGCCGGCTGCGCGCCGAGCTGATCAATCCGCCGCCGCTGATCGCGGTCACGGGCTACGGCCAGGCGAGCGACCGCGACACCAGCCTCGAGGCCGGCTTCACGGCCCACCTGACGAAGCCGGTCGACGTCGACAAGCTCTCGGCGCTGCTCGAGCGCCTGCTCGAGCCGACGGCGCGGTCGGGCGCCTCCTAGCGCCCGAGGGGCGGCTCCACCGGCAGCGCGCGCTTGTGGGCGCTCTTCCTGTGGGTGGCGAGGATGATGTCGCGCGCCGCGGCCGCGACGGGCTTGCCTTCGAGGAAATCGTCGATCTGGGCGTAGCTCACGCCGAAGGCGTCCTCGTCGGGCTTCTGCGGCACCAGCGACTCGAGGTCGGCCGTGGGCACCTTGAAGACCAGTTCCTCGGGCGCGCCGAGCGCCTGCCCGAGCGCGCGCACGCGGCGCTTGTTGAGGCCGGTCAGCGGCGTCACGTCGGCCGCGCCGTCGCCGAACTTGGTGAAGAAGCCCATCAGCGCCTCGGCCGCGTGGTCGGTGCCGATCACGAGGCCGTCGTGCGCGCCGGCGACGGCGAACTGGGCGATCATGCGCTGGCGCGCCTTGATGTTGCCGAGCACGAAGTCCTCGTGCGCCGCGTCGCGGAACGCGAGCCCGCCGGCCTTGAGCGCCGCGAGCATGGCGTCGGCCGCGGGGCGGATGTCGACCGCGAGCGTGCGGTCGGGCGCGATCACTTCGAGCGAGCGCTGCGCCTCGGCCTCGTCCTTCTGCACGCCGTAGGGCAGCCGCATCGCGATGAAGGCGGCGTCGCGGCCTTCGGCGCGCAGCCGCTGCACCGCGCGCTGCGCGAGGCAGCCCGCGACCAGCGAATCGACGCCGCCGCTGATGCCGAGCACCAGCGTCTTCAGTCCGGAGGCGCGCAGGTAGTCGGCGAGGAACGCGGTGCGCCGCTCGATCTCCTGCGCGGCATCGAAGACGGGCGCCACGTGCAGCGCCGCGATGATCTCGCGCTGCGTGGCGTCGACGGGGGCCAGTTCGGTATCGGACATGGGGGGCTCCTTCCTGGGCCGGATTAGAAGTCGACCAGGCTCAGGCCGATGCTCAGCACGGTGCGCTTGCGGTTGTAGTCCACGAGCGTGTCGCCGTAGCCGTGGAACAGCTGCGTGTGGAAGCGCAGGTTGCTCTTGGTCGGATCGCCGATCGCCTTGAGCCATTCGAGCCGCACCGAGCCGCGCCCGCTGTCGCGCAGGTTGTTGCGCACCGTGAGCGCGAGCGTGTTGTCGCGGTCGAGGTTCCAGCGGCCCGTGACCTCGGCGCGGCCGATGTAGCTCGAGATGTCGGGGTTGTCGTCCTTGGCGGCGCTTTCCGACAGCCGCTGCCAGATGCGACCGGTGATGGCGAAGCGGTCGTCGAGCTCGGCGCCGCCCATCAGGTA
Organism: uncultured Variovorax sp.; assembly: GCA_966095775.1. Taxonomy (GTDB): domain Bacteria; phylum Pseudomonadota; class Gammaproteobacteria; order Burkholderiales; family Burkholderiaceae_C; genus Variovorax. Next base: position 1,145 of record CBHTTS010000111.1, on the reverse strand, counting down.
GACGCGGTTCCAGCTGCGCGACAGCGGCAGGCTCTGGCCGTTGGACTGGTGCACCAGGCCCACGCCCGCATAGCGCCAGCGCCAGCCGCCCGGCAGGCCGAAGTCGAGCGGATAGACGTAGATCAGCTCGGGCTCGTGGTCGGTGGTGCGGAACGGGCGCGAGATGTCGCCGTTGAACAGCTGCCAGGTCGACTGCTGCGAGTAGGCGAACCAGAGCGAATCCTTCTTCACCGGATCGTTCTGCGTGAGCAGCCCCTGCGCGAGCTTGGTGCGCACCGACAGGCCGATGCGCATCTCGTTGGCCTGGTAGGCCACCGGCGTGGCGGTGTGGCCCTCGGCAGGCGAGGTCGGCGTGTCGGGCTTGCGCGTCGCGGCCGAGGCCGAGACGTTGAGCGGCCGGTAGCCGCGGAACACGAAGGTGCCGCAGTCGCTGCCGTTCTCGAGCTCCCAGAAGCGCGACAGCAGCGAGTACTGGCGGTCGCGGCAGCCCTCGGTGGTGGCGACCGAGACCACGCGCGTCGCGGGCACCGAGGCGTCGACCGGCGGCGCGGGCTGGGTGCTCGCGAGCACCGGCGGCGCCACCGGCACCGACACCGGCGGCAGCGTCTGCTGCTGCGCCCAGCGGTCGAAGCAGGCGAGGCGGGCCTCGTTGTTGTTGCCGAGCGCGGCGCACTGCTGCCAGGTCAGCTGCGCATCGGCCAGCGGGCTCGGCGGCTTGTCGACGGCCTGCGCGGCGGCGTGCGACGCGAACAGGCCCGGCAGCAGCAGCGCCGCGGCGAGGGGGGAGTGGCGGGGGAGGAGGGTCATTTCTCTGCGTTCCTTTCCGTCTTCGTGAGCGTGAAGGAATGGGTGCTGTCGTCGGCGGCGTCGCGCCAGGTGCCGGTGAACGCGCGGCCGCACGAATCGACGCGCAAGCTGCCCGACCAGACGCCGCTGATGCTGCGGCCGTCGCGCGACTCGTCGATCGCGAGCGTGCCTTCGTCGTCGACGTCGCCCGCGAGCTGGGCCGTGGAGCCGTCGGCGCGCGTGACGGTGCCGCGCACGCCTTCGTATTCGGGATGCCGGCCGAGCCGCACCGAGGCCGGGGCGGGCTGGCCGTCGATGCGCGCCTGCCAGTCGCCGTAGAGCGCCTCGATCGGCAGCTC
>CBHTTS010000110.1:0-14882 GCA_966095775.1 uncultured Variovorax sp. | reverse complement strand
TCTGCTGCGTGGCCTCCTGGCCGGTGTAGATCACGTTCTTGCTCTGCTCCAGGCCCTCGTAGAAGGTCGGGTAGTACAAGAGGCCGTTCTCCTTCTCGAACACCGGCAGCACCGCCTTGCGCGAGGCGCTGGTCCAGCAGCCGAACACGGCCGCGACCTTGTCGTTGACCAGCAGCTTCTTCGACTTCTCGGCGAAGGTGGGCCAGTCGGAGGCGCCGTCCTCCTTGATGACCTTGATCTTGCGCCCGAGGATGCCGCCCATCGCGTTGATCTGGTCGATCGCGAGCTGCTCGGCCTGGATCGAGCCGGTCTCCGAGATCGCCATCGTGCCGGTCGACGAGTGCAGCTGCCCCACCGTCACCTCGGTGTCGGTCACCGAGAGCTTGGTGGTGTTGACCTTGGCGGTGGGGTACTGGCCCTGGCCGAAGCTCAGGCCGCCGAGGCCCATCATGGGCAGCGCGGCGGCGCCCTGCAGCAGGCGGCGGCGGCGCAGGGCGAGCGCATCGAGGGAGGGATCGGATTCACGCGACATCGGGAAACTCCAGCAGGTTGAGGAACAGAGCGGGTGGGCCGCGCACCATCGCAGTGCATCGGACGGTGCCGCGAAGCACCATGGCTGGAACTTTAGAAATCACCCGCTGCGGCGCGAATACGTCATTCAACGTAGCGGCGAATGCGCGCGCCGCCTGCAGACTCGCGAGCCGGCGGCACCCGGCGCGCAGGGAGCGCTTCTTGCTCTGGCTGCCGCATGCCACCGCCGCCGCCGCGAGAAACCGCCATGCCCTCCGTCAATTCCGTGAGCGGACAGAAGATCTTCCGCATCCGCCGCGACTACAACGCCTGGGTCGCGAACGAGACGCTGGAGGACTACGCGCTGCGCTACACGCCGCGCAGCTTCCGCAAGTGGTCGGAGTTCCGGGTCGCGAACGCGGCCTTCGGCGCCACCTCCTTCCTCGCGCTCGAGGCCATCGGCGGCGCGATCGCGCTGAGCTACGGCTTCTCGAACGCGCTCTGGGCGATCCTGGTGGTGGGCCTGGTGACCTTCCTCACGGGCCTGCCGATCTCCTACTACGCGGCGCGCCACGGCGTGGACATGGACCTGCTCACGCGCGGCGCGGGCTTCGGCTACCTGGGCTCCACGCTGACCTCGCTGATCTACGCGAGCTTCACCTTCATCTTCTTCGCGCTCGAGGCCGCGATCCTCGCGCTGGCGCTGCAGATGTACCTGGACTGGCCGCTGTGGCTGCTCTACCTGGTGTCGTCGATCGTGATCATTCCGCTGGTGGCGCGCGGCATCACGCTGATCTCGGGGCTGCAGCTGTGGACGCAGCCGATCTGGATCGTGCTGTTCGTCTGCCCCTTCATCGCGGTGCTCGCGAAGAAGCCCGAGCTCTACGCCGACTTCACGGGCCTGGTGGGACGCAGCTCCGACAGCAGCGGCTTCGACCCGCTGATGTTCGGCGCCGCCGCCACCGTGGCCTTCTCGCTGGTGGTGCAGATCGGCGAGCAGGTCGACTACCTGCGCTTCCTGCCCGAGAAGACCGCCGCCAACCGCCGCCGCTGGTGGACCGCGGTGCTGGTCGCGGGGCCGGGCTGGATCGTGCCGGGCATGCTCAAGATGATGGGCGGCGCCTTCCTCGCCTTCCTCGCGCTGCAGCACGAGATCCCCGCGGCGCATGCGGTCGAGCCGACGCAGATGTACCTCACGGGCTTCTCGTACGTGCTGCGCGACCCGGCCTGGGTGCTCGCGGTCACGGTGCTGTTCGTGGTCGTGTCGCAGATGAAGATCAACCTCACGAACGCCTACGCCGGCTCGCTGGCCTGGTCGAACTTCTTCGCCCGGCTCACGCACAGCCACCCGGGCCGCGTGGTCTGGCTGGTGTTCAACGTGGTGATCGCGATCCTCTTGATGACGCTGGGCGTGTTCGCGGCGCTCGAGCACGTGCTGGGCTTCTACAGCAACATCGCGATCGCCTGGGTCGGCGCGCTGGTGGCCGACCTGGTGATCAACAAGCCGATGGGCTGGAGCCCGAAGGCGGTCGAGTTCAAGCGCGCGCACCTCTACGACATCAATCCCGTCGGCCTGGGCGCGATGCTGGTGGCGGCGGCGCTCGCGATGCTGGCCTACTCGGGGCTGCTCGGGCAGTGGGCGCGCTCGTTCTCGCCCTTCATCGCGCTGGCCGCGGCGCTCGCGGTGTCGCCGCTCCTGGCCTGGCGCACGCACGGGCGCTACTACCTCGCACGCACCGACGTGCGGCACTGGGCGCCGGGGCAGCTGGTGCGCTGCTCGGTCTGCGACAACAGCTTCGAGTCGGAGGACATGGCCCACTGCCCGGCCTACAGCGCGCCCATCTGCTCGCTGTGCTGCACGCTCGAGTCGCGCTGCCACGACCGCTGCAAGACCGACTCGCGCGCGGCCGAGCAGATGAGCCGCTGGCTCGACGCGCTGCTGCCCGCGGCGCTCTCGGGCCGGCTCAACTTCCGCGTCGCGCACTACATGCTGGTGGCCGCCTCGCTGGTCGCGCTGCTCGCGACCGTGATGGGCGTGGTCTACGCGCAGGAGGCGCTCGCGGGCGCCGGCACGCTCGACCCGGCGCTGCGCAACGCCTTCCTCAAGGTGTTCGCGCTGCTCTCGCTGGTGGCCGCGGTGGCGGCCTGGTGGATCGTGCTCGGCAGCGAGAGCCGGCAGATGGCGCAGGAGGAGTCGAACCGCCACAACCACCTGCTCACGCGCGAGATCGAGGCCCACCGGCGCACCGACGCCGCGCTGCAGACCGCCAAGGAAGCGGCCGAGGCCGCGAACCAGGCCAAGACGCGCTACGTCGCGGGCATGACGCACGAGCTGCGCACGCCGCTCAACAGCATCCTCGGCTACTCGCAGATCCTGCTCAAGGGCGGCGAGGCCGTGGCGCCGCCGCGCGAGGCGGTGCGCACCATCCAGCGCAGCGGCGAGCACATGCTCGGCCTGATCGACGGGCTGCTCGACCTCGCGCGCATCGAGGCCGGCCGGCTGCAGCTCGAGCCCGCGCCGCTCGCGCTGCCGGCCTTCCTCGACGAGCTGGTGCACATGGTGCGGCCGCAGGCCGAGAACAAGGGCCTGGCCTTCGTCCACACGCGCAGCGGCCGGCTGCCGCCGTGGGTGCACGCCGACGCCAAGCGGCTGCGCCAGATCCTCATCAACCTGCTGGCCAACGCGGTGCGCTTCACCGACAGCGGCACCGTCACGCTGCACGTGGACGCGCGGCGCGAGGTGCTGCGCTTCGACGTGATCGACACCGGCATCGGCGTGGCGCCGCAGGACCACCAGCGCATCTTCCTGCCCTTCGAGCGCGGCGCCGCGGGACGCCGGCGCGGCGAGCCGGGCACCGGGCTCGGCCTCACGATCACCGGCCTGCTGACCTCGCTCATGGGCGGCGAGCTGCGGCTCGCGGCCACCTCGCCCGCGGGCAGCACCTTCAGCGTGCGCGTCTACCTGCGCGAGGTGGCCGACCCCGGGCCGCAGGCCGAGACGCGGCGGCCGGTCTCGGGCTACCTCGGCGAGCGGCGCACGCTGCTCGTGGTCGACGACCAGCCGGTGCAGCGGCAGATGCTCGCGGGCATGCTCGCGCCGCTGGGCTTCGAGGTGCGCGAGGCCGCGAGCGGCACCGAGTGCCTCGACAGCCTGCGCGAGCACCTGCCCGCGGCGATCCTGCTCGACCTCAGCATGGACGACATGGACGGCTGGCAGACCGCGGCGCAGGTGCGCGCGGCCGGCTTCGACCGCATCCCGATCATCATCGTCTCGGCCAACATGTTCGAGAACCAGGCCGAGCTGCTGCGCGCCGCGGGCTGCCAGGCCTTCGTGGGCAAGCCCGTCATCGAGTCGGAGCTGATCGGCACCCTCGAACGCCACCTGGGCCTCGAATGGCTCGCCGCGGCCGACCCGATGCCGCCGCCCGTGGAGGCCGAGCCCCGCCCTCCCCGGCTCGCGCTGTCGGACGACGACCGCGCCGAGCTGATGCGGCTGGTGCAGATGGGCCACGTGCGCGGGCTGCACCAGGTGCTCGACCGGCTCGCGGCCGCCTCGCCCGCGGCCGCCGCCACCTGCACCTGGCTGCGCGGCATGGTGGGCCGCTTCGAACTCGACACGCTCCGCAACACCCTCGCCGCCGCCGAAGACCAAGATGCAGACACCCTCGCGCCCTGAAACCGAACGCCCCGTCGTGCTGGTCGTCGACGACGCGCCCAGCAGCCTCGGCATGCTGTGCGACACGCTCGAGGCCAGCGGCTACACCGTGCTCGTCGCCGCCGACGGCGAGGCCGCGCTGCAGCGGCTCGAGCTGGTGGTGCCCGACGCCATCCTGCTCGACGGCATGATGCCCGGCCTCTCGGGCTTCGAGACCTGCCGCCGCATCAAGGCCGACCCCGCGCTCGCGCACGTGCCGGTGCTCTTCATGACCGGGCTTTCGGAGACCGCGCACGTGGTCGAGGGCTTCGAGTGCGGCGGCGTCGACTACGTGGTGAAGCCGATCCGCGCGCAGGAGGTGCTCGCGCGGCTGCACACCCATGCGCGCAACGCGCGCATCGCCCGCATGGCGCGCGACGCGGTGGACGTGGCCGGCATGGGTGTCGTGTTCGTCGACGCGCACGGGCGCATCGCCTGGCGCTCGCCGCAGGCGGCGCTCTGGCTGCAGGCGCTCGGGGCGCCCTCGGCGAGCGGGCTGCTGCCCGCCGCCCTCGAACCCGCGCTCGCGTCGCCCGGCGCCTCGGCGGCCGTCGCCGCCGCGGGCACCCGGCTCTCGGTGCGCAACCTCGGCGCCGCGGCGCTCGGCGAGACCATGCTGCTGTTCGCCGTGGCGCCGCGCGAGGGCGCGGCCGGCGGCCCCTCGGCGCGGCTCGCCGAAGCCGCCCTCACGCCGCGCGAAACCGAGGTGCTGTCGTGGCTCGCCAAGGGCAAGACCAACCGCGACATCGGCGAGATCCTCGGCACCAGCCCACGCACCGTCAACAAGCACCTCGAACACATCTTCGAGAAGCTCGGCGTCGAGACGCGCGCGGCGGCGGCGGCGCTGGCGAGCGGGCAGTTGGACTGAAGCGGGCCGCCTACTGCTTGCTGCCCGGCGTGGCCGGCACCGCGGGCGTGGTCTTGCCGGTCGAGGACTTCGAGGCCGGCACCGCGGGCGTCGCCGGCGTGGTCGACATCGTCGAGGTGGACGAGGTCGAGGACGACGACTGCGGCGAAGGCGTGGCCGGCGTGGCGGGCGTGGCCGGCGTCGCGGGCGAGGTGGCCGTGGCGGGTGTCGCGGGCGTGGCGGGCGTCGCAGGCGTGGCCGCGTTGGCCGAGGCGTTCGAGCCGCCCGAGGCGCCCGCGCCGTTGCCGTTCGCGCCCGCGGAGGCGCTGCTGCCGGCGCCGCTGCCGCCGCCTCCGGCACCACCACCACCGCCGCCGCCCCCGCCGCCCCCACCGCCGCCACCCGCGGCCAGGGCCAGCGGCGCGACACAGGCGCCCATGAGGATCGCCACCACCGTCGGGGCCATGCGTTTCGTGAGCTTCATCGAAATCTCCTTGGTTTGTTTTCGATCCAGGCAAGCTAGGTCCGCGCCGGGCGCCCGCTTGTAGTCAAAAGTCGTCACGCCCGGCCGGCCTGCCCGCACCGCCTCGGTGATAACCACTAAGCCGCTGAAGGCTGACTGACAGCCTCGCTGCCTAAGATGAATCGAAGCAACATCCGGAGACACATGCCATGAAGCGCTTCGACCTTTCCCTCTCACGCCTGACCCGCCGCGCCGTCCTGCTCGGCGCCGCGGCCGTGCTGGCCGGCTGCGCCGGCCTCGGTGCCCCGCGCGGCGGCGGCAGCACGCTGCACGTGATGACCTCGGGCGGCTTCACCGCCGCCTACAACGAGCTGCGGCCCGGCTTCGAGCGCGCGAGCGGGCACACGGTGAAGACCGCCTACGGCGCCTCGATGGGCAATGCCGAGGACTCGATCCCGAGCCGCCTCGCGCGCAGCGAGCCGGCCGACGTGGTGATCCTCGCGCGCCCCGCGCTCGACGCGCTGGTGGCGCAGGGCAAGGTGGTGCCGGGCAGCCAGGTCGACCTCGTGCGCTCCTCGATCGGCTTCGCCGTGAAGAAGGGCGCGCCCCGGCCCGACATCGGCACGGTGGACGCGCTCAAGCGCACGCTGCTCGCCGCGCCCTCGATCGCCTACTCGGCCAGCGCGAGCGGCACCTACTACGAGACCGAGTTGCTCAAGAAGCTCGGCGTCGAGGCCGAGGTCAAGCCCAAGAGCCGGCGCATCCTGAGCGAGCGCGTGGGTTCGGTGGTGGCGCGCGGCGAGGCGGCGCTCGGGCTGCAGCAGGTCAGCGAGCTGCTGCCGATCGCGGGCATCGACTACATCGGCCCGCTGCCGGCCGAGGTGCAGCGCGTGACGGTGTTCTCGGCCGGCATCGCCACCGCCTCGAAGCAGCCCGAGGCGGCGCGCCAGCTGATCCGCTACCTGCAGTCGCCCGAGGCCGCGCCGACGATCGCGAAGACCGGGCTCGAGCCGATTCCCGCCGCGCGCTGAACGCGCACCCTACCCCGACTCGATCAGCGCCTTCACCCGCCGCGCGAGCACGTCCATCTCGAAGGGCTTGGTCATCACGTGCATGCCCGGGTCGAGGTGGCCGTGGCTCAGCACCGCGTTCTCGGCATAGCCGGTGATGAACAGCACCTTGAGCCCGGGACGCGCGCTGCGCGCCGCGTCGGCGACCTGGCGGCCGTTCATGCCGCCCGGCAGGCCGACGTCGGTCACGAGCAGGTCGATGCGCTGGCGCGGCGACTGCAGGATGCGCAGCGCGCCCGCGCCGTCGCCGGCCTCGAGCGTGGCATAGCCCAGGCCGCGCATCACCTCGACGATGATCATGCGCAGCGCCGGCTCGTCGTCGACCACGAGCACGGTGTCGCCCTGGTCGGCACGCGGCGCGAGCGTGGCCTCGACGGGCTCGCTCGCGGCCTCCTCCTGCGCGTCGTGGCGCGGCAGGTAGATGCTGACCGAGGTGCCGCGGCCGAGCTCCGAGTAGATCCGCACCTGGCCGCCCGACTGCTTGGCGAAACCGTAGATCATCGAGAGCCCGAGGCCCGTGCCCATGCCGATCGGCTTGGTGGTGAAGAAGGGATCGAAGGCGCGCGCCACCACGTCGGGCGCCATGCCCACGCCGTTGTCGCTGACGGTGAGCGAGACGTACTGCCCCATCGGCATGTCGCGCTCCTGCGCGGTGCGCGCGTCGACCCAGCGGTTGGCCGTCTCGATCACCAGCTTGCCGCCCTCGGGCATCGCGTCGCGCGCGTTGATGCAGAGGTTGAGCAGCGCGTTCTCGAGCTGGCTCGGATCGGCGTGCACGTTCCACAGGCCCACGGCCGCGACGACCTCGAGCGCGATCTGCGGGCCCAGGGTGCGCCGCAGCAGCTCCTCCATGTCGGACACCAGCCGGTTGGCGTTGAGCGGCTTGGGCTCGAGCGTCTGGCGGCGCGAGAACGCGAGCAGCCGGTGCGTGAGCGCGGCGGCACGCTTGACGGCGCCCTGCGCCACGCCGATGTAGCGCTCGAGCTCGGCGCGCTGGCCGTCGAGCCCGCGCCGTCGCATCAGCTCGAGGCTGCCGCTGATCGCGGCCAGCAGGTTGTTGAAGTCGTGCGCGAGGCCGCCGGTGAGCTGGCCGACCGCCTCGAGCTTCTGGCTCTGGCGCAGCTGCTCGCGCGCGGCCTCGAGCTCGGCCGCGCGCTCCTCCACCTGGCGCTCGAGCGATTCGGCGAAGGCCTTGAGCTCGATCTGCGCCTCGCGCCGCGCGATGGCCGAGCGCACGCGCTCGCCGGTCTCGCGCACGAAGTCGAGCTCGTCGCGCGTCCAGTGGCGCACCTGCCCGTGGTTGAGGTAGAGCAGCCCGACCAGCCCGCCGCGCTCGGTCACCGGCATGTTGACCACCGCGCGCGCGGTGATCGCGTCGAGCGCGTCGGCGTTGTCGCGCGTGCGCGGGTCGGTGCGCGCGTCGGCGAAGGCCACGGTCATGCCGCGCCGCAGGTCCTCGATGTACGAGCCGTAGTCGCGGAAGTGCAGCAGCCCCGCGAGGCTGGCGACGCCCGGCGCGGTCCAGTCGCGGTCGATCAGGATGGTCTCGGCCGTGGTGTCGACCAGGCCGTAGCCCGCGCGGTCCACGCCCAGGCGCTCGCCGAGCATGGCCGAGGCCACGTAGGCGATCTCGGCCGGGTCGTCGATGTCGCGGATGCGGTCGCCGAGCTCCATCAGCGCGAGCCGGCGCGACTCCGCCTCGCGGAAGGCCTCGTTCGCCACCTGCAGCCGGAACTCCGCGACGCGCTTGGCGCGGCGGTCGGCCGCTTCCTTGAGCGCGCGGTCGAGCACCACGGGCAGGCGCGCGAGCCGCCCCTTGCTCACGTAGTCGACGGCGCCGCGCCGCAGCAGCTCGACCGCGTTGTCCTCGCCGATCACGCCCGAGACGAAGATGAAGGGCGTCTCGGGCGCGAGCCGGCGCGCGATCTCCAGCGCCTCCTCGCCCGAGAAGCCGGGCAGCTCGTAGTCCGACAGGATCAGCGCGAACCGGCCGTCGACCAGCGCCGCGGCCAGCCCGTGCTCGTCGCGCACGACCTGCGTGCGCGCCTTCGGCAGCGCCGCCGTGAGCGCCTCGGTCAGCAGCTCGACGTCGAAGCGCGAATCCTCGACGATCAGCACGTCGATCGCGTCGTCCTGCGCGCTCGCCGCCTGGGGGTTATTCATGTCGTCGCGCGGCCTTGAGCGAGCCGGGCGGCGGCTCGTTGAGCACCGCCCAGAAGATGCCGAGCTCGGCGATCGCGGAGACGAACTGGTCGAACGCGACGGGCTTGACCACGTAGGCGTTCACGCCGAGCTCGTAGCTGCGCAGCACGTCCGACTCCTCCTGCGACGAGGTCAGCATCACCACCGGGATGCTGCGCAGCGCCGGATCACCGCGCACGGTCTGCAGCACCTCCAGGCCGGTCAGCTTGGGCAGCTTGAGGTCGAGCAGGATCACGGCCGGGTTGCCCTCGGCGCGCGCCGCGTAGTCGCCCTCGCGCCGCAGGTAGTCGAGCGCCTGCGCGCCGTCGCGCAGCACGATCACGTCGTTCGCGAGCTGGCTGCGCTCGAGCGCGATCAGGGTGAGTTCCAGGTCTCGCTTGTCGTCCTCGACGAGCAGGATCGGCTTAAGCATGTCCTTCTCCGTTGTCTGGCGGCGTGGCCGCCGCGTTGTCGTTGTCGGGCGGCGCGTCCGGCAGCACGAAGCCGAAGCTCGCGCCCTCGCCGATCGCGCCCTTGGCCCAGACCTTTCCGCCGTGCCGTTCGACGATCCGCTTCACGTTGGCCAGGCCGATGCCCGTGCCCTCGAAATCCTCCGCCTGGTGCAGCCGCTGGAACACGCCGAACAGCTTGTCGACGTACTTCATCTGGAAGCCCACGCCGTTGTCCTCGACCTCGAGGCCGCTGCCGAGGTCGCCGCGGATCGCGCGCACCGCGATGCGCTGCGGGTCGCGCGTGCGCGAGTACTTGACGGCGTTCGCGAGCAGGTTGCGCACCGCCACCTGCAGCAGCAGCGGGTCGGCATGCAGCGCCGGCAGGTCGGGGTCGATGTGCCATTCGATGGCGCGCGCGGGCTCGACCCGCGTGAGCTCGCGCACCAGCCCCTCGACCAGCGAGCCGGTGTCGACCCGCCGCCGCTTCAGCGCGGCGCGGCCCATGCGCGAGAAGTCGAGCAGCGCGTCGACCATCTGCCCGGCGAAGGCCGCCGCGTCCTTGACGTGCCCGAGGTAGCGGTGCGCGCGCTCGGAGAGCTGCTTGCCCTCGGTCTGCGCGACCAGGTCGACGTAGCCGGCGATGTGCCGCATGGGCGCGCGCAGGTCGTGCGAGACGGTGTACGAGAAGGCCTCGAGCTCCTTGTTGACGCGCCCCAGCTCGGTGGCCACCGCGGCCAGTTCCTCGGCCCGGCGCAGCACCACGCCGATCAGCGCCTGCCGCAGCTCGGCCGCCGCGCCGACCTCGGCCTCCGACCACGGGGCCGAGCGGCCGCGCACCTCCTCGGCCCAGCTCGCGAAGCTCAGCCGCGGGTGGATCCGGCCGCTCGCGGCGCGCTGCGGCTTCTTCGGATCGCCGGCCCACTGGATCGTCTGCACGATCTCGGGGCGGAACCACAGGATCAGGTGCCGGTGCACCTGCGAGATCGAGATCGCGAGCACGCCGGCGGCGACGCCGCGGAACGCCGCCGCCGGCGCGAAGTGCGCGGGCAGCTCGCTGCTTTCGTAGACCTCGGCGCCGAGCCCGGCGATCCAGTCGGCGAGCTCGGTCACCTGGGCGCGCGTGGGCACGTCGCCCACGCTCCAGACCTCGTCGTCGAGCACCACCGCCGCGCCGGTGGCGTGCGCGAGGCGCAGCATCAGCGAGGACTCGGCGACCAGGCGCTGCAGCGTGGCGTCGCTGTCGGCCAGGTGCGAGACGATCTGCAGCGTGAGCTGGCGCAGCTCGAGCCGTTCGGCCACCGCGACGTTGCGCTCCTTCGACTGGATCTGCAGCGCCAGCAGCTGCCCGAGGTGCTCGCACGCGAGCCGCGTGGCGGGGTCGAGGAAGCGCGGCGCGTGGTCGTGGCACGAGATCAGCCCCCAGAGCCGGCCGTCGATCACGATCGAGACCGACATCGACGCGAGCGTGCCCATGTTGCGCATGTACTCGAGGTGGATCGGCGAGACGCTGCGCAGCTGCGCCTGCGACAGGTCGAGGTCGGCCGCGGTGAGCGCGGGGTCGGCGGCGCGCAGCGGCACCGGCACGTAGTTCGCGTCCGCGATCAGGCGGAAGCGGTTGACGAGGTAGAGCGCGCGCGCCTGCGGCGGAATGTCGGCCGCCGGGAAGCGGTGGCCGGCGTAGCTGTCGTAGCCCGGGTCGGCCTCCTCGGCCAGCACCTCGCCGTGGCCGGCGGCATCGAAGCGGTAGATCAGGCAGCGGCCGAAGCCGGTCAGCCGCTTCATCTCGGCCGCCGCCAACTGCGTCAACTGCTCGAGCGTGACGGCCTCCTGCAGCCGCGGCAGGAACACGCGGCCGAGCGAGTAGATCGGCGCGTCGTTGCCCGCCACCGGCCGCGCCGCCTCGAACTCGACGAACAGGTGGCGCCCGCTGCGGTGCGCGGCCGCGTCGAAGCGCTCGCCCTCGATCTCGAGCGCGCCGAGCGACACCGGCGTGGCGCCGGGCTCCAGCGCGGGCAGCGCGAGCGCTCGCAGCCGCTCGCGCGCGGCCGCGAGCTGCGTGCCGGGCCAGTTGTCGCTCCAGGCGACGAGCGCCAGGTCGCCGGGCGCGAGCACCAGCAGGCGGCCGTGCGGCTGGATCGCGCCGGGCACGCGGATCGGCTCGAGTTCGCAGGACGACAGGTCGACCGCGGGCGGCTGCAGGGTGTGGGTGTGGGACGGGATGGCGTGGGTCGGTTGCACGTTCAATGGGCGCGATGCGCACCGCGCGGTGTCGGGGATGGGGGGCGGCTCGCGGGGATCATGCCTCGTGGTACCGGTCGTTCCCGTCGGCCGGGTCCTACAGGCCGAAGCGCGGCATCAGGCTGCGAAAGCCCGCGACCGCGCCGCGGCGCGCCGCGTCCACGGCGGACGCATCGGCCAGCGCGGCGCCGAGCTGGGCGACGAAATCCTTCCATTGCGCCGCGAGGCCGCCCGGCGCGTCGACCGGCTGGAAATAGCGCATCGGATGCGGCGCGAGCCGCGGACCGAGCCGCTTGTGCATCGCCGCGCCGCCGAGCTGCGAACCTTCGAGCACGTAGGCCAGGCCCCAGGCGAAGGCGCTCTCGCGCGCGGCGGCCTGCGCGAGGTCCGAGGGCGCGGCGCCCTCGGGCGCCTCGCCGCCGGCCGCGCCCAGGTCCTCGAGGTCGAGGTCCAGCGCCGCGAGCCGGCGCTCGGCGCGCTCCGCAATGTCGTCGAGCCCCGGGATGCCCGGCGCCGCGAGCGCGTCGCGCACCGACCGCAGCCAGGGCCGCATCGCGCGCAGGTGCGCCGCATAGTCGGCCGGGCCCGCGTCCTCGCGGGCGATCGGCAGGCGCCGGTCCAGTTGCTCGTGCAACTCGTGGGTGGCGGCGCGCAGGGGGCGCAGCACGTCGGCGATGGCGTGCGGTGGTGTCGTCATGGAAACCGGCGATGGGCTACGAAAGTTCGCCTAGCCTACGCGAAAGCCGGCCCCCGCCGGTGGGCCCCGTTCCCATTCGCCGGTAGGAAATCCGGCCGGCCGGGCCGGCGCCCGGCCGGCCGCGGTGCTAGCGCTTGTGGGCTTCGACCGGCCCGCGCGAATAGAACAGGAAGTATCCCGTTCCGGTGCGGAAGCCGTTCTTCTCCCAGCCCGGCGGCACCTTGAAGATCGCGAGCTGCTCGCTCGCCACGCCCACGAAGGGCGTGTCCGCGGTGTCGGTCGTGATGCGCCGCCAGCCCTCGCGCGTGACCGGCGCGAGCCGCATCTTGGGCTCGCTCCAGTCGGCGGTGCGCACCTTGTCGCGCAGCACGAAGTCGCCGCCGCGGCGCTCGACCTTGACGAGCTCCTTGAGCGCGTCGCCCTGGCGCACGGCATAGACGCCCACCAGCTCGGCCTCGGGCGTGCGGCCCGGGCCGCAGCCGGCCACGAGCATCAGCGCGGCCAGTGCGGCGGAGGCGCCGGCGGCACGCGGGTTCCAGCACGGGATGCGGGTCATGGCCATGACGTCCCTCCTCACCGCTTCTCGTTCTTGCGCAGCGCGAGCGTGCCCTGGTAGCGCAGCGCGTGCGGGTATTCCTCCTTCGCCCCCGCGGCCACGGCCAGCGTCTTCTGCTCGCTCTCCTGCGTCTTCGCGAGCAGCGCGGCCGGCAGGTTGACGATGTTCTTGATCTGGTCGTACTGGGCCTGGGTGATGCGGCCCACGGAGAGCAGCCGGAAGGCGTCGCGCTCGATGTTGAGCAGCAGCGGCTTGTTGCCGGCGAAGTTCTGCGCCTTCGCGAGCAGGTCGCTCCACGACTGGGTGCTGTAGTTGCTCACGTAGTAGTCCTGCCCGGTCGGCCCCGCGAGCACCGCGGTGCAGCCCGGCAGCTCCACCTGCGTGGTCGTCGCGGCCAGCACCACGGTCTTGCGCTCGGCCATGGTGTCGCCGTAGGCCAGCGTCACGGGAATGGTCCACGACGAGGCCGGGAACGCGTTCTGGTTCGGGAACGGCTCCTGGCTGATCGACACGTAGGTGCGGTCGCCCGCGCACTGCGCGTCCAGCGTCAGGAGCGGCACGCCGGTCTGGCGGATGAAGCTGTCGCCGATGTCGGCCACGCGCTTGCCGCCGCTCGCCTTCTCGAGCGAGGTCCACAGCCGCGTCGGCGTGACGTTGCCGTAGGCGTAGTCCTTGAGGTAGATCTGCAGGCCCTTCTGCATCGCCTCCTCGCCGATGTAGTTCTGGATCATCTCGAGCACGTGGCTGCCCTTGTTGTAGACGAAGATCGAGGGGCTGATGAAGCCGAACGAGCCCGCGTCGTTCAGGTTGCGCTGCACCGGCACGGCGGTGTTCTTCAGGTCCGCCACCACCACCGCATGCTTGTCGAGCACGTAGTCCGAGAAGCTGTAGTAGTCGGGGTGGAATTTGATCGTGGTGCGGCGGTCGAACCAGCGCGCGAACGATTCGTTGAGCCAGACGTTGTCCCACCAGTCGAGCGTGACGAGGTCGCCGAACCACTGGTGCGCGATCTCGTGCGTGACGACGGTCACCGAATAGAGCGTGGGCTTGTCGCCCGGCCTGGTCAGCACCGCGTCGGCGAACTCGAAGATCGAGCCCCAGTTCTCCATGCCGCCGAAGCCGGTGTTGGGCTTGTTGTCGTAGCTGTCGTTCGCGGCCACGGTGTCGAACTTCTTGAACGGCAGCGGGATGCCCGTGTACTTGTAGTAGTAGTCCATCGCCACCTTGGTCCAGTCCATCGCGAAGGCGGCCCAGCTCGAGCGGCCCGGCGGCGTGAACCAGCGCAGCGGCATCTCGCTGCCGTCGAGCGGGCTCTTGAAGGTGTCGGCGAGGATGTCGAACTTGCCGCCGCCGAAGAAGGTCAGGTACATCGGCATCGAGGGCGTGCGCTCGAACGAAACGCGCTGGTAGCCGTCGGGCAGCGGCACCGAATCGATCTGCGCGGCGTTCGACACCGTCTTCCAGTCGCCCGGCACCTCGGCCGAGATCTCGAAGGTGTGGCGGAAGGCCGGCTCGTCCCAGCCCGGGAACCACTGGCGCGCGAAGTTGGTCTCGCCCTGCGTCACGATCGCGTCGCTGCTCACGCCCTCGGGCGTGGACAGGCCGACCTTGAAGATGCCGGTCGCGGCCGAGCAGAACGGGTTGCGCGCCATCTCGTCGGGCGGACAGTACTCTTCGTCGGAGAACTGGATCTTGCCGTCCCACTCCATGTGCAGCAGGTACTTGCCCTTGGTGATGCGGCCGTCGTTGCGGCGCAGCTGCACGAAGTCGCCGAGCGTCTGCGGCGTGGGCACGAGCGCGATCGCCTCGGACGGGTTCGAGACCCTGCGCAGCGTGGTGCGGCCTTTCGCGAAGTTGAGGTTGTGCGCCGCGACCACGATCGCGTCGACGGGCTCGAGCACGTCGATCTCCACGTCGGCGCGGCCGACGAAGGTCCTGAGCGCCGCGTCGGGGCGGAACCACAGCTTGTAGTTGCGCGGCCAGACGGTGTCGGGCAGCTCCATCGGCCGCGCCGAGCTGTCGACGGCCGCCACGCGGTCGTCGGGGGCCTTGCCGGTGTCGGCGCCCGATGCCGCCACCGTGTCCGAGGTCGCGCCGAGCCCGGCGCCGCCGCCGAACGAAGCGCCGCCGCCGATTCGGCGAGACCGAGTCCCGCGAAGTAGCGCAGCTCGTCG
>CBHTTS010000109.1:0-14901 GCA_966095775.1 uncultured Variovorax sp. | reverse complement strand
CGTGCTGGGCGGGATCTTCGGCGCCAAGAAGCGCCGCTGAGCCGGCCGGCGCGGCCCGCGCGCCTCACCAGCGCAGCAGCCGGGGTCCGAGCAGCGCGCCCGCCGCGGCCGGCAGCGCGATGCCGCCGACGTACCAGACGGCGAGGAACGGCGCCGTGATCTCGGGGCAGTGCAGCGCATAGACCGCGGCGCCCGCCCCGCCCGCCATCGCGCCGGCGGCCAGGCCGGCGAGCGCGGGGCGGGTCGGCGCGAGGCTCTTCATCGCCGCGATCGCGGCCACGAACACCGGCAACCCGATGAGCGCGATGCTGAGCGCGCAGCTGCGCCAGGTGTGGCCCATGAGCAGCGGCATGCGCTCCCCGGGCGGCGCGGCGAACCACGCCATCGCGGCCATCGCCCACACCAGGGCGACCGGCGCCGCGATGCCGATCCAGCTGCGCCGCACCTGCACGCCGGGGCGGGCGAGCCGCTGCGCCATCACGAAGGCGGCCGCCGCCACGCAGAGCGGGAACGCCAGCTTCATCCAGAACATCGGCCAGAACATGGCCTGCAGCAGGTCGGCCCGCACGCCGAAGCCCGTCATCATGATCGCGAGCGACAGCGGAACGCCCGCCAGCAGCGCGATTTCGAGCCGCCGCGAGGCCGCGCGGCGCGGGGCGGCCACGGGGCCGGTGGCCAGCATGGCCACGAGATCGTCGGTTTTCATGGTGTCTTGCTCCTGATCCTGGCGGCCAGCGCCTTGAGCCCGCGGTGGATGCCGACCTTGACGGCCGACTCGGACATGCCGGTGAGCCCGGCCGTCTCGGCCACCGACAGCCCCTCGATCTTCACGTGCACGATCGGCAGGCGCTGGCGCTCGGGCAGCGTCTTCAGCAGCCCCTCGAGGTCGCGCCGGGCGTCGCTGGCCTCGGTGGCCGAATCGGCGAAGACCGCGAGGTCGTCGTCGAGCGGGTCATGCAGCGCCTCGCGCACCGACTTGGCGCGCAGCAGGTCGATCATCTTGTAGCGCGCGATCGCATGCACCCAGGCCGTCAGCGGCTGGTCGCTCTGGTAGGTGTGGCGCTGGTTGTGCATCGCGAGCAGGCATTCCTGAACGAGGTCTTCCACTTCATCGGGCCAGCCGAACAGTCGCCGGGCCAGAAAGGCCCGCAGATGCGCGCTGAGCTTCTGCAGAAATTCGCGGTACGCCGCCGCATCGCCGTCGAGGCCGCGCAGGAACAGGCCCTGCAGCACCGCCTCGGCATCGCTCGTTCGCGTTCCGCCGTCCATCGTGTTTCGTACCATCGGACCTGCCAGTTACAGCCTTCTGAGTAAAAGATCGAATGATCGGTGCGGGCATTGTGCCTTGCGCTGGCCGAGGGGCCGGCGGCCCCGTCCTCGGCTAAGCTCCGGCCGGAAGCCGAACACCATGTTTGCCGGACTGTCGTCGCATCCCTGGGCCTATCCCGCGCTGGAGGCCGCGCACGTCGTGGGCATCGCGCTGCTGTTCGGCGGCCTGCTGGTGTTCGAGCTGCGGATGCTCGGCCTGGCCCGCGCGCTGCCCGCGACCCAGCTCGCGCGCATCACGCTCGTGCCGGCGCTCGCGGGCTTCGCGCTCTGCGCGGCCACCGGGCTCACCATGTTCGCGAGCCAGCCCGGCGAGCTGCTGGCCAACACCGCCTTTCGCACCAAGCTCGTCCTGATCGGCCTGGCCGGCGCGAACGCGCTCTGGTTCCACCTGCGCGGGGGCCCGAATGCCGCCGGCGCCCTGCCCCGGCTGCAATGCCTTCTTTCGCTGGGGTTTTGGCTCGCTGTCATCATCTGCGGGCGCTGGATTGCCTACGTCTGAGCAAGGAGACCGACCCATGATTCAGAGACGCATGTTCGCCGCCGGTTCGCTCGCCCTGGCGCTGCCGGCCTGGGCCCACCACGGCTGGAGCAGCTTCGACCAGGACCGCCCGCTCTATCTCGAGGGCCGCGCCACCCGGGTGATGTGGCGCAACCCCCACGGCGAGGTCGAGATCGAGCGGCCCGAATCGCCGAGCCTGCCGGCCGACCTGCGGCAGCGCGCCCTGCCGCGCCAGAGCGCCGCGGTCGACGGCGCCGCGCTGCTCGCCAGGGCGCAACTGCCGACCCGGCCCGACCGCAAGTGGCTGATCGAGCTGGCGCCGCTCACGCGGCTCGAGGCCTGGGGCGTCGAGGAGATCAAGCCGGGCACGCAGCTGGCCGCGCTCGGCTTCACCTTCGCGGGCGAGAAAGGCGATCCGGTGCTGCGCGCCGAATACCTGTTCGTCGGCGGCAAGGCCTACGGCCTGCGTTCCTCGCCGGCCTGAGCGCCGCGCCGGCCCCGCGGGGCGATGCCCGGCGTGCGCGCGGTGCTGCTTGCCAGCCGCGCGGACGATCGGTACATTGCATTTTTTGAGGGCCTCCAATGCCAGTAGACAGCACAGCGACCTCCGCCCCAGTCCCCGCGACGCCGGCGCCTTCCGTTCCCCCCCTCTCCCCGCTCCCCGTCTCGGCGACGTCCGGCCACATCCGGCTGACCTCGCACTCCGGCGGCTTCGGCGCGCTGCCGATCCGCTGGGGCGCGGCCACCGCGGCCGAGCGCGGCCCCGTGGTCGGCACCACGACCAGGCGCGCGCACCGCAACGTGATCGGCACGCACAGCGGCTCGTACAGCGTCTACCGCGCGCTCGCGGTCGCGGCCGGCGCGCTCAAGCGCGAGCACAAGGCCGACCTGACCAACACCGCGCCGACCGACGCGATCGGCCCCTACCCGCAATGGAGCGAGCCCGGGCGCATCGTCTCGCTCGACCCCTGGGGCGCGCTCGTGGCCGACGTGTTCTCGGCCGAGCTCGCCGCGGGCTACGACATCCGCCCGACCATCGCGATCACCAAGGCGCACGTGATCCTGCCCGAGGTGATCGAGGCGCTGCAGAAGGGCCGGCTCAAGGCCGACGGCAAGTTCCTCACGCCCGGCGGCGCCGCGATCGTCACCAAGGCGGCGATCGAGCCCGTCTGGTACCTGCCCGAGGTGGCGCGGCGCTTCGGCTGCTCCGAGACCGACCTGCGCCGCGTGCTGTTCGAGGAGACCGGCGGCATGTACCCCGAGCTGGTGACGCGCTCCGACCTCGAGGTGTTCCTGCCGCCGATCGGCGGGCAGACGCTCTACATCTTCGGCAATCCGCGCGACCTCGCCAATCCCGAGGTCGAGCTCACCGCGCGCATCCACGACGAATGCAACGGCTCCGACGTGTTCGGCTCCGACATCTGCACCTGCCGGCCCTACCTGACGCACGCGATCGAGGAATGCATCCAGGGCGCGCAGCGCGGCGGCGTGGGCCTGATCGCCTATTCGCGCAAGGAAGGCCGCGCGCTCGGCGAGGTCACCAAGTTCCTGGTCTACAACGCGCGCAAGCGCCAGGTCGGCGGCGACACGGCCGACCAGTACTTCGCGCGCACCGAGTGCGTGGCCGGGGTGCAGGACATGCGCTTCCAGGAGCTGATGCCGGACGTCTTCCACTGGCTCGGCATCCGCAAGATCCATCGGCTGGTGTCGATGAGCAACATGAAGTTCGACGCGATCGTCGGCTCGGGCATCGAGATCGGCGAGCGCGTGAACATTCCCGACGAACTGATCCCGGCCGACGCGCGCGTCGAGATGGACGCCAAGATGGCGGCCGGCTACTTCACGCCCGGCCCGGTGCCGGACGCCGACGAACTCAAGAAGGCCAAGGGCCGGGGACTGAGCGAATGACCGACAGCCGCAAGCAAGACCATCGCTCCCTCGACGGTTCGGGCAGCCTCGCGCCCGGCAACGAAGGCGACATCGATCCGGCGATCGAATTCGAGGAAGACACCGCGAGCCCCGTGGGCGCCGCGCGCCTCTTGCGCAGCACCGCGGAGATCCGCCGGCGCGCGGCCGCGCTGCTGGCGCGGGCGCGCCGCGGCGAATCGGAGTGGTTCCGCATCGGCGACGACGACGCCCTCGAGGACGCGGCGCGCAGCGTGGCCGAGGTCACGCGCGAACGCTATCCCTGGGACTCGATCCCGTACCACAGCCGCTGGCGCCATTTCGAGGCCGGCGGCGTCGACCGCCTCGCGCAGCTGAACGCGCTGCTCGAGGGGGCCGATGCGCGGCAGCGCGCCCGCGCGCAGATCGACCTCGTGCTCGTGAGCGTGCTGCTCGACGCGGGCGCGGGGCCCGACTGGCACTACACCGAGCCCGCGACCGGCGAGCGCTTCACGCGCTCCGAGGGCCTCGCGATCGCGAGCTTCCATGCCTTCACGAGCGGCATGTTCTCCTCGCGCGAAGGCCATCCGCTGCAGGCCGATGCCGCGGGGCTGCGCGCGCTCGTGACCGACCGGCTCGGCGCCGCGTTCCAGGTCAGCGAAGTCAACCCGCTCGTCGGCCTCGCGGGCCGCGCCACGCTGCTGCGCCGGCTCGGCGAGGCGCTCGCGGAGCAGCCCGAGTACTTCGGCGACGAGGGCCGTCCCGGCAACCTGTTCGATACCCTGGTCGGCCCCTTCGGGCCGGCATCGCCGCCCACGGCCGAGGTGACGGCGCACGAGATCCTCACGCTGCTGCTCGATGCGCTCTCGCGCATCTGGCCCGCGGCCAACTCGATCGACAGCATCGCGGCCGACGGCAGCGACATCCCGGGCGGCACCGGCGCGAGCGATCCGGCGCTCGCGCTCGGCGACTGCTGGCGCCATCGCGCGGTCAGCGGCCCCGGCCTGACCAACGGCTGGATGCCGTTCCACAAGCTGTCGCAGTGGCTGACCTACTCGCTGCTCGAGCCCTTCGAGTGGGCCGGCGTGAAGGTGCGCCACCTCGAGGCGCTGACCGCGCTGCCCGAGTACCGCAACGGCGGCCTGCTGATCGACAGCGGCGTGATCGTGCCCCGGGACCCGGCCTTTCTCGCCCGGCGCTGGAAGGCGGGCGACGAGTTCATCGTCGAATGGCGCGCGCTGACCGTGGCCCTGCTCGACGAGCTCGCGCCGCGCGTGCGCAAGGTGCTCGACCGCACCGAGCAGGAACTGCCGCTCGCCTGCGTGCTCGAGGGAGGCACCTGGGCCGCGGGCCGCGCGCTGGCACAGCGCTTGCGGGAGGGCGCGCCGCCGCTGCTGATCGAAAGCGACGGCACGGTCTTTTAGACTCGCAGGGTTCCATACCGCCTACGGCCACCGAAAAACCAATGAGCAACGTCCACCTCCTCGACCATCCCCTCGTCCAGCACAAGCTCACGCTGATGCGCCGCAAGGACGCCTCCACCAACAGCTTCCGCCGGCTGCTGAACGAAATCAGCATGCTCATGGCCTACGAGGTCACGCGCGACATGCCGATGCAGGACGTCGAGGTCGAGACCCCGCTCGAGACCATGCAGGCCAAGGTCATCGACGGCAAGAAGCTGGTGCTGGTGTCGATCCTGCGCGCGGGCACCGGCATCCTCGACGGCATGCTCACGGTGGTGCCGGGCGCGCGCGTCGGCCACATCGGCCTGTACCGCGACCCGAAGACGCTGACCGCGGTCGAGTACTACTTCAAGATGCCCGGCGAAATGGAGAACCGCGACGTGATCGTGGTCGACCCGATGCTGGCCACGGGCAACTCGGCGGTGGCCGCGGTCGAGCGCCTGAAGGAGCTCAACCCCAAGTCGATCAAGTTCGTCTGCCTGCTGACCTGCCCCGAGGGCATCGCGACGATGCAGAAGGCCCATCCCGACGTGCCGATCTACACCGCCGCGATCGACCGCGAGCTCAACGACCACGGCTACATCCTGCCGGGCCTCGGCGACGCCGGCGACCGCATTTTTGGAACCAAGTAGAAGCGGCCCGAGGCCGGCCGATCGGCGCGCCCGGTGCAGCGGGCACGCCGATTGCAGCGCATGTTTCTTTCAATACCGAGGAGAAGTCCCGTGACAGCACGCCGTCAGATCATCGTCCGTTCCGTCGCCATCGCCGCCGCGCTCGCGGCCGGCGCCCCCGGCCTCGCGCTCGCGCAGGCCAAGCTCAAAGTGGCGGCGGTGTACACCGTGCCGTTCGAGCAGCAGTGGGTGGGCCGCATCCACAAGGCGCTCAAGGCCGCCGAGGCGCGCGGCGAGATCGAGTACAAGGCGACCGAGAACGTCAGCAACGCCGACTACGAGCGCGTGATGCGCGAGTACGCGACCGCGGGCAACCAGCTGATCCTCGGCGAGGTGTTCGGCGTGGAAGCCGCGGCGCGCAAGGTGGCCAAGGACTTCCCGAAGGTCGCGTTCCTGATGGGCTCGTCGCTCAAGCCCCAGGCGCCGAACTTCAGCGTGTTCGACAACTACATCCAGGAGCCCGCCTACCTGAGCGGCATGGTCGCGGGCGGCATGACCAAGACCAACCGCATCGGCATGGTCGGCGGCTTCCCGATCCCCGAGGTGAACCGGCTGATGAACGCCTTCATGGCGGGCGCGAAGGAAACCAACCCGAAGGTCGAGTTCAGCGTCAGCTTCATCAACAGCTGGTTCGACCCGCCCAAGGCCAAGGAGGCCGCGTTCGCGATGATCGACAAGGGCGCGGACATCATGTACGCCGAGCGCTTCGGCGTCTCGGACGCAGCCAAGGAAAAGGGCAAGCTCGCGATCGGCAACGTGATCGACACCCAGGCGCAGTACCCCGACACCGTGGTCGCCTCGGCGCTGTGGAACTTCGAGCCCTCGGCCGACCGCGCGATCAAGCTCGTGAAGGAAGGCAAGTTCGTCGCCGAGGACTACGGCGTGTACTCGCACATGAAGCACAAGGGATCCGAACTCGCCCCCCTCGGCACCTTCGAGAAGAAGGTGCCGGCCGACATCGTCGCCAAGGTCAAGGCCAAGCAGGCCGACATCCTCGCGGGCAAGTTCACGGTCAAGGTGGACGACAGCCAGCCGAAGTCGACCGCCAAGTGACGGCGCCGACCTTCCTGCGCCGGTGCCGCCGTGCGCTGGCCGCCGCCGTGCTCGCGGCGGGCCTCGCGGGCTGCGCCGGCATGGCGCCGCAGGCCGGCTCCGCGGGCGCCGCCGTCCGGCTCGACGAGACGCCGCGCATCGCGGTGATCTCGGCCTTCGAGCCCGAGCTCAAGCTGCTGCTCTCGCGCGTGCAGGGCCCGGCGCGGCACAGCGTGAACGGGGTGCAGTTCACCACCGGCACGCTCGAGGGCAAGCCGGTGCTGCTGTTCCTCTCGGGCATCAGCATGACGAACGCGACCATGAACACCCAGCTCGCGCTCGACCGCTTCCGCGTCACGGGCATCGTGTTCAGCGGCATCGCGGGCGGCGTCAACCCGCAGCTGCACGTGGGCGACGTCACGGTGCCGGCCCGGTGGGGCCAGTACCTCGAGGTGCTGATGGCGCGCGAGACCGCGCCCGGCAGGTTCACCGCCCCGCCCTTCATCACCGATGCGACCTGGCCGAACTTCGGCATGATGCATCCGCGCCCCGTCGAAGTGCGTTCGGCCGCCGCGCCGCAGCCGGTGCGCAAATTCTGGTTCGAGGCCGACCCGAAGATGCTCGAGGTGGCGCGCGGCCTGCGCGGCGTCGATCTCGCGAACTGCAGCAGCGCCGGGCGGTGCCTGTCGCGCAAGCCGCAGCTCGTGGTCGGCGGCAACGGCGTCTCGGGCCAGGCCTTCATGGACAACAAGGCCTTCCGCGAATACACCTTCCGCACCTTCGAGGCCAACGTGCTCGACATGGAGACCGCCGCCGTCGGCATGGTGGCCTACAGCAACGGCGTGCCCTACATCGCGTTCCGCTCGCTCAGCGACCTCGCGGGCGGCGGCGACGGCGAGAACGAGATGGGCACCTTCATGAACATCGCGGCCGACAACTCGGCCAAGGTCATGCTGGCATTCCTGGCGGCATGGAAGTGAGCGGCACCCCGGTCCTGCGCCTGCAGGGCATCACGAAGCGCTTCGGCAGCCTGGTCGCCAACGACGCCATCTCCCTCACGCTGCACGCCGGCGAGGTGCTCGCGCTGCTCGGCGAGAACGGTGCCGGCAAGTCGACGCTGATGTCGATCCTGTTCGGCCACTACGTCGCCGACGAGGGCCGCATCGAGGTCTTCGGCGCGCCGCTCGCGCCCGGCAATCCCAAGGCCGCGCTGGCGGCGGGCGTGGGCATGGTGCACCAGCATTTCACGCTTGCCGACAACTTGAGCGTGCTCGACAACGTGGTGATGGGCACCGAGCCGCTGTGGCGCCCGGTGTCGCGCCGCGCGGCCGCGCGCGAGCGGCTGCTCGAGGTGGCGCAGCGCTTCGGCCTGCCGGTGCAGCCCGAGGCGAGGATCGGCAGCCTGTCGGTGGGCGAGCGGCAGCGCGTGGAGATCCTCAAGGCGCTCTACCGCGGCGCGCGCATCCTGATCCTCGACGAGCCGACCGCGGTGCTCACGCCGCAGGAGAGCGAGGCGCTGTTCGCGACGCTCGCCCAGATGGTGGCGCAGGGCCTGTCGGTGATCTTCATCAGCCACAAGCTCGGCGAGGTGCTGCGCGTGTCGCATCGCGTCGCGGTGCTGCGCGGCGGCCGGCTGGTCGCCGAGGCGCCCACGGCCGAGGCCACGCAGTCGCAACTCGCGCTCTGGATGGTCGGGCATGCGGTGGAGGCGCCCGCGCGGCGGCCGCCGAAGTCGGTCGGCGACGCGGTCTGCGTGCTCGACCATGTGAGCACGGCCCCCGACAAGCATGGCAGCGCGCGCGACCGGCTGCGCGAGGTCTCGCTGAGCCTGCGCGCGGGCGAGATCACCGCGATCGCGGGCGTCTCGGGCAACGGACTGGTGGCGCTCGCGGCGCGGCTCTGCGGCAGCCGCCGCGCCGCCTCGGGCACGGTGCAGCTCCTGGGCCGCGCGCGGCCGGCCGCGCCGGCGCGGCTGGTGCAGCGCGGCGTGGCGCGCATTCCCGAGGACCGCCATGCGGTCGGCGTGATCGGCGATCTGCCGGTGTGGGAGAACGCGGTCTCCGAGCGGCTGCGCAGTCCGGCCTTCTCGCGCGGCGGCTGGTTCGTGCGGCGCGCCGCCGCGCGCCGCCATGCGCGCCGCATCGAAGAGGCCTTCGACGTGCGCGGCGCGGGCCTGATGGCGCCGGCGCGCTCGCTCTCGGGCGGCAACATGCAGAAGCTGATCCTGGGCCGCGCCCTGCTTGCGCCGCCGCAGCCCGAGGGCCGGGGCCGCGACGAGGAGCGCAAGCAGCCGCCGCGCGCGCCGCGGCTGATCGTCGCGCACCAGCCGACCTGGGGCCTGGACATCGGCGCGGTCGCCTACGTGCAGCAGCAGCTGATCGCCGCGCGCGACGCGGGCGCGGCGGTGCTGGTGATCTCCGACGACCTCGACGAGGTGCTCGCGCTCGGCGACCGCGTGGCCGTGATGCACGGCGGACGCCTCGGCGAGGCGCGGCCGGCCGGCGCATGGACGCGCGAGGCGATCGGGCTCGCGATGGCGGGCGCCGGCGCGTCCCCGGCCGGGGGGGCGGCGGCATGATGCGGCTCGAACGACGCCAGGCGATCTCGCGCACGGCGCTGGTGCTCGCGCCGGTCGGCGCGATCGCCTTCACGATGGCCGTGAGCGCGCTGCTGGTGCTCTGGGCGGGCGCGCCCGTCGGCCGCACCTACGCGCTGCTGCTCGACGGCGGCTTCGGCTCGGTGTTCGCATGGAGCGAGACGCTGACGCGCGCGATCCCGCTGATCCTCACCGGCCTCGCGGCCACCGTGGCCTTCAAGGCGCGGCTGTTCAACATCGGTGCCGAGGGCCAGCTGTTCGCGGGCGCGCTCGCCGCGGTCGCGGTGGGCGGCCTGCACGGCGGCACCGGCTTCGCGCTGCCGCCGTGGCTGCTGTTCCCGCTCATGATGCTGGCCGCCGCGGTCGCGGGCGCGCTGCTGCTGCTCGGGCCCGCGCTGATGAAGAGCAGGCTCGGCGTCGACGAGGTCGTGACCACGCTGCTGATCAACTTCATCGTGCTGCTGGGCGTGTCCGCGCTGCTCGACGGCCCGATGAAGGACCCGAGCGCGATGGGCTGGCCGCAGAGCGTGTCGCTGCAGCCCGAGCTCGAGCTCGGCAAGCTGATCGCGCAGACCCGCGTGCACACCGGGCTGGTCTGGGCCGTGTCGCTGGCGGTGCTCGTGTGGGTCGTCTTCAAGCACACGGTGCTGGGCTTCGACATCCGGGCCATGGGCGCCAATGCGCGCGCCGCGGCCTTCGCGGGCGTGCCCGTCACGCGCACCGTGGTGATGGTGGCGCTGCTCTCGGGCGCGCTCGCCGGCCTGGCCGGCGCGATCGAGGTCGCGGGCCGCACGAGCTACGTCACGCTCGACATGTCGCCGGGCTACGGCTACACGGGGATCGTGATCGCGATGCTCGCGGGCCTGCATCCGCTCGGCGTGGTGGCGGCGGCCGTGTTCGTCGCGGGCGTGCTGGTGGGCGCCGACACCATGAGCCGCGCGGTGGGCGTGCCGACCTACATCGCCGACGTGATCGTCGCGGCCTCGCTGATCGCGGTGCTGGTGGCGACGCTGCTGACGCAGTACCGGGTGCGGAGCAGCCGATGAGCGACATCCTCGACATCCTCTCCAACGCCGCCTTCTGGGTCGCGGTGCTGCGCATCGCCACGCCGCTGGTGCTCGGCACGCTCGGCGTGCTGCTGTGCGAGCGCGCGGGCGTGCTCAACCTCGGCATCGAGGGCATCATGGTCGCGGGCGCCTTCACGGGCTGGCTCGCGGTGTACGCCGGCGCGCCGCTCTGGGCGGGCGTGGGCGTGGCCGCGCTCGCGGGCATGGTGTTCGGGCTGCTGCATGCCTTCCTCACGGTCGGGCTCGCGCTGTCGCAGCACGTCTCGGGGCTGGGCATCACGCTGCTCGCCACCGCGCTCAGCTATTTCGGCTACCGCGTGAGCTTCCCGAAGGTCAACACGCCGCCGACCATCACGCCCTTCGCGCCGATGGACTGGCTGCCGCTGCCGGTGCTCAACGCCCAGACCTCGCTCACCCTGTTCGCGCTGCTGCTGGTGCCCGCCATCGCCTGGGTGCTCTACCGCACGCCGCTGGGCCTGGCCCTGCGCATGGTGGGCGAGAACCCGCAGGCGGCCGAGAGCCAGGGCGTCTCGGTCGCGGCCATGCGCACCGGCGCGATCGTCGCGGGCTCGGCGCTGATGGGCGTGGCGGGCTCCTTCCTCACGCTCTCGGCCTTCAACGCCTTCTTCTTCAACATGGTCAACGGCCGCGGCTGGATCTGTGTCGCGCTCGTGGTGTTCGCCTCGTGGCGACCCGGCAAGGCCCTGCTCGGCGCGCTGCTGTTCGCCTTCTTCGACGCGCTGCAACTGCGGCTGCAACAATCGGGCGATGCGGTGCTGCCCTACCAGGTCTACCTGATGCTGCCCTATCTGCTGTCGATCCTCGCGCTCGTGCTCGTCGCCCGCAAGGCGAGCTATCCGCAGGCGCTGATGAAGCCGTACCGCAAGGGCGAGCGCTGAGCGGACCTGCGCCGCCCCCCGGAGTCCCCACCATGCTCGACCTCCTCGTCACCAACGCCACCCTCCCCGACGGCCGCACGGGCATGTCGATCGCCGTGCAGGACGGCCGCATCGCCGAAGTCACCGGGGGCCTCGCGGCGCCCGCGCGCGAGACGCTCGACGCCGCCGGCCAGTTGGTCGCGCCGCATTTCGTCGACCCGCATTTCCACATGGACGCGACGCTGAGCTACGGCCTGCCGCGCGTCAACCAGAGCGGCACGCTGCTCGAGGGCATCGCGCTGTGGGGCGAGCTCAAGCCGCTGCTCACGGCCGACGCGCTGGTCGAACGCGCGCTGGCCTACTGCGACTGGGCCGTGGCCAAGGGCCTGCTCGCGATCCGCTCGCACGTCGACACCAGCGACCCGAGCCTGCTCGCGGTCGATGCGCTGCTCGACGTGAAGCGCCGGGTCGCGCCCTACATCGACCTGCAACTGGTGGCCTTCCCGCAGGACGGCGTGCTGCGCTCGCCGGGCGGCGTCGAGAACCTCGAGCGCGCGCTCGACAAGGGCGTGGACGTGGTCGGCGGCATTCCGCATTTCGAGCGCACGATGGCCGACGGCGCCGCGAGCGTGAAGCTGCTGATGGAGATCGCGGCCGAGCGCGGCAAGCTGGTCGACATGCACTGCGACGAGTCGGACGATCCGCTCTCGCGCCACATCGAGACGCTCGCCGCCGAGACCTTCCGCCTCGGCATGCAGGGGCGCGTGACGGGCTCGCACTGCACCTCGATGCATTCGATGGACAACTACTACGCGAGCAAGCTGCTGCCGCTGATCGCGGAAAGCGGCGTCGCGGTGGTGTCGAACCCGCTGATCAACATCACGCTGCAGGGCCGGCACGACAGCTATCCGAAGCGCCGCGGCATGACGCGCGTGCCCGAGCTGATGGCGGTCGGCGTCAACGTCGCCTTCGGCCACGACTGCGTGATGGACCCCTGGTACGGCATGGGCTCGGGCGACATGCTCGAAGTGGCGCACATGGGCCTGCACGTGGCGCAGATGACGGGCCAGGACGGCATCCGCCGCTGCTTCGAGGCCGTGACCACGAACGCCGCGCGCGTGATGCACCTCGAGGGCTACGGCCTCGCGCCGGGCTGCGACGCCAGCTTCGTGCTGCTGCAGGCGCGCGACCCGGTCGAGGCGATCCGGCTGCGCGCGACCCGGCTCAAGGTGTTCCGCAAGGGCCGGCTGCTCGCCGAGACGCCCGCGGCGACCGCGACGCTGCACCTCGCCGGCCGCGGCGCCGCCACGAGCTGGATGACGCCGCGGCCCGGCGCCTGAGCCTCAGGGCCCGGCCAGCGGCAGGCACAGCCGCGCGTGCAGGCCCCCGCCCGGCGGGGTCTCGAGCTCGAGCCGTCCGCCGTGCGCCTGCGCGATGCGCTGCACGATCGCGAGGCCGAGCCCCGCCCCGGCCGCGCCGCCGCGGTCGGCCTGGCCGCGGCGGAAGGCCTGCTTGAGCGACTCGGCCTCGGCCGGATCGATGCCCGCGCCATGGTCGGCCACTTCGACCACCGCCTCGCCGCCGGCCACGCGGGTCGAGAGCCGCACCGGCGCGCGGCCGTGGCGCCAGGCGTTCTCGATCAGGTTGCCGATGGCGCGCTGCATCGCGAGCGGGCGCAGCGGCAGGCGCGGCACGCCGCCGAGCTCGAGCGCCATCGCGCGGCCGTGGTCGGCGCCGGCCGTGGCCAGCGCCTGCACGATCTCGTCGAGCGAGCCCGGCGCCGCCGGCTCGTCGCCCTCGCCGCGCGCGAAATCGAGGAACTGGCCCACGATGGCGTCCATCTCCTCGACGCTGCGCGTCATGCTGCCCGCGAGCTCGGGCTCCATCCGGTCGCGCACGATCTCCACGCCGAGGCGCAGCTTGGTGAGCGGCGTGCGCAGGTCGTGCGAGATCCCGGCCAGCATCAGCGCGCGCTCGCGCTCGGTCCGGCGCAGGCTGCCGACGAGCTGGTTGAAGCTGCGGCTGACGGTGGCGACCTCGCTCGGCCCGTCCTCGGGCAGCGGCGCGGGCTCGCGGCCGGCGGCCAGCGCGTGCGCGGCCTCGACCACGCGCAAAAGCGGCCGGTTGAGCCGGCGCTGGATCCACAGCGCGCCCGCCAGCGCCAGCAGCGCGCTGCCGATCGACACCGCCACCAGCGCGCCCGTGAACTCGCGCGGGGGCAGCAGGCCGGGCATCACGACCCAGTGCTCGCTGTCCTCGAGCGCGAGCCGCAGCGCGAGGACGCCGTCCGCCTCGCGGCGCCAGACCAGTTCCACGCCCTGCTGCGCGACGCGCGCCGACACGGCGCGCACGAAGCCGCGCTCGAGCAGGGTGAGCGCCACGCGCGGCCCCGCGTCGTCCGCCTCGCGCGCGCGCGCGGCACGGCCCGCGAGCGCCTGCCGGTTGAAGGCCTCGACGAAGGCCGCGCGCTGCGCGGGCGCCAGCGACTGCAGCCCCGCGCGCACGGCCGCCACGTTCCGCGCGACGCCCTCGGCGATCTGGTCGAGGCGCGGCTTGATCACCATCTCGCGCAGCAGCAGGCCGCCGCCGATCTGGCCCAGCGCGATGAGCAGCACGATCAGCAGCGCGTTGCGCCCGAACAGGCTGCGCGGCAGCAGGTTCATGGCACGAACATGTAGCCCACGCCCCACACGGTGCGGATGTGGCGCGGCTGCGCGGAATCGGCTTCGATGAGCTTGCGCAGGCGCATCACCTGCACGTCGATGCTGCGGTCGGTGGCCTCGTGGTCCGGACCGCGCGCGAGCGCGATCAGCCGCTCGCGCCCGAGCGGCCGGTGCGGATGGAGCGCCAGCGCCTGCAGCAGCGCGAACTCGCCGCTGGTGAGCGGCAGCGCCTCGGCGCCGCCGCCCGCGTCCTCGCGCACCAGGCGCCGCTCGCCGAGGTGCAGCGTGAAGGCGCCGAAGCGCACGCTCTCGTGCGCGGGCGCGGGCCCGGCATGCGCGCCCAGCATGCGCTGGCGCCGCACCAGCGCCTGGATGCGCGCGAGCAGCTCGCGCGGGTTGAAGGGCTTGGGCAGGTAGTCGTCGGCGCCCATCTCGAGGCCGACGATGCGGTCGACGTCCTCGCCCTTGGCGGTCAGCATGATGATCGGGGTCTGGTCGCCGGCGCCGCGCAGGCGGCGGCAGATCGACAGGCCGTCTTCGCCGGGCAGCATCAGGTCCAGCACCAGCAGGTCGTAGCGCTCGCGCAGCCACAGCTTGTTCATGGCCGGCGCGCTTTCCGCGGTCACGACCTGGAAGCCCTGTTCGGTCAGGTAACGGCGCAGCAGGTCGCGCAGGCGCACGTCGTCGTCGACCACCATGATTTTCGCGGAATGGCCGCTGTTCTGGCCTCCGGTATTCGAAGTAGATGCATTCATGTGTCTTGGAGGATTTGTCAGATTACTGTCGCTATGGTAACTTCATATGGCTTCGCGGACGGGA
>CBHTTS010000108.1:0-15129 GCA_966095775.1 uncultured Variovorax sp. | reverse complement strand
TGCCGAGCAGCAGCGCGCTGCGGCCTTCGAAGTCGCGCAGGTTCACGTCGTTGCCGAGCGCGGCGCCGAGCGTCTCGCCGCGGCTGTTGACCGCGAGCACCACCTCGGGCTCGGGGTTGTTCCACACCGACGCGGCATGGATGCCGATGTCGGCACCCGTGCCCACCGACGAGAGCACCGGCGCCTTGGTGAAGATCTCGGCGTCGGGACCGATGCCGACCTCGAGGTACTGCGACCACGCGCCCTGCGCGATCAGCACCTCCTTGGCCTTCGCGGCCGCGTCCGAGCCCGGCACGATGCCCGCGAGGTTGTCGCCGAGCACGCCGCCGAGCGCCGCGCGCGTGGCCTCGGCCTTCGAGGCATCGCCGCGCGCCTGCTCCTCGATCACGCGCTCGAGCAGGCTCTCGACGAAAGTCACGCCGCTGGCCTTGATGGCCTGCAGGTCGCAGGGCGCGAGCAGCCAGGGCTTCGCCTCGTCGCGCGGGGCCGTCGCGTCGCTGTTCGCGATCGCCTCGGCCAGCGCGGCCACGCGCGGCGCCTTGCCGCTTCGCACCGCGCGCTGCACCGCATCGGCCGGCGCTTCCTTCATTTCGAGCAGGTCGCTCATCGTCGGCGCGAGCTGCGACAGATCGTGCAGTCCGCCTTCATGGACCGCGACGAGCACCGGGCCGACGCCGGGCTGCCAGATGCGGCCGACGAGCGTGGCGCGCGCGGCGTCCTGCGGGAGGGTCGAGGAGGGGTCGAGGGTCAGGGGCATGGGTTGTCTCTCGGGGTGGGGTGAGTGAATGCGCTGGCATGGTAGCGCCGAGGACGCTGCGAAGCGCGAGCCGAGGCAGGCAGGGTTGCGCCGTTCCCTCGTATCCAGTCTCTTAACACGCTCCTTCATCGCCAAGCCCGTACGTGCAGGCATAGGGATCGTGCCACCCATTGCGCCCGCGGAACAACGCCGGTGATCTGCAAGCGGTCCACGGCTACCGGCTTACCTCGGTCGTGGCGATTTCGGACTGCGTTCACTGTGCTCGGATGCCGCGCTCGATCAACACTCGCCCTCGTCGCCAAGGCCGTAGGTACAGGCCGTCGGATCGGTCCACGGGTTCTTTCGCCGAAAAAGGTAGACATATTCCCCTTCGTCCCATTTCAGCGAGCCGACCCCGCCGGAACTCAGCGTCCAGGGCACTGCTTGATGCCGGTTTCGAGAACACGCACCTTTCCGATCGTCTGTGATTGGGCCAGGAAGGGCGAAGCCCAAAGGGTCAGCAAGAGCATGATGGGGTGGGACTGCATGGTCTTCGGCTCTGGCTCAGCACACTCCTTCATCGCCGAGTCCATATGTGCATGCATAGGGATCGTGCCACCCGTTGCGTCGGCGAAACAAATGGATGGTTTTCCCTCCGTCCAACATGACCCACGCGATGCCGCTGGACTTCAGCACCCACCTGCCGGAGGAGCCGTCGCGGAATCTGACCCAGCCTTGTGCTGCGCAGGATGAGTAGCGGTCGTGCTGCAGAGCGCCCGGATTCGCTGGCGACCTTGCCTGCATGAAGAATCCGATGAGCTCCTTTCGTGTGGGTCTGAACTTCCTGCACGCTCTCTTTTCGTTCTCGTCGTTGAGGGATTCGTCGTTCAGCCCCACGCCTGTGATCACAAGCCGCTCAACGCTATGCGCGCGGCTCGCTATCGAAATCAATGGCGTCAACCCCAGGAAAGCGATCGCCGCAAGACAGCGGTACTTCGTACTTACCATTTTGCGGTGCTTGCCTCGGTGGGGGTTTTTCTGGAAATTTCGGGGTGACGGTATATCTCGCTCATCGAAACACCCAAAGTCTCCGATAGTTCACGCACAAGCCACCTCAGCGAGGTGTTCTGGCTGTCACTCACTGGATCGAAGATTTTTTCACGCTGCCCAGCGACTGCCCTGGAAGCTCCTACCATCTCGATTCCTATCGAATCCACATTGGCCGGGAATCGATCGGGAAATCCCTTCCGGTACTCCTGCCGGGATATTTCAGATGGCTTCCAAGCCTTCTCCAGTGCATTCATTCGCTTGAATTCGACGGGCGCGCATTTTTGCCTCACAACACACCGGGACTTCATCACGCCAACATGATGGGTCGCTCGGTGCAGGGACGCCGTTTGATAGATGGTGCCATCGAGATCGATCAGAAAGTGGGCACCGTTTGCGCCTGGCTTCGAGTAGCTGCTGAATGTGGAGGCAGCAGTGGAGCCGCCAGTTTGATGCACCACGATGCCGTTGACAGCTCCAAGAGTGCCTCGCTCGATATTCGCGAAGATCTTCACCTGGACCCTCTCCGCGTCGACATGCCCGTTCCTCGTGATGTAGAGCATTCTTTCCCTCCCCTCAGATTTCCCGGTTCTGCTGGATGTCGTAGCCCGCGCTGACCGTGCCACCCGATCCCCCCTGCGCGTTCTGCACCACGTACTCCTGCTTCACACGCGCGAACGACAGGCGGACCTCTTCGCGCGGCCGCCCCATGCTGGCGTGGAGCACGGGCGCCACACAGGTCACGATCACGTCGCTCAACGTGAGCCGCAGGTATTCGAGCGGATTGCCCCCGGCCTTTCTCACGACGAGGGTGGCCGTCTCCATGTGCTTGCCGGTCGCGCAGTACTTGAAAAGGTTGGGACTGGCACGGTCCACATGGTGGTCGAAGACAAGGTCGCCGACCGTCGCCTTGCCAGCCCCGCCGCCGCCGCCGGCGTGCATCGTGGACGCTTGCGTGATCTGCCAGGTCCAGTCCAGCACTTCGATTTCGTCCTTGTGGCTGGCATCCTGCGACTCGCCTGAAATGCCGCTGAGCTTGAGAAAGATGTCTTGCGCCATTCGATCCTCCGCTGCAGTCCTCGTGTCGGGACCATAGCCATGCACGAAGGACTCGGAAAGCGCAGCCCGCGCGATGCCCAGGGCAACTGAGCACTACTGCACGCGCAGGGTCCGCACGTTGCGGACACAAAGGTTGTCGTCTGTTGAGCGCGCCTCAATGCGCCTTCGCCGCCCGCACCCGCGCCACCTGCGCCTCGAGGTCGGGCCAGGCGGGCTCCTGCGGCGCGAAGCGCGCGCGCATGTAGCCCGCGAGCTCGGCGATCTGGCGGTCGTCGAGCGCGTCGCGGTAGGCGGGCATGAAGCCGATGTCGCGCGAG
Source organism: uncultured Variovorax sp. (assembly GCA_966095775.1). GTDB lineage: Bacteria > Pseudomonadota > Gammaproteobacteria > Burkholderiales > Burkholderiaceae_C > Variovorax. The sequence continues at coordinate 11,970 of CBHTTS010000108.1, read as the reverse complement.
GCGGGCTCGCGCACGCCGTCGAGGATGGTGCGCAGCAGGTTGTCGGGCTTCGCGCTCGCGAGGTTGCTGTTGAGCGCGAGCGGCGTGTTCACGCCGAGCAGCGTGGGGCCGTCGCCGTCGTGGTGGCAGGCGGCGCAGGCGCTGTCGAACATGCGCTGCGCGGGGCCGAGCAGCCGGCCCTGCGTGCCGGCCGCGGCCGCGACGATGCGGCGCGCCTCGGCCTGCTGCTCGGCTTCGGGCGCGGGCGCGGGATTGAACGAGGCGAGGTAGGTCGCCATCGCGCGGATGTCGGCGTCGGGCACGGCGCCGAGCTCGCGCACCACCTCGGCCATCGGTCCGCCCGCGATGCCGTGGCGTGGCGAATGGCCGTGGCGCAGGTAGCGGTAGAGCGACTCGGCGTCCCAGGGCATGGCGGACTTCGACGCCAGCGCGGTCAGCGGCGGCGCCTCCCAGCCGTCGACCATCGCGCCCGAGAGGTAGGTGCTGCCGCCCTGCTCCGCGCCGAGCGCGTTGCGCGGCGTATGGCAGGCGCCGCAGTGGCCGAGGCCGTTGACGAGGTAGGCGCCGCGGTTCCATTCGGCGCTCTGCGCGGCCACGGGCCGGGCGGGCGCGGGATCGTGGAACAGCGCGTTCCAGCCGGCCATCAGCGGCCGCAGGCTGAACGGGAATTTCAGCTCGGCCTCGGGCGTCTCGGCGCGCACCGCGGGCTGCGCCATGAAGTACGCGTAGAGCGCCTGCAGGTCGTCGTCGCTGGTCTTGGCGAACGCGGTGTACGGGAAGGCCGGGTACAGGTGATGGCCGTCGCGCGAGATGCCCTCGCGCATCGCGCGCTGGAAGGCGCTGAACGACCAGCGGCCGAGGCCGGTCTCGGGGTCGGGCGTGAGGTTGGTGGTGTAGAGGGTGCCGAACGGCGTCTCCATCGCGCGGCCGCCGGCGTTGGGCGCGCCGCCGGGCGCGGTGTGGCAGACGGCGCAGTCGCCGAGCGCGGCGAGCATGCGGCCGCGCTCGATGGTCGCCTCGCTGTAGACCGGCGCGGTCAGCGTGACGGGCGCGATCGCGGAACGCCAGCCGAGCAGGCCGGCGACCATGCCGAGGCCGCCGACCACGAGCGCGGCGGTCGTGGCCCACAGGCCCTTGCGCTTCGGCCACGTGGCATCGCTCCTTCCCTCCTTGGGGGAAGGTCGGGATGGGGGCACCGCAGCGTCGCCATCGGTACGCCGCGTGCCCCCACCCCCGCCCTCCCCCAGGGGGGGAGGGAGCGAACCCCGGTTTAATTCCGCCAGCACCGTCTCGGGCGTGAACGGCGGCGCGCGGAAGCGCACGCCCGTCGCATCGAAGATCGCGTTCGCGATCGCGGCCGTGCCCGGCACCGACGAGGACTCGCCCGCGCCGAGCGAGGGCTCGCCCGGACGCGGCATGTGCATCACCTCGATCACCGGCACTTCGCGGAAATTGATGATCGGGTAGCTGCCCCATTCGCGGCTCGCGACCACGCCCGAAGGCAGCACGCCGGGCAGCTGCGCGCCGCCCGCCTCGGGTGCCGCAGGCCCGGCCTGCGGCGCGAACTGCACGCGCTCCTTGAGCGCGCGGCTCGTGGTCTGGATCACGTTGCCGTGCACCTGGTGCTCGACGCCCGCGGGGTTGACCAGCAGTCCCGCGTCGTGGCCCACGACCACGCGGCGCACGTGCACCTCGCCGGTCCGGCGGTTGACCTCGACGTCGGCCACCCAGGCGGCCCAGGCGGCGCCGAAGCCCGGCCATTTGCTGTGCACGTAGCGCGCGTAGGCGAAGCCCTGGCCGAACAGGACGTCGCCGCCCGGCCCGAGCCCGTCGTCGGCGTTCTCCTGCGGGCCGGTGCGCATGCGCCAGCCGGCCTTCTGCGCGGTGGCCTGGATGAGCTCGACGGCGCGCGGGTCGTCGAGGTGGCGCAGCCGGAACTGCACCGGATCGACGCCGGCCGCGGTCGCGAGCTCGTCGACGTAGGACTCGTGCGCGAACGAGCTCGGCAGCGCCGACACGCCGCGCAGCCACGAGGCGCGCACGATCGGCGCCATGTCCTTGACCTTGACGCGCAGGTTGCGCCAGTCGTAGGGCGGGCGCGCGGTGCGGTCGCCCATCTCGAAGGCCTGCGCCACCGGCTCGATGGTGCGCGTGAGCAGCAGCGCGAGCGTGGGCGCGCCGTTCGAGGGATAGGAGGTCTCGAAGTCGTAGGCCGCGACGCTGCCGTCGGCCGCGAGCCCGCCGTCGATCTCCATGAGCTGCGCCGCGCCCTTGGGTTCCCAGGCATGCTCCTGCTCGCGCGTGAGCTGCACGCGCACCGGCGCGCCCGCGGCGCGCGCGAGCAGCGCCGCATCGGCCGCCACGTCGTCGGCGCCGTTGCGGCCGTAGCAGCCCGCGGCCTCCATGCGGACCACGTCGACCTGCAGGTCCTCGAGGTCCATGAGCTTCGCGAGGTCGGCGCGCAGCACGTGCGGGTTCTGCGTGCCGGCCCAGCAGCGCAGCCGGATGCCGCTCGCGTCGCCGGGCTGCCACTCGGCCAGCGCGCACGAGGGGCCGATCGACGCATGCATCTGGTAGGGCCAGACGTAGGTGCGCCGCATCCGCTCGGCGGCCGAGGCGATGCCGCCGTCCACGTCGCCCTCGTCCACCAGCAGCCGCTCGGTCGAGGGGTTGTCGCGCAGCGCCTGCGCGAGGTCGCCGAGCTCGGGCATGCCGGGCCAGGGCTTCCACTTCACGCGCAGCTCGCGCAGCGCCTGCTCGGCATGTTCCTCGCGCTCGGCGACGATGCCGACGAAGTCGCGGATCACGACCACCGCGCGGATGCCGGGGATGTGCGCGATCGAGGACTCGTCGACCGACGCGAGCGTGTTGCCGATGAAGTCGCCGTGGTCCGCGCCCGCGTAGGGCGGGCGCACCACGCGGCCGTGCAGCATGCCGGGCACGCGCATGTCGTGCACGAAGACCTGGTCGCCCGCGAGCTTGGCCGGGATGTCGACGCGCGGCTGCCGCGTGCCGACCACGCGGTACTCGGCCGGGTCCTTGCGACGGGCCTGCGGGTCGAGCCGCAGCACGGTGCGCTGCGCCGCCACGAGCTCGGCATAGCCCAGGCGCCGCTCGGGCGCCTCGGCCACGCGCACCATGCCGTTGCGCGCCTGCAGCGCGTCCACCGGCACGCCGAGGCGCTCGGCCGCGCGCGCGAGCAGCCAGGCGCGCGCCTGCGCGGCCGCGAGCCGCAGCGGCTGCGCGTGGATCTGGATCGAGGCGCTCGCGATCGTCGCGCCCTGGTTGGGCGCGCGCGCGGTGTCGCCGAGCATCATGCGCACGCAGGGCATGCCGAGGTCGAGCTCCTCGGCCACGATCTGCGCGAGCGCGGTCTGGATGCCGGTGCCGAGGTCGACGTGGCCGTTGAGCGCGGAGGCGCTGCCGTCGTCCCAGACCGCGAGCAGGATCTCGTCGCCTTCGGCCGGGTTGCCCGCGACGTAGGCCGGCTGGCCCTTGGCGGGCGGCGGCGCGGCCGGGGCCTCGCGCACCACGAGCAGCACGCCCTCGGCCGAAAGGAATTCCGCGCGCGTGCGCGGCAGGTCGGCGCGCCGCGTCATGCCTGCTGCTGTTGCTGCATGCGCAGCGCCGCGCGCCGCACCGCGTCGAGGATCTCGACGTGCGTGCCGCAGCGGCACAGGTTGCCCGAGAGCTCGCCGCGGATGCGCGCCTCGCTCGCCTGCGGGTCGCGCGCGAGCAGCGCCGCGGCCTGCATCACCATGCCGTTGAGGCAGTAGCCGCACTGCGCGGCCTGCGCCTCCTCGAAGGCCGCCTGCACCGGGTGCCAGTGCGCCTGCGTGCCGAGGCCTTCGAGCGTCGTGACCTGCCGGCCCGCGACGCCGTGCGCGGGAATCACGCAGGCGCGCGCCGCCACGCCGTCCACGTGCACGGTGCAGGCGCCGCATTGCCCGAGGCCGCAGCCGTACTTGGGCCCGTTGAGGCCGAGGTCGTTGCGCAGCAGGTGCAGCAGCGTCGCTGCGCGCGGCACGCCCTCGAGCGCATGCGCGCGGCCGTTGACCTGCAGATTCAGCACCGGCAATTCAGTCTTCAAAGCCAAGGGCGTCCAACAGGCAAATCGAGTCGGCGAGCGCAGCGAAGCCCCCAGGGCACCCGTGGAACCGGCTTTGCCGGGCCACCGGGTGCGCCCCCCTCCCGCCGAAGGCGAGAGAGGGGGGAGCCGCGAAGCGGCTCGGGGGGTGCTTCATTTCACCGCCGCAGTTGACCGTCACGGGTGTACATCTCCAGGTCGACGAAGGTCGAGCCGTTGTGGTTCTTCGCGCCGTACTCGACCGGGAAGTCGCCGAAGCGCGTGCTGCCGATGCTCTCCAGCCCCGCGATGAAGCTGTCGCGCGTGAGCGCCTTGCCCGCGCGGCGCAGGCCCTCGACCATCACGCGCGCGGCGATGTAGCCCTCGAGCGCGGTGTAGCTGTCGATCTTCTCGCCGAACTCGGCGCGGTCGCGCTGGTAGTCGGCCACGATGGGAATGCGCACCGCCTGCGGCGGCGGCACGATGCTGGCCGTGACGAGGCCCGCGAGCTTGCCTTCGAGGCGCTTGGCCGAGCCGGCCGCGTCGGTGATGCCGACCGACAGCGTGTAGAGCGGCGCGCCCGCGCCGCTCGCGCGGTAGTCGCGCATGAAGACCTCGACCTGGCGCCCGGCCATGATCATCACGATCGCGCCGGGCTTGGCCTCGGCCAGCCCCGCGACCGCGGCCTTCGCGTCCTCGGCCGCGATCGCGAGCGGGAAGGTCTTCTCGACCTTGACCTTGTAGTCGGCCGCGAGCTCCTCGCAGGTCGCGAGGTTCGACTTGCCGAAGGCGCTGTCCTGGTAGACCACCGCGATCGAATGGATGCCGATGGTCGAGAGGTGGCTGATGATCTTGCGCAGCTCGAGGTCGTAGCCCGCGCGCACGTGGAACAGGTAGCGGTTGGTCTTGGCGCGGAACGAGCTCGTGCCCACGAGCGGCGCGAACATCGGCACGCCGGCCTTCTCGGCGAGCGGCATCGCGGCCGCGAGGTTGCCCGTGGCGACGTAGCCCGTGAGCGCGAACACCTTGTCCTCGTCGATCAGCCGGGCGGTGTTGACGGCCGTCTTCGCGGGCTCGTAGGCGTCGTCGTAGGAGACCAGCTCGATGCGCCGGCCGTGGACGCCGCCCGACTTGTTGACGCGGTCGAAGCAGAGCTTGATGCCCGCGCGGTAGTCGACGCCGAAGTCCTTGGCCGGCCCGCTGAAGACGGCCGACTGGCCGATGCGGATCGTGCTGTCGGTGACGCCGTTGTCCGCGTGCGCCGCACGCGGGAGCACCGGCCCCAGGGCCAGCGCGGCGCCGCCCGCCATCAGGGCGCGTCTCGAGATCGAAGTCGTCATGCGGGGTCCATCTCCTCGTTGTTGCTTCTTGGAACCGGTGCGGGCGCGCCGCGCGTCAGACCTCGATGTCGCTCGAGCGGATGCGCTTGACGCCCTTGGCGCTCATCTGCTTCCAGGCCTTGGCGAGCGAGCCGTCGAGGTCGATGGCGCGCGTGGCGTCCTCGATCACGTAGACCTCGAAGCCGGCCTTGCGCGCGTCGAGCGCGCTCCAGGCGACGCAGAAATCGGTCGCGAGCCCCGCCAGGTAGACCGTGCGGATGCCGCGCTGCTGGAGGTAGCCCGCGAGGCCCGTGGGCGTCTTGCGGTCGGCCTCCTCGAAGGCCGAGTAGCTGTCGACGCCCTTGTTGAAGCCCTTGCGGATGATCAGCTGCGCGGTCGGCAGCTTCAGGTCCTTGTGCAGCGCCGCGTCGTCGGTGCCCTGCACGCAGTGGTCGGGCCAGAGCACCTGGCTGCCGTAGCTCAGCTTGATGCTGCTGAAGGGCTTCTGCCCCGCATGCGCGCTCGCGAAAGAGGCATGGCCGGGCGTATGCCAGTCCTGCGTGACGACGATGTTCTGGAACGCGCCCGCGAGCGCGTTGATCACCGGCACCACCTCGGCGCCGCCCTTCACGGGCAGGGTGCCGCCGTCGACGAAGCAGTTCTGCACGTCGATCACGAGCAGCGCCGATTTCGCGTCGGGCCGCAGCCGGCCGGCCGCGAAGGCGTTGAATGCCGGACTGCCGAGGCCGCCGGCCAGCGCGAGGGCGGCGGCGGATTTCGCGACGAAGCTTCTGCGGTGCATGGCGGACTCCTCGAAAAGAAGGAAGAACGGGACGGGGGAAAACTAGACGCTCAGGTAGGCGCGGCGCACTTCCTCGTTGGCCGCGAGTTCGGCCATCGTGGCCTGGTAGCGGATCTGGCCCTTCTCGAGCACGTAGGCGCGGTCGGAGACCAGCTCGGCGAAGTGCATGTTCTGCTCCGACAGCAGGATGCTCACGCCCTGCGCCTTGAGCTCCAGGATCATGTTGGCCATCTGCTCGACGATCACCGGCGCCACGCCCTCGGAGGGCTCGTCCAGCAGCACCAGGTAGGGGTTGCCCATCAGCGTGCGCGCCACGGTCAGCATCTGCTGCTCGCCGCCGCTCATGCGCCCGCCGGGGCGCTGCGGCATCTCGCCCAGGTTGGGGAAGAGCTTGAACAGGCGCTCGGGCGTCCACAGCGGCGCATCGCTGCCGTCGCCCCAGCGGCGCGCGGCCTGGCGGCCGACCTCGAGGTTCTCCATCACCGTGAGGTCGGTGAACACGCGCCGGTCCTCGGGCACGAAGCCCAGGCCCAGACGCGCCGCATGGTGCGGCTCGCTCTTCGAGATGTCGTGGCCGAGGAAGCGCACCGCGCCGCGGCGCTTGGCGAGCATGCCGTTGAGCGCCTTCAGCGTGGTCGACTTGCCGGCGCCGTTGCGGCCCATGAGCGCGACCACCTCGCCGCGGCGCACCTCGAGGTCGACGTCGTAGAGGATCTGCGCGGCGCCGTACCAGGCGCACAGGGCCTTGGCCTCGAGCAGGGTCTGGTGTGCGCTCATGCGGTTTCTCCCATCGCTGCGTTCTTCTTCTCGAAGGTCTTGCCGCTGCCGAAGTAGACCTCCTGCACCTTCGGGTGGTCGCGGATCTCGAGCGGCCGGCCCTGCGCGATCAGGCGGCCGCGCGCGAGCACGATCATGCGGTCGGCGTAGGCGAACACCACGTCCATGCTGTGCTCGGTGAAGAGCACCGCCATGCCGCGGTCGATCACCAGCTGCTTGGTCAGCGCCATCAGCGCGTTGCGCTCCTTGGGCGCCATGCCGGCGGTGGGCTCGTCCATCAGCAGCAGCTTCGGGCTGTTGGCCATCGCGATCGCGAGCTCGACGCGCTTGACATCGCCGTAGGCCAGCACGCTGCAGGGGCGATCGGCCTGGGCCTTCATGCCGACCTGGTCGAGCAGGGCCAAGGCTTCCTCGCGCTTGTGGTCGGCGGCGCGCCGCCAGGTGGCGAAGAGCTTGTGGTCGTGCGAGAGCAGCGCCATCTGCACGTTCTCCACCACGGTGAGCGAGGCGAAGGTCTCGGCGATCTGAAAGGTGCGGCCCACGCCCAGGCGCCAGATCTCGCGGGGCTTCTTGCCCACCAGCTCCTGGCCGTCGAGCAGGATCGAGCCGCGGTCGGCCTTCAACTGGCCGTTGACCATGTTGAAGGTGGTGGACTTGCCGGCGCCGTTCGGGCCGATGAGGGCCAGCAGCTCGCCGGGGGCGAGGTCGAAGCTGATCCCGTCGACGGCCTTCACGCCGCCGAAGGACTTGCCGAGTTCCGTGACCTTGAGCAGGCTCATGCCTTCACCTCCTCCAGCGCACCTTCGCGCTTTGCGCCCCGTCGCCGGTCGAACAGCTGCTTGCTGAAGCCGGCGATGCCCTGCGGGAACAGCAGCACCAGCAGCAGGATGATCCCGCCCAGCATCGCCCGCCAGTAGTCGGTGTTGCGCGCCACGGTGTCGTGCAGCCAGGTGAAGGTGACGGCACCGACCACCGGCCCTGCGAGCGTCTGGATGCCGCCGAGCAGCACCATCACGAGCCCGTCGACCGAGCGGCCGACCGAGAGCGTCTCGGGCGAGATGCTGCCCTTGGAGAACGCGAACAGCGCGCCCGCGAGCCCCGCCACCGCGCCCGCGATGACGAAGGCGGCCCACTGCATGCGCTTGATGTCGATGCCGATCGCGTCGGCCCGCAGCGCCGAGTCCCGGCCCGCGCGCAGCGTGTAGCCGAAGGGCGAGTACAGCACGCGCCGCAGCCACCACACGCCCGCGGCCACCAGCACCAGCGTGAGCCAGTAGTAGTTGCGCTTGTCCGAGAGCCATTCCGAGGGCCAGACGCCCGTGAGGCCGTTGCTGCCGCCCGTGAAGCTGTCCCACTGGTAGGTGATGGCCCAGGTGATCTGCGCGAAGGCCAGCGTGAGCATCGCGAGGTAGACGCCCGAGAGACGCACCGCGAACCAGCCGTAGACGAAGGCGCCGGCCGCGGCCACCAGCGGCGCGACCACCAGCGTGAGCTCCATCGGCAGGCCGAGCGAGCGCGCGAGCAGCGCGGCGCCGTAGGCCCCGAGGCCGAAGTAGGCGGCGTGGCCGAACGAATGCATGCCGGCCGGCCCCATGATGAAGTGCAGGCTGGTCGCGAACAGCGCGGCGATCATCAGGTCGATCGTGAGCACCATGGTGTAGGGCGAATCGGCCGCCAGCAGCGGCAACCCGGCGAGCAGCAGCGCGAGCACCGCGGCGCCCGCCATGTAGGCATTGCCGGGACGGCGCAGCGGCTCCTCCGGCATGCCGACGTAGCGGCTCGGCGCCTGCGCGCGGCCGAACAGGCCCCAGGGACGCCAGACCAGCACCGCGGCCATCACGAGGAAGTCGACCATCAGCGTGAGCTTGGAGAAGGACACGTCGATGCCGAAGATCTGCACCACGCCGAGCCAGATGCACACCGCCTTGATCTCGGCGATCAGCAGCGCCGCGAGGTAGGCGCCGGGCAGCGAGCCCATGCCGCCGACCACCACCACCACGAAGGCGGCGCCGATGGTGTTGAGGTCCATCTCGAGCGTGGCGGGCTCGCGCGGCAGCTGCAGCGCCCCGCCCAGGCCCGCGAGCATCGCGCCGAGCGCGAACACCGCGGTGAAGAGCCAGGCCTGGTTCACGCCGAGCGCGCTGACCATCTCGCGGTCCTGCGTGGCGGCGCGCACCAGCGTGCCGAAGCGCGTGCGCGTGAGCAGCAGCCAGACCAGGCCGAGCACGATCGGGCCGAGCACGATCAGGAACAGGTCGTACGAGGGGAACTGCCGCCCGAGGATCTCGACCGAACCCTTGAGGCCCGGCGCGCGCGGACCGAGCAGTTCGTCGGGGCCCCAGAGCCAGAGCACCGCGTCCTTGATGACGAGCACCAGGGCGAAGGTCGCGAGCAGCTGGAACAGCTCGGGCGCCTTGTAGATGCGGCGCAGCAGCAGCACCTCGATCAGCGCGCCGAGCACGCCGACCGCGACGGCGGCGATGCCCAGCGCAGGCCAGAAGCCCAGGCTCGAGCCCAGCTTGTCGACCAGCGTGTACGCGAGGTAGATGCCCACCATGAAGAACGAGCCATGGGCGAAGTTGACGATGCGCGTCACGCCGAAGATCAACGAGAGGCCGGCCGCCACGAAGAAGAGCGAGGACGCGCCGGCCAATCCGTTGAGCAACTGAACAACGAAGCCTGAGAAACTCATAAGGACCCTGAGGAAACTGGAGACATCCGCATCGCCCGCGTCATGCGCGCGCGGCGATGCGGTGCAGGCGCCGCGCCGTCAATCGGCGGGGCGCATCTTCTTCACTTCGTCGTCCGACGGCTGGAACTTCGCGCCGTCGAGGTAGACGTAGTCGACCATCACGCCCTTGCCGCCTTCGTTCTTGGTCTTGCCGACGTAGGCGCCCATCGTGGACTGGTTGTCCTGCGCGCGGTAGCTGATCTTGCCGAACGGCGTATCGAGCTGCAGGCCCTTGAAGGCCGCGACCAGCTTCTCGGTGTCGGTGCTGCCGGCCTTCTTGATGCCGGCCGCGATCGAGTGGATCGCGCTGTAGCCCACCACCGAGCCGAGGCGCGGGTAGTCCTTGAACTTGGCCTGGTAGGCATCGAGGAAGGCCTTGTGCTCGGGCGTCTTGACGCCGTTCCACGGATAGCCGGTCACGATCCAGCCGTTGGGCGCCTCGTCCTTGAGCGGGTCGAGGTACTCGGGCTCGCCGGTCAGCACGCTCACCACCTCGCGGTCCTTGAACAGGCCGCGCGTGTTGCCCTCGCGCACGAACTTCGAGAGGTCGGCGCCGAACAGCACGTTGAAGATCGCGTCGGGCTTGGCATCGGCGAGCGCCTGCACCACGCTGCCCGCGTCGACCTTGCCGAGCGGCGGCGCCTGCTCGGCGACGAACTCCACGTCGGGCTGCGCGGCCTTGAGCAGCTGCTTGAAGGTGGCGACCGAGGACTGGCCGTACTCGTAGTTGGGGTAGACCAGCGCCCAGCGCTTCTTCTTGAGCTTGGCGGCCTCGGGCACGAGCATCGCGACCTGCATGTAGGTCGAGGGGCGCAGGCGGTAGGTGTACTTGTTGCCGTTGCTCCAGACGATCTTGTCGGTGAGCGGCTCGGCGGCCAGGTAGAAGAACTTCTTCTGCTTCGCGAAGTCGGTCAGCGCGAGGCCGGTGTTCGAGAGGAAGGCGCCCGCGAGCACGTCGACCTTCTCGCGCGAGATCAGCTCCTCGGCCACGCGCACCGCGTCGCCGGGGTTGGCGTTGTCGTCGCGGCTGATCAGCTCGATCTTCCTGCCGTTGACGCCGCCCTTGGCGTTGATCTCGTCGACCGCGAGCTCCATGCCCTTCTTGTAGGGCTCGAGGAAGGCCGGCTGCGCCTTGTAGCTGTTGATCTCGCCGATCTTGATCACGCCCTGGGCGTGGGCGGGGACGAGGGCACCGGCCAGAGAAACGACGGAGGCCGCGCAGAAAACATGGCGCAAGGGGGTCATCGGGGAAGCTCCTGGTGAAGAAATCGGTGTGGTGGAACGCTGGTCGCTCGGTGTGTCCGGAAGATGGTGGCGATCGGCCCGCTCAGCGCAGGCCGTCCTCGCCCTTGATCTCGCTGGCCTGCAGGCCGCCGATGCGCGGCAGCGGCCGGCCGCTGTCGGTGACGGCCACGGCCACCACGATCTCGCCGGCGCGCGGCGCGTCCGACACGCGGGCCTCGACCGCATCGAAATGGCTGCGCACGAAGGCGGCGTCCTTGTGGCCCAGCGGCACGTCGATGGCGGTGCCCAGCGTGCCGCGCTTCTTGGCCGAGGGCACCAGCGCGGCGCCCTTCTCCACCGCCACGCGCAGCGGCGCGCCGAGCTTGGGATGCAGGATCGCGGCCGCATGCTCGAGCTCGCCGCCCTCGCCCACGATCGCGGCCTTGCCGTAGCTCTGCGCCTGGCCGGGCTCGATGCCGAGCGCCTTCACGGCCTTCTGGCCGAGCAGCGCGCCGAGCTCCTCGCCGATCGCGATCAGCTCGTCGAGGTTCTCGCTGTAGCGGCCCGCGTAGGGGTTCTCGATCACGGCGATGGCGACGGCGCGGCGCGTGGGCGGCGTGATGTCCCGGCCCATCTCCTTGCGGGTCTCGTCGACCTGGATGACGAGCTTGCGGATGTTGGCAGTCATGTCGTGTGTCCTTCGTGTCTCTTGTTCAGGTCAGCGCAGGCCGTCCCATTGGCTGATGTTCTCGGCGAGCAGGCCGCCGACGCGCGCGTGCACGCGGTAGCCGGTGCTCATCGCGAGGATGAAGACGATCTCGTCGGCCGCGGGCGCGCCGGGCACGCGCACCTCGATGGCGTCGAACTGGCCGCGCACGTAGCTCGCGTTGATGTTGGTGAGCGGCACGTCGAGCGCGGCGCCGGGCGGGCCGACCTTCTTGGTCGAGGGCACGATCGAGAGCGCGTTGCCGGGCTGGCCCTTCTTGGCCTCGCCCTTGCCCGCGGTGTAGGCCGCGCGGTCGCCCTTCCAGCCGAGCAGCTCGCGCATCGC
>CBHTTS010000107.1:0-15200 GCA_966095775.1 uncultured Variovorax sp. | reverse complement strand
CCGTCACCGAGCCGCGCAGCTGCAGGTGGTCGGCCATCCAGCGCTTGCGCGCGTGGCTTTTCTGCGTCGGCGCCACCAGCAGCGTGCCGATGATCTCGCCGCGCGCCAGGCGCAGCAGGCAGTCCGGCTCGCGGCCCCAGGCGATCACGGTCGACGCGCCGGATCGCGCCGCGCGCGACGCGGCGAGCACCTTGGTGATCATGCCGCCCTTGCCGATGCTGCTGCCCGCGCCGCCCGCCATCTGCTCCAGCGCCGGATCGCCGGCGCGCGCTTCCTGGATGAACTTCGCCTGCGGGTCCTTGCGCGGATCCGCGCTGAACAGGCCCTTCTGGTCGGTGAGGATCACCAGCAGGTCGGCCTCGACCAGGTTGGCCACGAGCGCGCCGAGCGTGTCGTTGTCGCCGAACTTGATCTCGTCGTTGACCACCGTGTCGTTCTCGTTGATGACCGGCACCACGCCGAGCCGCAGCAGCGTGACCAGCGTCGAGCGCGCATTGAGATAGCGCTCGCGGTCGGCCAGGTCGGCATGGGTCAGCAGCACCTGGGCGCTGCCGATCTGGTTCTCGCGCAGCTTGGTCTCGTACATCTGGGCCAGGCCCATCTGCCCGACCGCCGCGGCGGCCTGCAGCTCGTGCACCTCGTGCGGCCGGGTACGCCAGCCGAGGCGCTTCATGCCTTCGGCGATCGCGCCGCTCGACACCATCACGACTTCGCGTCCGTCGCGCACCAGCGCGGCGAGCTGCCGGCACCATTCGCCGATCGCCGCCTCGTCGAGCCCGCGGCCCTCGTTCGTCACGAGGCTGGAGCCCACCTTGACGACGATGCGGCGGGCGTCCCGCAGGGCAGTGGAACCGGAAGTCGACGAGGTCATGGGAAGCTGCGGCGGTCGTGGAGGATGTTGCGGTGGGACGGCATGGCGCGCGCAGGCGGCATCGGGGCGCTCCGCCGACGCCGCGCGGCGCTCAGTTCGGATCGGGCGGCAGTTCGGCGAAGCGCGGATCGCGCTCGACCGGCGTCTGCCGCTCGGCCTCCTGCTCGGCCTTGACGTGCTGGTACACGGCCTGCACGAGATGTTCGCAGCCCTCGCGCGTGAGCGCCGAGATCTCGAACACCGGGCCCTTGAAGCGCAGGCGCTTGACGAAATCCTTGACGCGCGCGGCGCGCTCGTCGGACGGCACCATGTCGAGCTTGTTGAGCACGAGCCAGCGCGGCTTCTCGTACAGCGCCGTGTCGTATTTCTTGAGCTCCCCCACGATGGCCTTGGCCTGGGCGACCGGATCGACCGTGTCGTCGAAGGGGGCCATGTCGATCACGTGCAGCAGCAGCCGGGTGCGCTGCAGGTGGCGCAGGAACAGGTGGCCGAGGCCGGCACCCTCGGAGGCGCCCTCGATCAGGCCGGGCAGGTCGGCCACCACGAAGCTCTGCTCGGGGCCGACGCGCACGACGCCGAGGTTCGGATGCAGGGTCGTGAAGGGATAGTCCGCGATGCGGGGCCGCGCGTTCGAGATCGCGCTGATCAGGGTCGACTTGCCCGCATTCGGCAGGCCGAGCAGGCCGACATCGGCCAGCACCTTGAGCTCAAGCTTGAGGCTCTTCTTCTCGCCAGGCCAGCCCGGCGTCTTCTGGCGCGGGGCGCGGTTGATCGCGCTCTTGAAGCGCATGTTGCCGAAACCGCCGTCGCCGCCCTTGGCGATGGTGACGACCTCGCCCGGCGTCAACAGTTCGTAGAGCACCTCTCCGGTCTCGGCATCCGAGATGATGGTGCCGACCGGCATCTTGAGCGTGATGTCCTCGCCCGCGGCGCCGAACATGTCGGAGCCCATGCCGTGCTCGCCGCGCTTGGCTTCGTGCCGGCGCGAATAGCGGAAATCGACCAGCGTGTTGAGGTTCGGGTCGGCCACCGCGAACACGTGGCCGCCGCGGCCGCCATCGCCGCCGTTGGGGCCGCCGAACTCCTTGTACTTTTCATGACGGAACGACACGCAGCCGTTGCCGCCATCGCCGGCGGCGATGTCGATGAAGGCTTCGTCGACGAACTTCATGAGAGTTGCAGTTTACAAATGAAGAAGCCCCGGCAAAGCGGGGCTTCGAGTGGATCGAAGTGACGGGCTCAGGCCGGCGTCACGTTGACCGTGTGCTTGTTGAGCGCACCCTTCGTGCCGAAGGACACGCGCCCGTCGACGAGGGCGAACAGCGTGTGGTCCTTGCCCACGCCGACGTTGGTGCCGGGGTGGAACTGGGTGCCGCGCTGGCGCACGATGATCGAGCCTGCGCTGATCAGCTCGCCGCCGAAGGCCTTCACGCCGAGCATCTTGGGCTTGGAATCGCGCCCGTTTCGCGTAGAGCCGCCGCCTTTTTTCTGTGCCATGGTGTCAGCTCCTTAGCCGGCGATCGCGCCGATCTGCAGTTCGGTGAACTGCTGGCGATGGCCTTGACGTTTCTGATAGTGCTTGCGACGGCGCATCTTGAAGATGCGGACCTTGTCGTGCTTGCCATGCGACAGCACGGTGGCCGTGACCGTTGCGCCGGACACCAGGGGCGTACCGACCTTGAGAGCGCTGCCGTCGCCGACTGCGAGCACCTGGTCGATCACGATCTCCTGGCCAACGTCCGCAGCAATCTGTTCTACTTTGATTTTCTCGCCGGAAGCAACGCGATACTGCTTGCCACCGGTTTTTATGACCGCGTACATGTGAACCTCTTGAGGATTGGGCTCCACGGCGAATTCCGCAGAGCCCAAGATTCTAGCACGGTTTGCGCGCGCTAACATGGTTTCGCGCATTCCGAGCCCCGGGCCGCGCAGACTCGTCCCTATAATCCACGCGGTCCGGCCCTGCGCCGCCACCACTTTCGTATCAGCGCGCAGCGCGCCAACGCCTTGCCAGTCCAAGCCGCCGACACCTCCCCCACCGCCACCGTGCTGGACCTGATCGCCGGCGACATGGTCGAAGTCGACCGCGTCATCGCGAAACGCCTCGACACGGGCGTGCCGCTGGTCAGCCAGGTGTCGAAGTACATCATCTCCGCGGGCGGCAAGCGCCTGCGGCCGGCACTGCTGCTGCTGATGGCGGGCGCCCTCGGCTACACGGGCGAGCAGCGCTTCAACCTCGCGGCCGTGGTGGAGTTCATCCACACCGCCACCCTGCTGCATGACGACGTGGTCGACGAGTCGACGCTGCGGCGCGGCCGTCCGACGGCCAACGAGTCGTTCGGCAATCCCGCGAGCGTGCTGGTCGGCGACTTCCTCTATTCACGCGCCTTCCAGATGATGTTGGATGCAAACAACATGCGCGTGATGCAGATCCTCGCGGAGGCGACCAACGTGATCGCCGAGGGCGAAGTGCTGCAGCTCATGAACATGCATGACGCCTCGCTCGACGAAGCGGCCTACCTGCGCGTGATCCGCTCCAAGACCGCCAAGCTGTTCGAGGCCAGCACGCGTCTCGCCGCCGTGCTCGCGGGCGCCGCACCCGAGGTCGAGGAAGCCTGCGCGACCTACGGCCAGGCGCTGGGCACGGCCTTCCAGGTGATCGACGACGTGCTCGACTATGCGGGCGACGCCCAGGAAACCGGCAAGAACGTGGGCGACGACCTGCGCGAAGGCAAGACCACGCTGCCGCTGATCTTCGCGATGCGCCGCGGCAACGCGGCCCAGGCCGAGCTGGTGCGCGTCGCGATCGAGGCCGGCGACACCGCGCAGCTGGGCAAGATCGTCGAGATCGTCCACAGCACGGGCGCGCTCGAAGCCTCGCGCGCGGCCGCCGCGGACGAGGCAAAACGCGCAATTCATGCATTGCGCGACTTTCCGTCCAATCCGCACGCTTCAGGTTTGCTACAATTAGCGGCTCAGTTGCTTGAGCGACGTGCCTGAACACCTCTCGAGGTTGGCAAGGACGACTTCTCTTTTTTTGCAACCAATCGGGGTGTAGCTTAGCCTGGTAGAGCGCTACGTTCGGGACGTAGAGGCCGGAGGTTCGAATCCTCTCACCCCGACCAGTCTTTTCGACTGGCACAACAAATGCCCGTGCCTGTTGCTGTGTAGCGATTTACAGGGACGAGGCGTTCAGCGATGATCGTGAAGCACTTTTTCACATCTCTTGCAATTCGCTGAATGGCTGCAGCCGAACTTCCTGTTAAAGACACTTCGCAGGTCGCCCTTCCGGGCCTGGCGCGCGCACTGGTGTCCGCCGGCAAGCTGCCCGCGAAGACGGCGGAAGACATCTACCAGAAGTCGCTCAGCGCCCGCACCAGCTTCATCGCCGAGCTGACCGGCAGCGGTGCCGTCTCGGCCGCCGACCTCGCCCACACGCTCTCGACCGCCTTCGGCGCGCCCCTGCTCGACCTCGACGCGATCGATTACCAGCGCCTGCCGAAGGACCTGCTCGATCCCAAGCTCTGCGCGGCCTACCGCATCGTGGTGCTGAGCAAGCGCAACAACCGCCTCATCGTCGCGACCGCCGACCCGTCGGACCAGCAGGCGGTCGAGAAGATCAAGTTCGCGTCGCAGATGGGCGTGGACTGGGTCATCGCCGAGTACGACAAGCTCTCGCGCATGATCGAGGCCGCGGCGGTCACGGCGGCGGAGACGATCAACAACATCGTCGGCACCGAGTTCGAGTTCGACGACATCACGGCCGAAAGCGGCGGCGAGGCCGCCGAGCAGGCGATCGCCGAAGTGGAAGACGCGCCGGTGGTGCGCTTCCTGCACAAGATGCTGCTCGACGGCGTGAGCATGCGGGCCTCGGACATCCACTTCGAGCCGTACGAGCACAACTACCGCGTGCGCTTCCGCATCGACGGCGAGCTGCGCGAGGTCGCGAGCCCGCCGACGCTGATCAAGGACAAGCTGGCCTCGCGGATCAAGGTGATCTCGCGGCTCGACATCTCCGAGAAGCGCGTGCCGCAGGACGGCCGCATGAAGCTCAAGATCGGCCCCGACCGCGTGATCGACTTCCGCGTCAGCACGCTGCCCACGCTGTTCGGCGAAAAGATCGTGATCCGTATCCTCGACCCGAGCAGCGCCCGCCTGGGCATCGACGCGCTGGGCTACGACCCCGAGGAAAAGGAACGGCTGCTTCATGCGATCAGCCGGCCCTACGGCATGGTGCTGGTCACCGGACCGACGGGCTCGGGCAAGACGGTGTCGCTCTACACCTGCCTGAACCTGCTGAACCAGCCCGGCGTGAACATCGCCACGGCCGAGGACCCGTCCGAAATCAACCTGCCCGGCGTGAACCAGGTCAACGTCAACGAGCGCGCCGGCCTCACCTTCGCGGCTGCGCTGCGCGCGTTCCTGCGGCAGGATCCCGACATCATCATGGTCGGCGAAATCCGCGACCTCGAAACCGCCGACATCTCGATCAAGGCGGCGCAGACGGGCCACCTCGTGCTCT
This sequence comes from uncultured Variovorax sp., assembly GCA_966095775.1. GTDB lineage: Bacteria > Pseudomonadota > Gammaproteobacteria > Burkholderiales > Burkholderiaceae_C > Variovorax. Next base: position 9,807 of record CBHTTS010000107.1, on the reverse strand, counting down.
CGACGCTGCACACCAACGACGCGCCCACCACGCTCACGCGCATGCGCAACATGGGCATCGCGCCGTTCAACATCGCCTCGAGCGTGATCCTGATCACCGCGCAGCGCCTCGCGCGCCGGCTCTGCCAGCAGTGCCGCGCGCCGGCCGACGTGCCGCGCCAGGCGCTGCTCGACGCCGGCTTCAGGGAAGAGGAGCTCGACGGCACCTGGAAGCCCTACCGGCCCGTCGGCTGCCCCTCGTGCAACAGCGGCTACAAGGGCCGCGTGGGCATCTACCAGGTGATGCCGATCTCGGAAGCCATCCAGGCCATCATCCTGCGCGACGGCAGCGCGCAGGACATCGCGCGCCAATCCGAGGCCGAAGGCGTTCGCTCGCTGCGGCAGGCCGGGCTCAGAAAAGTCATGCAGGGCCTCACCTCGCTCGAGGAAGTGGTGGCGGTCACCAACGAATAACGAACGCATTTCAAATCGGAGATCGAATGGCAACAGTGGCATCCACCCGCGGCTCGAGCACGCACAAGGAGTTCGTCTTCGAGTGGGAAGGCAAGGACCGCAACGGCAAGCTGGTGCGCGGCGAACTCCGGGCCGCGGGCGAGAACCAGGTCCAGGCCGCGCTGCGCCGCCAGGGCGTGCTGGCGACCAAGGTCAAGAAGCGCCGCATGCGCTCGGGCAAGGCGATCAAGCCGAAGGACATCGCGATCTTCACGCGCCAGCTCGCCACGATGATGAAGGCCGGCGTGCCGCTGCTGCAGTCCTTCGACATCGTCGGCCGCGGCAATGCCAACGCGAGCGTGGCCAAGCTGCTCAACGACATCCGCAGCGACGTCGAGACCGGCTCCTCGCTGTCGTCGGCCTTCCGCAAGTTCCCGAAGTACTTCGACAACCTCTACTGCAACCTGATCGAGGCCGGCGAGGCGGCCGGTATCCTCGAAGACCTGCTCGACCGCCTCGCCACCTACATGGAAAAGACCGAGGCGATCAAGTCGAAGATCAAGTCGGCGCTGATGTACCCGACCTCGGTGATCGTGGTCGCGTTCGTGGTGATCGCGATCATCATGATCTTCGTGATCCCGGCCTTCAAGGAAGTCTTCACCTCCTTCGGCGCCGACCTCCCCGCGCCGACGCTGTTCGTGATCGGCATGAGCGAGTTCTTCGTCGCCTACTGGTGGCTGATCTTCGGCGTGCTCGGCGGCGGCATCTACTTCTTCCTGCAGGCCTGGAAGCGCAACGAGCGCGTGCAGCGCGTGATGGACCGTGCGCTGCTGCGCCTGCCGATCTTCGGCGCGCTGATCGAGAAGTCGTGCGTCGCGCGCTGGACCCGCACGCTCGCGACCATGTTCGCGGCCGGCGTGCCGCTCGTCGAGGCGCTCGATTCGGTCGGCGGCGCCTCGGGCAACACCGTCTACGGCGATGCCACGGCCAAGATCCAGCAGGAAGTGTCGACCGGCACCAGCCTCACGACGGCCATGACCAACGCCAACCTGTTCCCGTCGATGGTGATCCAGATGACCGCCATCGGCGAGGAGTCCGGCTCGATCGACCACATGCTCGGCAAGGCGGCCGACTTCTACGAAGCCGAGGTCGATGACGCCGTTGCCGGCCTGTCGAGCCTGATGGAGCCGGTGATCATCGTGTTCCTCGGCACGATCATCGGCGGCATCGTGGTCTCGATGTACCTGCCGATCTTCAAGCTGGGCCAAGTGGTTTGATGCTGGTCTCGCAGGGGTTCGACGCCGCCCTCGCCGGCGTCGTCGGCTTGTTGGTCGGCAGTTTCCTCAATGTGGTGATCTACCGCACGCCGGTCATGATGTACCGCAGCTGGCTGGCCGATGCGGTGGCCAACCTGATGTCGTCCAAGGACATGCCCTCGCTCTGGAGCCTCGTGTTCGGCCCGAAGTCGGCGCCGCCGGCCGGCCTCGAAGCCGCGGCCGACCAGGCGGCCGCGGCGATCGAGAAGCTGCCGCCGTTCGATCTGGCCCGCCCGGCCTCGCGCTGCGGCGCCTGCGGCCACCGGATCCGCTGGTACGAGAACATCCCCGTCCTGAGCTACCTGTGGCTGCGCGGGCGCTGCGGCAGTTGCAAGACGGCGATCAGCCTGCGCTACCCGATCGTCGAACTGGTCACGGGCGCCTTCTTCGCGCTGTGCGCCTGGCGCTTCGGCATCACGCCGGCGGCCGCGCTCTGGGCTGCCTTCGCGGCGCTGCTGATCTGCCAGTTCCTGATCGATTTCGACACCCAGTTCCTGCCCGACGCGCTCAACTATCCGCTGCTGTGGCTCGGCCTGATCGGCGCGGCCATGGGGTGGACCGGGGTGACGCTCGAATCGGCGCTCTGGGGCGCCGTGTTCGGCTACCTGAGCCTCTGGCTCGTCTACCACGCCTACCGGCTCGCCACCGGCAAGGAGGGCATGGGCTACGGCGACTTCAAGCTGCTGGCCGCGCTCGGCGCCTGGCTCGGCGCGGACTACCTGATCGCGATCATCCTGGTCTCGTCGCTCGTGGGCGCGGTGATCGGGATCACGCTGCGCGTGGTCGGCAGGCTCGCGCACAAGGACATCCCGATGGCTTTCGGCCCCTTCCTCGCGGGCGCGGGCCTGGTCTGCCTCGCGGTCGGGCCGGCGCTCGTGCGGCAGTGGATTCCCTTCGCCTTCCCGCTCGGCGGGCTGCTGCGCTGAAGGAGGCGCGATGCGGCGCATCGGCCTGACCGGCGGCATCGGCAGCGGCAAGAGCACCGTCGCCGCGATGCTGGTCGCGCACGGCGCGGTGCTGGTCGACACCGACGCGATCGCGCGCGACATCGCGCAACCCGGCGGGCTCGCGATGCCCGCCATCGAGGCAGCCTTCGGCCCCGGGGTCATCGCCTCGGACGGCGGGCTCGACCGCGCGGCCATGCGCCAGATCGTGTTCGCCGACGGCAGCGCGAAAAAGCGGCTCGAGGCGATCCTGCACCCGCTGATCGGCGCCAAGACGGAACGGCTGGCCGCGGGCGCGGGCGACGGCGCCACGGTGGTGTTCGACGTGCCGCTGCTCGTCGAGTCGGGGCGCTGGCGCGCCATCGTCGAGCGCGTGCTCGTGGTCGACGCGACCGAGCAGACCCAGCTGCGCCGCGTCGTCGCGCGCTCGGGCTGGACGCCCGAGGCGGTGCGGGCCGTGATCGCCCAGCAGGCCCCGCGGGCGCTGCGCCGGGCCGCCGCCGACGCGGTGATTTACAACGAGTCGCTCTCGCTGCAGGAACTCGCTGCCGAGGTGCAGGGTCTCTGGGATCGGTGGCTCGGCCCCGGCACGCGATAATCCAGGGTTAGCCGCCGCAGCGGCCGCATAACGATCAAGACAAAAGGCGCTCGCCGGAGTGCCCCTCCTCCTGCGATGCTCTTCAATTCGTATCCCTTCATTTTTGTCTTCTTCCCGCTGGTCCTGATCGGCTTCTTCCTGATCGGCAAGCGCAATGCGCGGACCGCGGCCGGCTTCCTGGCACTCGCGTCGCTGTTCTTCTACGGCTGGTGGAGCATCAAGGCGCTGCCGCTGCTGCTGGCGTCGATCTGCGTCAACTACTGGTTCGGCCTGCACCTCTCGCCCGCGCCGGGGCGCGACGATCGCAAGCGCAAGTCGCTGCTGGTCACGGCGCTGGTCGTCAACCTCGGCGTGCTCGCCGTCTTCAAGTACGCGAACTTCTTCGTCTCGAACGTCAACGAGGGCCTGGTCGCGGCGGGGCTGTCGCCGATCCCGATGCTGCACATCGTGCTGCCGATCGGCATCTCGTTCTACACCTTCACGCAGATCGCCTTCCTCGTCGACTGCTGGCAGGGCAAGGTGCACGAGCGCAGCTTCGTCCACTACGTGCTGTTCGTGACCTACTTCCCCCACCTGATCGCGGGCCCGGTGCTGCACCACGCGCAGATGATGCCGCAGTTCGCGAACCCCGCGACCTACAAGCTCGACCCCCACAAGGTCGCGCTCGGCATCGCGATCTTCACCTTCGGGCTGGCGAAGAAGCTGCTGATCGCCGACCCGATGGGCCAGTACGCCGACATGATGTTCAACGGCACCCACAAGGGCATCGAGCCCACGCTCTACACGGCCTGGTTCGGGGCCATGGCCTACACGCTGCAGATCTACTTCGACTTCTCGGGCTACTCGGACATGGCGGTCGGCCTGTCGATGTGCCTGGGCGTGCAGCTGCCGCTGAACTTCCGCTCGCCCTACAAGTCGACCAACATCATCGACTTCTGGCGCCGCTGGCACATCTCGCTGTCGAACTTCCTGCGCGACTACCTCTACGTGCCGCTCGGCGGCAACCGCAAGGGGCCGGCGCGGCGCTACCTGAACCTGTTCCTCACGATGCTGCTCGGCGGGCTCTGGCACGGTGCGGCCTGGACCTTCGTCATCTGGGGCGCGATGCACGGCGTGTTCCTGATGATCAACCACCTCTGGAACGCCAAGGTCCGGCGCCACGCCACGCCGGGCCGCATCGCGCGCGTGCTGGGCTGGTTCCTGACCTTCCTCTGCGTGGTGCTGGCCTGGGTGGTGTTCCGCGCCGAGGGCATGCACACCGTCGCGGCGATCTACAAGGGCATGCTGGGCCTGAACGGCGCCCCGCCCTCGGCCTTCAGCGAGTTCGGCCCGGTGCCGTACCGCAAGCCCGAGTTCTTCCAGACCATGCTGATCGGCATCGTCATCTGCCTCGCGCTGCCCCCGACGATCACGCTCGAGCGCTGGATTCCGCACCCGCAGGCGGTGGCGGGCCGGCCGGCGCTGGCCTGGGCCTCCACGGCCGTCCTGGCGATCGGCACCTTCGCGCTGTTCGCATGGTGCATCTCGAAACTGGGCAACTACAGCCCGTTCCTCTATTTCCAATTCTGATTCGACATGACGACGCCCGCGAAAGTCTGGCTGCGCTTCTTCCTGATCGGCTACATCGTCCTGATGGTGCTGTGGATCGTTTCGCTCACCAGCCCCGTTCCCTACGGCGACCTCACGCGCATCGGCCGCCTCTCCGAGCGCGAGTTCGGCTGGACCGCGCCGCCGCCCAAGGCCGACCCGGCCTACCTGAAGGGCACGCCGGTCGACCAGGCCGACGTGCTGGTGATCGGCGACAGCTTCTCGATGACCTTTCGCTGGCAGTCGGCGTTGACCCGGGCCGGCTACCGCGTCTCGACCACCTACTGGGGCCAGTACGAGAACGCGCTGTGCAGCGACTTCGACCAGTGGCTCGATCGCGCGGGCTTCAAGGGCAAGCTCATCATCATCGAGAGCGTGGAGCGCCTGCTCGGCGATCGCACCAAGGACAGCATGAAGTGCCAGAAGATGGTCCGGCCCTTCGACGCCCAGGACCATCCGCTGATCACGCCCGACGAGACCGTGCCGAGCCCCTCGCCCAACTGGAACGTGCAGTTCCTGACCGGCGTCACGACCTACTACAACACCTGGAAAGCGAAAAAGTCTGCAACAGACATCCACTTCGACTGGAACACCTGGGTCCGCCCGGTGCCCGACGGTTGCAAGCTCTTCTCGCACCGCAGCTGCGACAAGATGCCCTTTTTCGCCGAAGATGAGGACAACGGTCCGCTCACGCCGGCGCATCTGGAGTGGATGAAGAATTTCACAAAGACCCACCACCGGATTCCTATCATCTGGATGGTGATTCCCAACAAGACCACCGTGTACCTGAAGCCGGACTATTCGAAGGACTTTGAGGCGGCGTTCCGCGAATCGGGCCTCGGGCCGGATCTCTACGCCTTCACGCGCGAGAAGCACACCCAGATCCGCGACTTCTACTTCCCGAACGACACCCACATGTCGATGCACGGCCAGTTCGCGCTCGGCGAACGGATGCTCACGGCGGTGCGCGAAGTGCTGCCCGCGCCACCGTCGAGGACGCCCTGAGGCTATGATTCCGCGACAGGCAAGCTATAGAACCGCGTGATCCTCTACGAGTACCCCTTCAACGAGCGCATTCGCACGTATCTGCGGCTGGAGCATCTGTTCCGCCGCCTCGGGGAACTGGTGCCCGCGGAATCCGCGCTGTCGCATCACTACGCGCTGGTCACGATCTTCGAGATCATGGACGTGGCCGCGCGCGCCGACCTCAAGGCCGACGTGATGCGCGACCTCGACAAGCACAAGAACCTGTTCAACAGCTACCGCGGCAATCCGGCGATCGCCGAAGCCGTGCTCGACCAGGTCGTGAACCAGCTCGAGCGCAACTTCGCCACCCTCAACGGCCTCGCCGGGAAGGCCGGCCAGGCGCTGACCGAGAACGAGTGGCTCATGAGCATCCGCAGCCGCGCGAGCATTCCGGGCGGCACCTGCGAATTCGACCTGCCCGCCTACTACGCTTGGCAGCACCGGCCCGCGGCGAGCCGCCGCGCCGATCTCGAGCGCTGGTCGGCCACGCTGTCGCCGCTCGCCGAGTCCATCTACCTGCTGCTCAAGCTGCTGCGCGAGGCCGACGTGCCCTACAAGGTGATCGCCACGGGCGGCCAGTTCCAGCAGAACCTGCCCCAGGGGCGCAGCTTCCAGCTGCTGCGGCTGCGCATCGACCCGCGGCTGGGGCTGATTCCCGAAATCAGCGGCAACCGGCTCATGGTGTCGGTCCGGATGATGCGGCACGAAGCCGACGACCGCCTGCATCCCAGCACCGAGGACGCCGCCTTCGAACTCACGCTCTGCGCATGACGGACGCCAGCGACAAGAGCGCCATCGGCGAGCGCATCGTGCGCTGTCCCTCGTGCGGCGGCGACAGCCTCTACGCCGAACGCAACCCCTATCGCCCCTTCTGCAGCGCGCGCTGCAAGGGCATCGACCTCGGCGCCTGGGCGAGCGAAGAGTTCCGCGTGCCGACCGAAGCCCCGGCCGACGACGAGCCCTTCGGCGATCCGAAGCAGGTCCAGTAGCCGCCCGCGCTAAGGCGACAGGAACACGCGGTCCAGGTAGTCCGCATGTTCGCGCACGTAGGCCGGACGCAGGTGCTCCCGGTCCTTGTAGACGGGCGCGTCGTCCGGCGTGGCACGCAGGCATTGCCCGCCGGCGCAGAGCCTCGCGATCACGTCGATCGGCTCCGCGCCGTTCGCGCGCGCCAGCGCCGCCAGCCGTTCGTTGAGCCGCTGCTGCTCGGGCGGCAGCGGCGTCACGGGCGTGCTGCCGAGCGCCACCATCCGGCCCATCCGGCTGCCCTCGATGAGCCGCCGCGGCTCGAAGTCGGCCCCGCTGGCGTTGTCGAGCAGCAGGTACACCTTCTTTCCGGTGCCCGCGAGCGTGGCGATCATCTTGCCGAGCGCCTCGATCGACCGCTCCAGGCCCGGGCCGCCGTTGTTCACGAGGTCCGCCGACCCGGCCTCCCGGAAGTGGAAGGCCAGCGGGAAGTTGCCCGTGAAATAGCAGTTCCAGCAGGCCCCGACCACGACGGTGTCGAAGCGCGGATCGAGCGCCAGCGCGAGCATCCCGTTGCGCGCTTGCTCGCAGCCCGGATTGCCCTCGGCCACCAGGCCCGGCACCGGCGGACAGGCGCCGTAGGTCGAGAAATAGGTCGACGCCATGCGCTCGGGCGCGCTGCGCGCCAGCGCCCGCGCGCGCGGCGCGTACTGCAGCACGTGGCTGTCGCCGATCAGCAGGACCTGGCGCGCGCCCTCACCGACGGTCCGGACGGGATGGCCACCGAGCTTGCGCGTGTCGAAGCCGGCGTAGTAGTCGTCGTCGGCGGTCGCATCGGTCACCTTGCGCAGGAGCTCGCTGCCGTTGCGCGGCGGCATGCCGCCGAAAGCGAGCAAGCCGGCCACGCCGAGCGCGATGCTGCCGCCCACGAGCGCGCGCAGCATGCCGGGCCCGGGCCGCGCCCGGGTGAAGCGCTCCAGGAAGCGGTAGGTGAGCCACGCCAGCGCCACGCTCGCGAGCACCATGCCGGCGCGGACCACGGGCGAGGGCTCGCCCTCTTCCACGATGCGCGCATAGACCAGCAAGGGCCAGTGCCAGAGGTAGAGCGGGTAGCTGACGAGGCCGATCCACACCATCGGCCGGCGCGCGAGCAGCCAGCGGTTGAGCACGCCCTCCGGTCCGGCCGCGATGCAGCAGGCCGCGCCCAGCGTCGGCAGCAGCGCCCACCAGCCCGGGAAGGCCTTGTCGCTGCGGATTGTCACCAGCCCGAGCACGATCAGCCCCACGCCCAGGCAGGACTGCAGATGGCTGCGCCAGGCCGGGGCCTTCGCGCCCGGGTTCAGACGCATGCAAGCCAGGATGCCGCCCACCATCAGTTCCCAGAAGCGCGAGGCGGGCGAATAGAACGCGGCCGTGCGGAAGGGGTGGATCGTGAGCACGTTGACGAGGAACGACACCACCGCGAGCGCCCATAGCAGCCGCAGCATCGGCCAGCGCCGGCGCCACGCGATCGCCAGCAGCACGGGCCAGAAGATGTAGAACTGTTCCTCGATGCCGAGCGACCACAGGTGCAGCAGCGGCTTGGTCTCGGCGGCGGTGTCGAAGTAGCCGGCCTCGCTCCAGAAGATGAAGTTGGCCACGAAGGCGGCGCCGCCGGCCGCCTGCTTGCCCAGCGCGGCGAACTCCCGTGGCAGCAGCGCGTACCAGCCGAAGGCCAGCGTCGCGAGCAGCACCAGCGTGAGCGCCGGAAAGATGCGCCGGATCCGCCGCGCATAGAAGTCGCGGTAGCTGAAGTCGCCCGCCGCATGGCTCTGCACGATGATGGTCGTGATCAGGAAGCCCGAGATCACGAAGAAGATGTCGACGCCGATGAAGCCGCCCGGCAGCGCATCGGGAAAGGCATGGAAGGCCAGCACCGAAGCCACCGCCACGGCGCGCAGGCCGTCGATGTCGGGGCGGTACTTGGGATGCATCGTCTGTGGTGCGTTCAGGCCCGCGGCGCCGCCCCGGAGCGGCCACCCGGCCGCGCGGCCGCGCTCATCAGGCCGGTACGGTCACCGCCTGCGCCGCCGACGCAGGCAGCCCGCGCTCCTCGGCGATCCATTCGAGCACCGGCAGCGCGCCGGGCAGCACCGGCGCCACCTCGAGCGGCAATTGCTGCCAGCGCATCTGCTGGCCTTCGCGCATCTCGAACTCGCCCTGCCAGGCCGTGACCTTGCACCAGTGCAACCGCACCAGCGCATGCGGATAGTCGTGCTCCGTGACCTTCCAGACGGCCGCGCCGTCGATCACGATGCCGAGCTCCTCGTGCAGTTCGCGCCGCAGCGCCTGCTCGACCGTCTCACCCGGCTCGACCTTGCCGCCCGGGAACTCCCAGTAGCCCGCATAGGGCTTGCCTTCGGGCCGCGTCGACAGCAGCAGCGCGCCGTCCGCGGCGCGGATCAGCACGCCCACCGCGACCTCGGTGTGCTTGCGGCCCGCCGCCGTCATGCGCCGGCCCGTCCCGCGTAGTCGCGCGCGAACTGGTAGGCCACGCGGCCGCTGCGCGAGCCGCGCTCGAGCGCCCAGACCAGCGCCTCGGGCCGCGCCGCCTCGATCGCGGCGGCATCTGCGCCGAACGACGACAGCCACTGCGCCACGATCGCGAGGTATTCGTTCTGGCTGAACGGATAGAAGCTCACCCAGAGGCCGAAGCGCTCCGACAGCGAGATCTTCTCCTCGATCACCTCGCCCGGATGGACCTCGCCGTCCTCGGTGTGGGTGTAGCTGAGGTTCTCCTTCATGTACTCGGGCAGCAGGTGGCGCCGGTTGCTGGTCGCGTAGATCAGCACGTTGGGCGTGGCCGCGGCCACCGAGCCGTCGAGGATCGACTTCAGCGCCTTGTAGCCCGGCTCGCCCTCGTCGAAGCTCAGGTCGTCGCTGAAGACGATGAACTTCTC
>CBHTTS010000106.1:0-15376 GCA_966095775.1 uncultured Variovorax sp. | reverse complement strand
TGATCGTGCCGAACTCGGAGTTCATCACCAAGACCGTGCGCAACATGACGCTGGCCAACGCGGAGGGCCGGGTGCTGATCCGCCTGCCGATGCCGCTGACCAGCGACGCGCCGCGCGTGCGCGACCTGATGCTGCAGGCCTGCCGCGAGCACGAGGGGGTGCTCGAGACGCCCGCGCCCTCGCTCACGCTCGAGGGCATCGAAGGCGGGCTGCTGGTGTTCCAGGCCATCGCCTACGTCTCCAGCCCGCGGCTCGCGGGCAGCGTGCGCAGCGACCTGCTGTTCACGATCCTGGAGCGGCTGCATGCGGCCGGCATCCCGCTCGCGCCCTACGCGGCCGCACCGGCACCGGTGGCCGCCGCGGCGCCGCTCGCCACGCCCGCCGAGCCGGGCGGCAGCGGCCCGGCCGCCGCCTGAGGCGGGCCCCGATCAACCGAGCAGCGGGCAATTGCCCGCGCTGATCGACCGATTGTCCGGAGGCCCCGGCACGAACAATCAGCCATGAGCAGGCGCCGTGCCGCCGACGCTCGCCCGGAGCACCCATGGCTGAAGAAAGCGACCTCGAAAAAACCGAACCTGCCTCACCGCAGCGCCTGGAAAAGGCGCGCGAAGAAGGCAACGTGCCCCGGTCGCGCGAGCTCGCCACCTTCGTGCTGCTCGGCGCCGCCGGCGCCGGGCTCTGGCTGACCTCGGGCTCGCTCGGCAACACCATGCACGCCGCGCTGGTGCAGGGGCTGCATTTCGACCGCGCGAGCGCCTTCGACCCCTCGCACATGCTCGCGCGCGCCGGCCTGATGGTGGTCGAGTCGCTGCTCGCGCTCGCGCCGCTGTTCGGCCTGATGCTGATCGCCGCGGTGGCGGGCCCGCTGATGCTCGGCGGCTGGCTGCTCTCGACCAAGGCGCTGGCGCCCAAGTTCGACAAGCTCGACCCGATCGCGGGCATCGGGCGCATGTTCTCGTACCAGTCGCTGTCGGAGCTGGTCAAGGCGCTCGCCAAGTCGCTGCTGGTCGGCGGCGTGTCGTGGCTCGTGATCATGGGCAACATGGACGAGGTCTCGGCGCTGATGACGCAGTCGGAGCGCTCGGCGCTGCCGAAGATGGTGGGCCTGGTGGCCTACAACTGCGTGCTGATCGCCGCCACGCTGCTGCTGGTGGCGCTGATCGACGTGCCCTGGCAGCTCTGGAGCTACTACCGCAAGCTGCGCATGTCGCGCGAGGACCTGCGCCAGGAGCACAAGGAAAGCGAGGGCGACCCGCACATCAAGGCGCAGATCCGCCGCCAGCAGCAGCAGATGGCGCGCCGCCGCATGATGGCCGAGGTGCCCAAGGCCGACATCGTGGTCACCAACCCGACCCACTTCGCGGTCGCGCTCAAGTACGTCGACCACGACATGCGCGCCCCGCGCGTGGTGGCCAAGGGCTCCGACCTGGTGGCCGCGCGCATCCGCGAGCTCGCGGGCGAGCACAAGGTGCCGGTGCTCGAGGCGCCGCCGCTCACGCGCGCCCTGTTCAAGCACACCAAGCTCGGCGACGAGATCCCCGCCGGCCTCTACACCGCGGTGGCCGAGGTGCTCGCCTGGGTCTACCACCTCAAGCGCTGGCAGGCCGAGGGCGGCGAGGCGCCGCCCACCCCCGCCGACCTTCCCATTCCCAAATCGCTCGAATACACGCTGGACGCCGCATGAACGCGATGGCAAACCTCACGCGCCTGCCGGCGCAACTGTTCTCCGGCGCCCAGTGGAAGGGCCTCGCCGGCCCGGTGCTGATCGTGCTCATCATGAGCATGATGGTGCTGCCGCTGCCGCCGTTCCTGCTCGACATGCTGTTCACCTTCAACATCGCGATGTCGGTGATGGTGCTGCTGGTGAGCATGTACACGATGAAGGCGCTCGACTTCGCGGCCTTCCCCGCGGTGCTGCTGTTCTCCACGCTGCTGCGGCTGTCGCTCAACGTCGCCTCCACGCGCGTGGTGCTGATGCACGGCCACACCGGGCCCGACGCCGCGGGCAAGGTGATCGAGGCCTTCGGCCACTTCCTCGTGGGCGGCAACTTCGCGGTCGGCGTGATGGTGTTCATCATCCTCGTGATCATCAACTTCATGGTGATCACCAAGGGCGCGGGCCGCATCGCCGAGGTCGGCGCGCGCTTCATGCTCGACGCCATGCCGGGCAAGCAGATGGCGATCGACGCCGACCTCAACGCCGGCCTGATCGGCGAGGAAGTGGCACGCAAGCGCCGCACCGAGGTCGCGCAGGAGGCCGACTTCTACGGCTCGATGGACGGTGCCAGCAAGTTCGTGCGCGGCGACGCGGTGGCCGGCCTGCTGATCCTGGTGATCAACATCGTCGGCGGCCTGATCGTCGGCATGCTGCAGCACGGCCTGGACTTCGCGACCGCGGGCAAGACCTACACGCTGCTCGCGATCGGCGACGGCCTGGTGGCGCAGATCCCCGCGCTCGTGATCTCGACCGCCGCGGGCGTGATCGTCTCGCGCGTGACCACCGACGAGGACGTGGGCCGCCAGCTCACGGGCCAGCTGTTCGCCAACCCGCAGGTGCTGTTCCTCACGGCCGGCCTGGTCGGCCTGATGGGCCTGATCCCCGGCATGCCGAACCTCGCCTTCCTGCTGATGGCCGGCGGCCTGGCCTGGATGGGCCGGCGCCTGCTCAAGCGCGCGCCGCAGGCGGCGGCCGAGAAGGCCGCGGCCGCCGCCGCCGCGGTGCAGGCCGCGGCGCCCGTGGAGGCGCCCGAGGCGACCTGGGACGACGTGGCGCTGGTCGATCCGCTCGGCATGGAGGTCGGCTACCGGCTGATCCCGCTGGTGGACCAGACGCAGAACGGCGAGCTGCTCGGCCGCATCAAGAGCATCCGCAAGAAGATCGCGCAGGAGCTCGGCTTCCTCGCGCCCGTGGTCCACATCCGCGACAACCTCGAGATCGCGCCCAACACCTACGTGATCAGCCTCAAGGGCGTGGAGATCGGCCGCGGCGAGGCGTTCCCGAACCAGTGGATGGCGATCAACCCCGGCCAGGTGACCGGCACGCTCGCGGGCACGCCCACGCAGGACCCGGCCTTCCACCTGCCCGCGGTGTGGATCGACGCGAGCCTGCGCCAGGAGGCGCAGGTCATGGGCTACACCGTGGTCGACGCCTGCACCGTCATGGCCACGCACCTGAACCACCTGATCCAGCTGCATGCGGCCGAGCTGCTCGGCCGCCAGGAGGTGCAGCAGCTGCTCGACCAGATCGGCAAGACCGAGCCCAAGCTGACCGAGGACCTGGTGCCCAAGGTCGTCTCGCTGAGCACGCTGCACAAGGTGCTGCAGAACCTGCTCGACGAGGAGGTGCCGATCCGCGACATGCGCACCATCCTCGACGTGATGGCCGAGCATGCGCCCACCGTCAAGGACGCCGCCGAGCTGACCTCGCTGGCGCGCCTGGCGCTCGGCCGCGCGATCACGCAGCAGCTGTTCCCGGGCGACTCGGAACTGCAGGTGATCGGCCTCGACGGCGCGCTCGACGGCGTGCTGCACCAGGCCCTCGCCAACAACAACGGCATCGAGCCCGGCCTCGCCAACAGCCTCATGCAGCAGACCCGCGCCGCGATCGCGCGGCAGGAGCAGCTGGGCCTGGCGCCGGTGCTGGTCGTCCAGCACTCGCTGCGCGTGCTGCTCTCCCGCTTCCTGCGGCGCAGCTTCCGCCAGCTCAAGGTTCTCTCCCACGCGGAGATTCCTGACACCCGCAACATCAAGATCACCGCCACCATCGGAGGAAGAGTTTGAACACGCACACAGACGTCCGCACCAGCGCGCGCAAGTTCGTCGCGCCCACGAGCCGCGAGGCCCTGCGCATGGCGCGCGAGGCGCTCGGCGACGAAGCGATCGTGCTGACCAACCGCGTCGTCGCCGAAGGCGTCGAGATCGTCGCCATGGTGCAGCAGGACGTGGAGGAGGTGCACGCCAAGGCCCCCGTCGCGCTCGCCGCGAGCGCGGCCGCGCCGGCCCTGCCGCCCGCGGCGCCCGCTGCACCGGCCTTCGCGCGCCCGCCCGCCCCGCCGGTCCTCACGCTCACCCCGCCGCCCGCGCCCGCCGCCGCGGCCCCCGCGACGATCGCGGCCGACAGCGTGCTCGGCGAACTCCATTCGATGCGCTGCATGATCGAGGAGCAGCTCGCCGGCGCAGCCTGGGGCGAGAAGCAGCGCCGCGACCCGATGCGCGGGCGCCTGCTGCGCACCCTGCTCGGCGCCGGCTTCAGCGCGCGCCTGTCGAAGGCCATGCTCGAGCACCTGCCCGCGGGCCAGAGCTATGCCCAGGGCATGGCCTTCGTGCGCTCGGAGCTGATCCGCACGCTGCCCGTGCACGAGGACGAGGACGCCCTGCTCGCGCAGGGCGGCGTCTACGCGCTGATGGGCCCCACCGGCGTCGGCAAGACCACCACCACGGCCAAGCTCGCGGCGCGCTGCGTGATGCGCTTCGGCGCCGACAAGCTCGCGCTGGTCACCACCGACAGCTACCGGATCGGCGCCTACGAGCAGCTGCGCATCTACGGCCAGATCCTCAACGTGCCGGTCTACGCGGTGAAGGACGCGGCCGACCTGCACCTGGTGCTGCAGGACCTGCGCGACAAGCACATGGTGCTGATCGACACCGTCGGCATGAGCCAGCGCGACCGCGCGGTCTCGGACCAGGTCGCGATGCTCTGCGGCAGCCACCGCCCCGTGAAGCGGCTGCTGCTGCTCAACGCCACCAGCCACGGCGACACGCTCAACGAGGTGGTGCACGCCTACCGGCACGGCAGCGACAGCGAGCTCGCGGGCTGCATCTTCACCAAGGTCGACGAGGCCACCCATCCGGGCGCGCTGATCGACACCGTGATCCGCCACCGGCTGCCGGTGCACTACGTCTCGAGCGGCCAGAAGGTGCCCGAGAACCTGATGCGCGCCGACCGCGCCCAGCTCGTCGACAGCGTCCTCCAGGCCCACAGCGCGAGCGCGCTGTTCGTGCCCGGCGAAGGCGACCTCCACGATGCCGCGGCCGCCGCGACCGCCGCCGCCAGCTCGGCGCAGGCCGAGGCCGAGCGCCAGCGCCAGCAGTACCGGCGCCTGATCGCCGCGATGGCGCACGACGCGCAGGAAGTGGCGGCCGCGGCCTCCGCGCTCGCCGCCGCGCCGCTGGGCTTCGAGCTCGCACGCGAGCTCTGGCGCCAGCAAGGCGACGACGAGATCGGCCACAAGGCCGTGCTGCAGGCCCTGACGGCCTATGCGGCGAGCGAGGTCGCCACCGGCTGCGACACCCACCTGCTCGCGCTCGGCGGCCAGGTCGGCATCAGGTCCGAGGACGGCGGCGATGCCTACCACTGCCAGGGCAGCCTGCTGCTGTCCGACCGCGACGGCCAGCCGCTCGCGGCGCCCAACCAGTGGCTCTCGACCGCCGCCACGCGCAATGCCGCCGACCCGATGCGGCGGCCCGGCGTGCGGCAGGTGCAGTGGCTGCGCCAGCACGACCTCGGCAGGCCCGTGGTCCACATGCTGCCGCGGCTGCCCGCGAACGAACTCACGCTGCAGTGGCAGGTGCAGCGCCAGCAGTGGCTGGCGCGCGTGCCCGGCTCCACCGCGGTCACCGATCCGCGCACCGGGGAATACGCGACCCTCAACGGCCTGGACTTCGCCTACGGCGAGCCGCGCGCCGTGGTCTTCAAGGGCCGCGCCGCGCTGCGGATGGAAGCGCAGGCCCACGTGACGCTGCGCACCGACGGCGCGCTGCCCGGCCTGCGCTGCGTCGCCACCCGCGTGGTCGACGCGCGCAGCCGCAAGGTGCTGGCGCAGGGCTATGCGCTCGGCAACGTCGGCGCCGAGGTGCCGCTCGCGCGGCTCGCGCAATGGCTGGCCTGGGCCGCCGAGGCCGAGCCCTGCTTCCGGCTGCTGCGCCAGGGCCTGTCGGTGCTCGGCGGGCTCGGCGAGGCCGGCGACCCGCAGATGATGAAGCGCCTGCTGATCGCGGGCCAGATCACGACCACCGTCTGGCGGCTGCTGCAGGCCGAGGGCGAATGGGCGGTGCGCACGCGCACGCTGCTGGCGCAGCTCACCGGCCGCGCGGCGCGCCCCGGCCGCCCGGTCACGGGCAACGTGCTCTACGCGGGCGTCGCCAAGCTGTTCCTGCTGCTGGAGGCGCTGGACACGTGAGCAAGCTGGTCTCGGATCAAGCCGACGGGCTGCGGCGGCTGCTCGCGCAGTCGGCCCCGCGCGTCATCGCCATCGCGAGCATGGGGCACCGTCCCGGCGCCACCACCACCGCGATGAACCTGGGCGCCGCGCTCGCCCACATGGGAAAGGACGTGCTGCTGCTCGACGAGCACAGCGGCACGGCGAACTCGGTCGCCGCCGAATGGGTGCTGGACCCGCTCGGCACGCTCGCCGACGTGGTCTACAAGCGGCTGACCTGCGAGGGCGCCGCCGCGCGCTCGGCCAGCGGCGTCGACGTGCTGCCCGCGCCGCTGGGCGGCCAGCCCGACCACACCGACCCGCGCCTGCTGTGGGAAGGCGACGTGGTGCTGATCGACGCGGCGCTCGACGCGGTCGGCAACCTGTCGCCGCTCGCGCGCATGGCCGACGAGCTGGTGGTGGTGCTGCAGCCGCAGCCCGCCTCGATCACGGCCACCTACTCGGGCATCAAGCGGCTGCACTACGCGCATGCGCTCAGGCAGCTGCGCCTGCTGATCAACCAGGTGGCCGACCCCGAGGCCGCGCGCCAGACCATGGCGAACCTGGTCGACACCGGCAGCCGCTACCTGGCGGTGTCGATGCAGCCCGCGGGCTGGGTGCGCGCCGATCCGCACATGAGCGACGCGCGGCGGCTCGGCCAGACCGTGGTCGAGGCCTTTCCGACCAGCGCGGCGGCCGTGGACTTCCGCGTCATCGCCGCCGCCGTGTCGCAGTGGCCCTGGCGCCCGTCCGTGCGGCCGCAGGACGCGAGGGCGGCGCTCTGGCGGCCCGAGGCCGTGATGGCGGAATCCGCAAACGAGGAAGAGGACCACCGTGTATACCGCACAGGGAACCTTTGAGAAATCGCACCTGCTGAAGCAGCACCAGCCGATGGTGCGCCGCATGGCGCTGCAGATGCTGGCCAAGCTGCCCGCGAGCGTGGAGCTCGACGACCTGATCCAGGCCGGCATGATCGGCTTGCTCGATGCTTCCAGCCGCTACCAGGACAACCGCGGCGCGCAGTTCGAGACCTTCGCCAGCCAGCGCATCCGCGGCGCGATGCTCGACGAGCTGCGCGCCAACGACTGGGGCTCGCGCGGCCTGCGCCAGTCCTCGCGCAAGGTCGAGCAGGCGATCCAGGCGCTCGAGCACCGGCTCGGCCGGCCCGCGAGCGAGGGCGAGATCGCGAAGGAGCTCGGCATGGAGCTCGACGAGTACCAGTCGCTGCTGCAGGACATCCAGGGCTGCCAGCTGCTCTACGTCGAGGACTTCGCGCAGGACGGCGAATCGGACAACCCCTGGCTCGACCGCCAGGCCCGCAACGACGGCGGCGCCGGCAACGACGACCCGCTCGCGCAGCTGCTCGAGTCGGGCTTCCGCCACCAGCTGGTCGACGCGATCGCCGCGCTGCCCGAGCGCGACCAGCTGCTGCTGAACCTCTACTACGAGGAGGAGCTGAACCTGCGCGAGATCGGCGCGATCCTCGAGGTGAGCCAGTCGCGCGTGTGCCAGCTGCACAGCCAGGCGATCAGCCGGCTGCGCGCGCACCTCAAGGACGTGCTCTGAGGCGCGCGCGGCGCCTTCAGGGCGCCTCGAAGGCGCGCACCAGCGCGCCGCGCAGCCACTGCTCGGCCGGGTCCCGGTCGGCCGCGGCGCGCCAGCACATCGAGATCGGATAGGCCGGGCTCTCGAACGGCAGCGGCTGCGCGCGCAGCCCGCCCGGCGCGCACAGCGCCGGCGCGAGGTAGTCGGGCACGGTCGCGAGCAGGTCGGTGCCCGCGAGCACCGCGGGCAGGCTGCCGAACTGCGGCATCGAGACCGCCACGCGCCGCGTGCGGCCCAGCGCCGCCAGCGCGTCGTCGACGAAGCCGCGCAGGTCCTCCGCGAAGCTCACGAGCGCATGCGGCCGCGCGCAGAATTCGTCGAGCGTGAGCGGCGCCTTCGCGGCATCGGCGCGCAGCACCGCGTAGCGCGCCGTCGAGAGGCGCCGCACCTTGGCACCGGCGGGCAGCGCCTCGAGGTAGGCCAGCACCGTGCTCACGCGGCCGTCCTGCAGCTGGCGCATCGCGTCGCGGTGGCTCACGGTCGATGCGACCAGCCGCGCATGCGGCACCTCGGCGCGCTGCAGGCGCAGCAGCCTGGGCAGCAGCGCGATCTGCAGGTCGTCCGTGAGGCCGATGCGGAACACCGGCTGCGCCTCGGCGGGGTCGAAGTCGGCCGCGGCGCGCAGCCCCGCCTCGATCTGCGCGAGCGCCGGGCCCAGGCTTTCCATCAGCGCGACGGCGCGCGGCGTCGGCGCCATCTCGCGGCCCTGGCGCACGAACAGCGGGTCGCCCGTGAGCGTGCGCAGCCGCGCGAGCGCGTGGCTCAGCGCGGGCTGGCCGATGTGGAGCCGCTCGGCCGCGCGGCTCACGTGGCGCTCGTGCATCAGGGCCGCGAGCACGGTCAGCAGGTTCAGGTCGATGCGGTTCAGTTCGGCGAGATTCAAGGGCGGCATCCACGATCGATGGTTCGCATGGCGATTATGTGATCTGTCGATTTCCCATCGGGGCACGCGCTTCCTACATTCGTCCCACACGCATTCGAGCAAGGAGATCCACGTGTCAAGGATGGTTCGCTTTCACGCCTTCGGCGGTCCCGAGGTCCTCGGGACCGAGACGCTTCCGGTGCCCGAGCCCGCGGCGGGCGAGGTCCGCATCGCGGTCCAGGCCATCGGCCTCAACTGGGCCGACGTGCTGTGGCGGCGCAGGCTCTACATCGAGGACGCGCAGCTGCCGAGCGGCCTCGGCAACGAGGCCGCCGGCACCGTCGAGGCGGTCGGCGCCGGCGTGCAGGGCCTCGCGCCCGGCGACCGCGTGGCGGTGCTGCCGGGCGCGCACCAGGGCCGCTACCCGACCTACGGCGAGCGCATCCTCTTTCCCGCTTCGCACGTGGTGCGCCATCCCGCCAACCTCTCGGCCGAGCAGGCGGCCACCGCCTACATGGCCTTTCTCACGGGCTACTTCGCGCTGTTCGAGATCGCCCGGCTGCGCCGCGGCGGCACCGTGCTGGTCACAGGCGCCTCCTCGGGCACCGGCCTCGCGGCGCTGCAGATGGCGCGCGCCGAGGGCCTGACGGCGATCGCCACCACCCGCACGCCCGCGAAGCGCCAGGCGCTCTACGACGCGGGCGCCGCGCACGTCGTGGTGACGCAGCAGGAGGACGTGGTCGAGGCCGTGCGCGGCCACACCGGCGGGCGCGGCGTCGACCTGGTGTACGACGGCGTCGGCGGTCCGCTCTTCGAGCGCCTCGGCGATGCGGTGGCGCCGCGCGGCTGGTACCTGCTCTACGGCCTGTCGGGCGGCGCGGAGCTCGCCTACCCCGTCACGGCCCAGTTCTGCAGGAGCTGGCGCTTCCACGTCTACAAGGTGCTGGAGTTCACCGGCTCGGCGAGCATGGGGCTGCCGCGCGACGAGGCGGCGCTGCGGCGCGCCCTGTGCTTCATCGAGGCGGGCCTCGCGGACGGCCGCTTCGCGCTGCCGATCGACCGCCGCTTCGCGCTGGCCGACGTGGTGCAGGCGCACGCCTACCTCGAGCGCGGCGCGCACACCGGCAAGGTCGTGCTCACCGTCTGAGCACGGTGCGGGGGCTCAGAAGCCCAGGCTCTCCAACAGGTCGTCGACCTGCGCCTGGCCGGTCACCGCATCGGGCGCGTCGGCATGGATCTGCGGGCCGTTCTGCAGGCTGCTCTGCTCGATCTCGTGGCGCTTGTCGGCGTGCGAGTTGTCGATCAGCACCTGCAGCAGCTGGGTCTCGACGTCGTTGACCACTTCCATCATCTTCTTGATGACCTGGCCCGTGAGGTCCTGGAAGTCCTGCGCCATCAGGATCTCGATCAGCTGGGTGTTGATCGCGCCGGCCTTGTCGGGCACGTCCTTGAGGTAGCCGCGCGTGTCCATCACGAGCTGGCGCGCCTGGTCGAGCTCGACCGGGTTGGCGAACCATTCGTCCCAGCGCTGGCTCAGGCCCTTGGCGTTGCTCGCGAGGTCCTCCTGCAGCGGCTGCGCGAGGTCGATCGCGTTGAGGGCGCGGTGCGCCGCGCGCTCGGTCATGGTGGCGATGTAGCCCAGGCGGTCGCGCGCGTCGGGAATGGCCTGGGCGGCCTTCGCGACCTGCTTGTCGAGGCCGAGCTCGCGCAGCCCCTCGCGCAGCTGGCGCGTCAGGTGGCCGATGCGCCCGAGCAGCTCCTCGGCCGTGTTCCCGTGCTCCGCGTGTTCGAGCGCATGCTGGCTCATCTCACACCGCCTCTTTCTGCAGCTTCTCGAAGATCTTGTTGATCTTTTCCTCGAGCGTGGCCGCAGTGAAGGGCTTGACCACGTAGCCGTTGGCGCCGGCCTGGGCGGCGGCGATGATGTTCTCCTTCTTGGCCTCGGCCGTCACCATCAGCACCGGCAGCTTGCCGAGCTCGGGGTCGGCGCGGATGGTCTGCAGCATGGTCAGGCCGTCCATGTTCGGCATGTTCCAGTCCGACACCACGAAGCCGAAGTTGCCGCCGCGCAGCTTCTCGAGCCCCGCGAGGCCGTCCTCGGCCTCGTCGACGTTGAGGAACTCGAGCTCCTTCAGCAGGTTGCGCACGATGCGCCGCATGGTCGGAAAGTCGTCCACGACCAAAATCTTGATGCTCTTATCGATCACGATGCTTCAACTCCAAAAACAGTTCGTTGCTGGTTCTCAAACCCGGTTCGCGCGCTCGCCGAAGGTGCGCAGGTGCGCCAGCACGCGGCGCCCCATCTCGTCGAGCGGCGCCACGTCGTCCACGGCGCCGAGCGCGATCGCCTCGCGCGGCATGCCGAAGACCACGCAGCTGGCCTCGTTCTGGGCGAAGGTGTAGGCCCCGGCCTGCTTCATGCGCAGCAGGCCCTCGGCGCCGTCCTTGCCCATGCCCGTCAGGATCATCCCGATCGCGTTCTTGCCCGCGTGCCGCGCGGCGGAGTCGAACAGCACGTCGATCGAGGGCCGGTGGCGGTTCACCGGCGGCTCCTGGTCGAGCTGCGCGACGTAGTTGGCGCCGCTGCGCGCCAGCGACAGGTGGTAGCCGCCCGGCGCGATGTAGGCATAGCCCGGCAGCACGCGCTCGCCGTGCTCGGCCTCCTTGACGGTGATGCGGCACAGCCCGTTGAGCCGCTGCGCGAACGAGCGCGTGAAACCCGGCGGCATGTGCTGCGCGATCAGCACCGCGGGCGCGTCGGGCGGCAGCGGCAGCAGCACCTCGCGGATCGCCTCGGTGCCGCCGGTGGAGGCGCCGATGATCAGCAGCTTCTCGGTGCTCAGCAGCGGGCTGCGCAGCAGCGGCTCCTGCGGGCTGTCCGCGCCGGCGCGCGCGGCGGCGCCCTGCCGGCTCGGCAGCAGGCGCGCGGCCGCGGCGGTGCGGATCTTGCCGGTGATGAGCTCGGTGTACTGCAGCAGGCCGTCGCGCACGCCGAGCTTGGGCTTGGTCACGAAGTCGATCGCGCCGAGCTCGAGCGCGCGCAGCGCGATCTCCGAGCCGCGCTCGGTCAGCGACGAGACCATCACCACCGGCATCGGCCGCAGGCGCATGAGCTTCTCGAGGAACTCCAGCCCGTCCATGCGCGGCATCTCCACGTCGAGCGTGAGCACGTCGGGGTTGGTCGCCTTGATGAGGTCGCGCGCCTGCAGCGGATCGGCCGCCGTGCCCACGACCGTCATGTCGCTCTGGCTGTTGATGATCTCGGTCATCACGCTGCGTATCAGCGCCGAGTCGTCGACGCACACCACCTTGATCTTCTTCATGCGATCCACTTTCCGTTGCCATAAGCGGCGGACCAGCGGCGCAGGAGTTCTCCCTCGTCGCGCTGGACCGCCTGGATATCGACCTGCGAGCGCAGCTTGCGCACCACGGCCTTGCCGCTGCCGGGCAGCAGGCAGACGCGGCGCGCATGCAGGCCGCGCAGGTCCTGCGCGACCACCGCGATGCGCTGCTTCTCGAGGTAGCGCAGCACGAAGTCGGCATTGCGCCCGCCGATGTTGAGCATGGTCATGTTCGCCAGCACCGCGGCGCCGCCGAAGACCTTGGCCTTGAGGCGCTCGCGCCGCGCGCCCGCGCGCAGCAGCTCGGCGATCAGCACGTCCATCGCGTGGCCGCCGTAGCGCATCGAGCCGGCCTGTCCGCGCGCGTCGGGCTCGGCGTCGTCGGGCAGCATGAAATGGTTCATGCCCGCCACGCCCGCCTCCACGTCGGTGATGCAGGCCGCCACGCACGAGCCGAGCACGGTGGTGAGCAGCACGCCGGCGTCGGTCACGAAGTACTCCGCCGGCAGCAGCTTCACCGCCTGGCAGTCGAAGTCGCGGTCGAAGTAGTGATGGGTGGCCACCGACCCCGGCGCCGCGGCGCAGGCGGCGGCCTTCTCCCTTGCGAGTCCCATGCTCATCCGCGCCCCTTGCCGAGCGCGTACACGGTCTGACCGATGGTCTTGAAGGTCTGGTTGACGAGCGAGGCGTTCTCCGAGTGGCCCGCGAACAGCAGGCCGTGCGGCTTGAGCAGCGGCACGAAGCGGTCCAGCAGCTTCTTCTGCGTCGGCTTGTCGAAATAGATCATCACGTTGCGGCAGAAGATCGCGTCCACCGGCTCCTTCACGGGCCAGCCGGCATCGAGCAGGTTGAGGCGCGAGAACTTGACCATCGCGGCCACTTCGGGCCGCACGCGCACCTTGCCCGCGTTCGCGCCCGTGCCCTTGTTGAAGAAGCGCCGCAGCCGCTCGGTCGACATGCGGCTGACCTGCTCCATCGTGAAGACGCCGGCCGAGGCGCGCGCGAGCACCGAGGTGTCGATGTCGGTGGCG
The DNA here is from genome assembly GCA_966095775.1 of uncultured Variovorax sp. GTDB lineage: Bacteria > Pseudomonadota > Gammaproteobacteria > Burkholderiales > Burkholderiaceae_C > Variovorax. The sequence continues at coordinate 2,340 of CBHTTS010000106.1, read as the reverse complement.
ATGATGCGGGCCGCGGAGGCGCGCTCGCCGAGGGCCTCCATCAGCGTGATCGCGATCGAATAGGGCTCTTCGCCGGTCGACGCGGCGGCGCACCAGACGGTGAACGGCTGCGGCGACTTGCGCGCCAGGTCCGCGAGCACCGGGAAGTGGTGCGCCTCGCGGAAGAAGGAGGTCAGGTTGGTGGTCAGCGAGTTGATGAACAGCTGCCACTCGTTGTCGTCGCGGCTCTCCTCGAGCCGGGCGAGGTAGGTCGAGAACTCCGGCAGGCCGAGTTCGCGCAGCCGGCGCGACAGGCGGCTGTAGACCATCTGCCGCTTGTGCTCGCCGAGCGCGATGCCGGCGCGGCGATGGATCAGCGTGCGGATGCGCGAGAAGTCGCTGTCGGTGAAAAGGAATTCGGAGCTCATGGCGGCGGGTGCTCCTCAGGCAGCTTCGGTCAGGGTCACGTCGTGCGACCAGGCGAGCGCGCGCAGGTGCGCCGCGTTGACCTGGTCGGCGCTCAGCAGCAGCGCCTCGGCGAGGCAGGCCGCCTCGCCGTTGTCGAGCTCGCAGGCCTCGGCCAGCGAAAGGAAGGGGCCGTACACGCCGCCGCGCGAGAGGATCGCCTGCTGCACGGCCTCGGGCAGCTGCACCTTGGCGAGCACCTGCGCCATCGGCACGCCGAGCAGCTGGTCGATCAGCGAGAACATGCCCACGACGAAGAGGTTGTCGGCTTCGCCGGGCGGCAGCATGCTCTCGCCCATCAGCTCGACGAAGCGGCCGCGCATGATCGCCTTCTTCATCATGAAGGGCGGGCTGCCCGCGGCGTTGCTCGTGGCCAGCAGCATCGACAGCCAGCGGAACAGCGGCGAGTAGCCGAGCATCGTGACCGCGTGGTGCAGCGAGTGGATCTCCACGCCCGCGCCCACGGCCGGCGAGTTCATGTGGCGCAGCAGCCGGTAGGTCAGCGCGGCATCGCGCTTGAGGGCTGCCTCGACCTCGCGCAGGTCCTCGTTGCGCTGGATCATCTGCAGCAGGCGCACGATCAGCATCGACTCGGGCTGCAGCTCGTTGGCGCCCGGGCGCGCGAGCGCGGGCGGGAAGCCGCTGCTGGCCTCGACGAACACGTCGATACGGTGGGGCGCGCAGGCGCCGAACTCCTTCCACGAGGCGATGCGCGTGGCGATCGGCTGGATCGGCATGTGGCCGGGCGGCTCGCCGCCGCGCACCGCCGCGATCAGCGCCGGATCGCCCGCGCCGACGTCGAAATGCGTGATCAGGCCGCGCAGCTCGGGATCGTCGGGCAGCGCGCCGGCGCGGCAGAGCATGAAGCTGAAGCCCTGCTCGCGCAGGAACAGCAGCACCGGCCGCAGCTCCTCGTTGGCAAGGTCCTCGATGCCGAGGCAGAACACCGTGTATTCGGGCGGCAGCGACTGCAGCGCGCCGAGCGCGAGCGCCTGCGCGTCCACGTCGAAGAACAGTTCGCTGCGGCCGAGCCGCCACGGCATCTCGGGCGGATGCAGATGCTCCGTCACGCAGGCGAGCAGCGCCTTGAACTGCGTGATCGCATCGGGCGCCTGCTGCGCCGGCACCGCCGGGCGCCAGCTGAACTTGTAGCCGACGCCGCGCTTCTGCGGGTCCAGCAGCGCGGTGCAGGCCACGAAGCCGGCCGTGCGCGGGACCGCGAGGCTGCCCGTGCCGCCGGCCGAGGCATCCATGCCGGCGTCCGTGCGGCGGAAGAAGTCGAAACGCATGGCGATCCTCCCCGTGCTTCCTACGCGGTGACCGGGTCCTGCCTGGCGGCGTGGGCCAGCGCGCTTGCGCGCACCGCATGCGCGCGCTGGATGCGCGGCATCGCGTCCACGTCGATGATGAAGGCCACGCTGCCGTCGCCGAGGATGGTCGCGGCCGAGATGCCCGGCACCTTGCGGTAGTTGGTCTCGAGGTTCTTCACCACCACCTGGTGCTGGCCGAGCAGCTCGTCGACGAGCAGCGCGAAGCGGTTCTCGTTGGCCTGGACGATCACCAGGATGCCCTGGGTCGGGTCGGTCTGGGCGCCCGCGACGTCGAACACGCCGTGCAGCTCGATCAGCGGCAGGTATTCGCCGCGCACCTTGATCACGTGGCCGTCGCTGGTGATCGAGTGCAGGTGCTCCGGCAGCGGCTGCAGCGACTCGATCACGTAGCTCAGCGGCAGGATGTAGGCCTCGCTGCCGACCTTGACCGACATGCCGTTGAGGATCGCGAGCGTCAGCGGCAGCACGATGCGCGTGGTGGTGCCCGAGCCCTGGCGCGAGCTGATCTCGACGTGGCCGCCCATCTCCTGGATGTTGCGCTTGACCACGTCCATGCCGACGCCGC